>PXBF01000110.1 GCA_003567005.1 PVC group bacterium
CAATAAATTCCTGTGGTGTTGCATATTCACGAACTTGGAACAGACAGCTCATACCCATGGTCTTCTTGTCAGCTTCCACAGGCGCAATACTTTCGTTAAATTCGTGGCGAGCCTCGCGGCCTACATGGTGTTCCGCTCCGGAAAGCGGAATGAGAATACCGTCGCCCGAGCAATCGGCAAAGTAGTTGGCGTGAATCGTGTGGCGCGTCTCGTTGGTGAGCTGCCAACCGGTAACGGATTTGATGCGCGGATTTTCGGGGTCGCTGCGATCCATCTCAGCACGATCTATGGAGCAATTCAGGAATAGGGTTAGCCCCTCCTGATAAGCTGCTTTGCCATATACCACACTATCCCAGATAGAATAATTGGGTTCGTAGTTGCGATAATGGTTTTCTAAAAACATTTCCTCCAGTAGTCCTGCTTCGCGATTGCCTTTGCCGTGGGCGCCACAGATATGCATGCGGATCTCGCTGGAGGCATTGCCACCCAGAACAGGGCGATCCTGCACCAGCGCGACCTTGACCCCATGCCGCGCGGCTGTGATGGCCGCAATGGTTCCAGCCATCCCACCCCCAACAACAAACAAATCAAATTGATGCTCAAATTCCCGCATAATCTCTAACTCCCTTATTCCCGACACCCGACACTACATTAACAAAATATCCCGAAGGTCCCCATCAAAGCCTGCTTGCTGTAAAACGTCAATATGATACGCAAAGTCGCCTAGTTCCGACAAGTTATGCGAATCGCTGGCAAACGTAAATTTGATACCCATGTCCAGACAGTTCTTTACAAAAGGTACGGGGGGAAGGTTTGTGTGAAAGTTGAGCTCGCAGGCGACATTATACTGTTTCAGTAGTTTGGAAACGGGCAAAAACAACTCTTCGGGAATGGGCAAATGGCTGCGGCGGAATACCCGGAAGGGATGCGCGAGGGATACAACATTCTGCTGAAGCGTTTTTTCGGTCATAAACAGAAAATCATCATGCACCAGATGCGCCTGTTCTGGATCCTTGAGCACGCGCGGCAGACCATGCAGTGCGCCTACGATGTGCGCGAAGTGTTTGCGGTCCTCGGGAGCAATCAGTAGATTGCCTTTGAAATCGCAATCAGCCTCCAGCCCGAAGACGACATTATCTGCTGCAAATGTTTTTTGCAAAGTTAGGTATTCAGCCATCCGATTGTCTTCTGCTTGCGCCGAATCCATACCATTCTGCAGGCAATGCTTTTTCCAGTATGCTTGACGGTTGAAGTATAGCTGGCCGGAGTGTTCCGTAATACAGATGCCGGCAAGCCCGAAATCATCGGCCAGCGCAACCATCTTGGCCACATCCATGTTCTCGCTACAATAGGCCATTTGCGTGTGCATATGCGTATCAAGGAGTCTTAAGCGTTTGGGCATAGCCAGGCTATGCCGACGGGATTCAGCTTTCCCCTGCGCATCGATCTGGATCGTCATATAAGTAAAGGGCGAATCGCAAAGTGCAGGAGCGTTTACGAAAAGCAGATTATGTTCGCGGATATCCTCGATTCCTTCGTGATGATGCCCACTAACGGAAAGTGATACACCTGCTTCTTTCATGGCACGAATGACTGCAGGAGCATTTGTAAGATTAAAAGGAGCATGCGCTCGTTCGGGGGGGAATAAGCACACGTGCTGGAGCGAAACAATGGGACCCTTGAAGTCCTTGCGTGCCAGTTTGATTCTGTCGATATCTGGCTGGACGCGTTTGGCACACCACTGCGGCTGTTCTTCATCAATAAAAGGAAGTAAGCGCACCCCGCCGATTTCTTCCATGTCTTTGGGTCTATCAAATACCTGGTAGAACCTATCTACATCGCCATCATGATTACCGGGAAGCACAATGTAGGGGGATTTGAGCTTATCGAGTATCTGCTTTAGAGCAATTAGCCGCTCGTCGGCATCTGGCAAATCACCATCGTCAAGCAGATCACCGAGAACCAGCGTAATATCAGGACGTTCCAATTCATTCAGGCGACGTACGGCCCGATCTAGCAGAATGGTTGCTATATCGCAACGCCGCGATCTTTCCGCTGTGTCGCCGTCATGTATATCGGTTAATAGTCCAATTTTCATAATAAATCATATCGAAACCAAACATGTATTATTACACATTTCGTACAAATCATCAATTATTGGTCGGTCTGAAACTGACTTGTAGCCAAGGTTATGCCACGAATTGTTTGGAAAAGGATTCAATCACCACACGATGTGTTGCCGTTATTCCCCTGGGGTCACGGTGGCACCGGTGACGAGTAGCATGGCATCGTGGTCCGGGCGGGTGCGTCCACCCACATACATGCCCCAGCGGAAGGTGTTGTGTAAGCCTTGGCGATCGAAGCTGCCGGAAACTTCGAGGTTCCCGTTAACATAGACTTCATAATCATAGCCATTGTCACGAACACGCAGATCGAATTGGCGGCCTGTTTCTACACGGGTACGATCCTGATGTCGGCGGTTAATGCTGATCGCGTCGGTACCCGCAGCCGTGATCATGAGAGGCCAATCGACGGGCCCGGGGGCTTTAATCTGGAAAATGGATCCGACAGGATTCACCAGTGTTACACGTCCGGTCCATTCCTGCCAGCCATCGCCCTTGTGCCAGCGATGGGCACTGAATGCTTCTATGCGTGCTGAGTTGGGGCGCTGATTCCGGACATTGTATTCGCCCGCAAAGAGTCGGAAAATCTGCGTATTGCCATCTTCCTGATACCAGCGGCTCCAGCGGTAGAATTCGTTACGTCGGATGAAGCTGTTGCCAACCGTGTGAATCCGGATGGCTTGCTCGATAGGCTGATTGCCATACGAGCCTTCTTGTACCAGATCGTGATTCACGCGAACGACCGAACCTGTGATACCAGCGCGTGAATTTTCTCCAATAGGAATCTGGTTGGCTTCAATGATTTCTTCCCAGATGGGATCGGTTCCGACCTGTTTAAAAAAATTGGACGTGCTAGCATGTGCCATATTCACGAATACGATACACGATAACCCCATGAAAAAAAGATGCATTCGCATGCCGTACCTCCTTGAAAAATGTCATCAGTTCCTTTCTGGAAACCGAGCATATTCTGCCGGTTGTGTCAATCCCGCACGCATATCATAAGTCTTGTTATTGTGCAGAAAATGAAACATTCTTGCTTCGTATCTGTCGTATTGTAGCATGCTACTCTCTTACTATGGCGGGAAAATGACAGGACGGAACCATGTATAAAAACAAGAAGATTGTTGTTGTGATGCCAGCGTACAATGCGGCGCAAACACTGAAACAAACCTATGACGAAGTGATGGCGGAAGGCATTGTGGATCTCGTGATCGTGGTCGATGATTTCAGTACGGATGACACCGTGGCATTGGCCCGCTCTTTGCCGCATACCCACGTTCATGTACATAATAAGAATAGAGGGTACGGAGCCAACCAGAAAACCTGCTATCAAGAGGCATTGAAAGCAGGCGCGGATATCGTTGTGATGGTCCATCCCGATTATCAGTATACCCCGAAACTGTTGCCTGCCATGGTGTCTGTCATTGCCAATGATCTGTATCCCTGCATGCTTGCATCGCGGATTCTAGGTGGGGCGGCGCTCCAAAGCGGCATGCCCCTGTGGAAGTATATGGCTAACCGTGTACTTACAGCATTTCAAAACCTTATGACGGGTGCGAAATTGTCAGAATATCATACGGGTTACCGCGCATTTTCTGCCGATTTGCTGCGAAGCTTGCCGCTAGACCGTAACTCGGACGACTTCGTGTTCGATAATCAAATGCTCGCGCAGATTTTGTTTCAGGGCCACATCATTGGTGAAGTTACCTGCCCGACCAAATACTTCGAAGAAGCCTCCTCGATTAACTTCCGACGCAGTGCCATCTATGGGCTGGGATGCTTGCTGACGTCTTTGCAGTTTCGATGCGCCAAATGGAAGCTCATCCGCGATACACGCTTTCGTGGGTAGGGTGCATTACTCGGGTACACGCACCTGCAATACAGCAGGAAATAGGACAAATCGTTTTTGGTGTTCTGGGGCTCCCTGCGTGGTTTCCTCAATGCGCGGTCGTAAACGTTCTCCCGTTACGCGGTGATACAGTCCCATGTGCAGATTGTAGGTACCCGCTGGTATATCTTTTGGTATGGGAATATCGACCTCGGAAACGAATCGCCAGTTTTCCGGTTGCGTTGCAATCGCATCAAGCGAAAGATCGTACAACCAAACATGATCCCCTTGGAAACGGATATCTCCATCCTGCACGAAATGCAGAAATACAGCCCATTCTCTCGGGTTGAGGTGCGCCGCACAGTGCCATTGTAATTGCACCGCTATATTGTCGCCTGGGGAGCGTGTATCGTCGGAAAAAGAAACGGCTATTAATTGTCGGTGGGGGCCACGACCAAACCGTATGTTGCCTGAAAAAACCTGTACGTCTTTTGGCGTGTCATCATCCGTTGCTGCAAAGTAATGGGCTGCCGCAAAGGTACCATTTTCGGTCCAATACATGTGTTTGGTGGGATAGGGGGCTTGTGCGCGAACTTGTACAATGGCATATGAGTCCACATCGCGTATCACATCCAAGGTCCATCCTTGTTCTGCTAGTAGGTGTTTGTTGCGGGAGATATCTGCTAATGGGACAACCAAGAAGGCGCCATCCAGTGTCTCCATGCGCACAAGGGGCCGTTGTGGATAACGATCCACGCCTTCATATTGTTCATATAGATCAGACGGTAGAATGGTGGGTAGGTGCGGGTCAGATCTACGCAATCTTTCTGCGACGGCCCGTGGCGTATAAATCCAGCTAGGCTGGTGATGGGTTGCTTCCGCAACTATGGCACCTGCAAGCATGTCCAAGTGATTGTCGCGAAGCTGGGGAGCAGCGTCAGCGGTTGCCGCTTCCAGCAATTGGATTTCAGTCACTAGTGGCCAGCCATACTCCATGACTGCGGGAACGGTAATCCAGACCTCTGTTGCTTGGATGGGTTCGAATCTTGCTTCGAATCGCGCAAGGGGGCCTGCGAGAAAGGGGTACTGTTCTGACCAGAACCAATCCTCGAATGGCTTTTCGCTGAAAACGACGTGACGTGTATCATGCGGCGTTGCAACTTCTACTTGTGTGACAGCTCCCCACGTTCCCGATGGGCCCCACGCGCGCAGGCCAGCAAGTGCATGCGGGGAGGAAAGACGTACATGCAACGTTTTTTCGCCATGTTCAAATCTTTGATTCCGAAGATGTCCCCAGCTGATCGGGTCGTCCAGGTTTTGACGAAAGAGCGCGAAGGCATCCTCTCCGGTGTTCCATGCTGCTGTGCTGATGGCTTCCAAAGGGACAACTTCGATTTGGGCATTGGTGGGCAGCAGGTTCCAATGGATTCGATATCCGCCAACGTCATGCGATTGGGCGGTTGCATCGGTCGCATGGATAAAATGCTCAACGCCGAAATACCGATTCAATACGCCCATATCGGGGTTGAGTATGACCGCGTCTCGGTAGGGCCGGTAACGGTCAAACGTATTGGGGAAACTGGTGATCGTCATCGTTTCCGCTGTAGCAAACGATAACCATTGATCAAAAAAATCTCCATAATAGGCCTGTATGTTATGCTCCTTGGCAAAAGCGGCAAGCTGTTCAATGGTGGTTTCCCGTGTCGCGCGTCGCTCTTGATAGCTTGCACTCCAATAGTTTGGAATCTGTATCCATTGTCCAGCCAGGATGATACTCAGGCAGGCTATTGCCAAGCAACGCCCTATGCGTGCGTGGTTCACGTAAAACATGTGGATGCCATGTGCCGCCAGCAATGCGACGGCAGGATACAATGGAAGCATATAACGCGAGGCGGGCACATGCACGAATCTGCCGGACATGGCGCAGATCACGATATTGGCAAGGATGATGCACCAAGGCAGTAGATAGCGAACATCCAACGAAGTGATGTGCTTGCGTTGCCCCCAGACTCTTTTGCATGCATATAGAACCGTGCCAAGGAGCGGAAGTGTCCAGGCAAGCGTAGCTGCGGTGCGAAGTGGCTTGTCCAGTGAAAAGGCAAATTGCATGAGTTCCTGCGTCATGGTGATGGCGAGTCGCAATTTGTATGCCAGCGACCGGGATGATGATACATCTGTCACAAACTGCAGTGCTTCGTGTTGTGCTACTGCATACAGGATCCAAGGGCTTGCCCCCAGGCAAAAACCCAGCAAGCCATGGCCCACGATGGGAATCCAATGGCGCGGCGCAATCCCCAATGTCAGGACAAGCGCGCATGGGATCAGGTATACGACAATCAAGCTGTTGGTCCACCAGCCGAGTCCTGCCGCCACGCCCAGCAAGAATGCACGAAGCCAAACCGCATATCCTTGTTTCGCGCGATCAATCAAATCGACACACAGCCAGCAGCAAATCATTCCGAATAGAAAAACACTGGGATAACCAATAAAATGAAAACGATAAAAGAATTCCGGTGGCCCAACCACCAGAAGTGCTAGCGCGAGCAGGGCCACGGTTTTTCCGCAGATGCGACGCGCAAACAGGTAAAAGGCAGGGACCCCGAGAAAGGATAGCAAGGTAAAGCCCAGCAAGGAGGGCAGTAGTGAATGCGGCATCCACAAATCAAACAATGCTGCCACATATACTTCAAGCGTTCCGACATAGGGAGAATTATAGAAAATGGCGGGAAAGTGTCTACCTTCCGCGACGTGCTGCACCATCATGGCGTGGGTTGCGACATCCGTAGAGGTAGAGATCGTGTAGTAGACTGCAGCATAGATTCTGACAAGCAGGGCGCAAAGGAAGAGAATGGTAGCAAAAAGGGTTACGCTGTGTTTTCCCCCTGTCCAAGCGGCAATGCGTTGCAAACCGCTCACAATGGTAGGCCCATGATTCTTATGCATGCTTCTTTACTTTCTTGCTGTTTTGGATCCCTTCGCAAAACTCTATGATGCTGCTCAAGTGATAGCAAGATACATTGCGTCGCCAATCGCAACCCGATGATTCTCCATTTTTGCGATACCGTATTGCCAATAGGATCAGTCGATAATAGCAAGGGCGAGTCGCTACGCAAGTGAAACGCTGGTAAGCGCGTATGGTGGCCGTTATCAGAGCGCTTGCGTATCATCGAAGTGTGCGGATATCCAAGCGATCCCGTCGCGAACAGGGATTCTTTTCCTCTTGCTCCCGGTTAGCAGAACCCCGTCATTTGTACGCAGCGGGACAAAAATGCACTTTATGCGCAATCGGACTTGTTTGTCATAGGTTTGCTTGCTATTCTTTTATGAATTGAAAAAAATGAATTTGTCATGTTTTCGGATGCAACACTTCGATAACAAGGATCAAGCGGTGAAGGTTGTGCAGTCGGTGCCTAATAGGCCAAGCGGGCTTTCGGATCGGGTTTGAAATCCTCTGATCGTTACGTTTGTGCTAGTGAATCGAACGAGTTCGTGGTGCAAGAGCATCATGATCAGGCTTTTGTATTGCGTGGCGCATCGACGGTTGCATGGACATGAAACCGCTGCGTGTCTGCCTGCATCGACGATGGTGTTAGATGATGTTGCTGAGGATGATCTGGCTGCGGAGGCTTCCAGTCAGGCGGCTAACGGCGATTCATAGGGATGTGCGTCCGGTGTTTGTGAAGCACCGCTACATCCCGGATCTATAGATCCAAATGACAATCTAAGGAATGACTGCAAGGAGAAACAGGAGAACAGGATGACAGAAAAGGGAGACGGACAGGCGAAACCAGAGATCAAGGAAGCGGATGTTACGGCGATTGATCGTTTACGAGCCTTGCATACCGAGATTCGCACCGAATTGGCAAAGGTCATCATAGGCCAAGATGATGTGATTGAAAAATTGCTGATCTGCATTTTTGCGCGTGGACATGCTTTGTTGATGGGGGTACCCGGGTTGGCAAAGACGCTTTTGATTCATTCGCTGAGCGATACGATGTCGCTGCATTTCAGCCGGATTCAGTTCACACCTGATCTGATGCCTTCGGATATTATTGGTACGGATATCTTGCAGGAGACGAGTCAGCCCGGTCGACGAGCCTTTGAGTTTGTGAAGGGACCGGTTTTTGCAAACATCGTCCTGGCGGATGAAATTAACCGCACACCGCCGAAGACGCAGGCAGCCCTGCTGCAGGCGATGCAGGAGAACTGCGTTAATGCGGGATCGAATATTTTTGAGCTGGATCAGCCGTTTTTCGTGTTGGCAACACAGAACCCGATTGAGCAGGAGGGAACCTATCCGCTTCCGGAAGCGCAATTGGACCGATTCATGTTTTTGATTCATGTGGAATATCCCGGTCGTAAGGAGGAACAACGTATTGCCCGGGAGACCACGGGCGCGCGTTTGCCACCGTTACGTGAAATTATCTCAGCGGACGAAATTATTGCCTTTCAGAATGTCGTGCGGCGGATGCCGGTGCCGGATCATGTATACGACTATGCCGTCGATCTGGTGCGCAATTCGCGTCCCTTGCTGCCGGAGTCACCGGACTGGGTCAAGAAGTGGGTAACCTGGGGCGCGGGGCCGCGCGCCATTCAATATCTGGTGCTGGGCGCCAAGGCGCGTGCGGTACTAACGGGCAGTTATTTGGTGCGCATGGAAGACGTACAGGCAGTGGCTGGGCCCGTATTAGCGCACCGCATTCTGACGAACTTCCACGCGGAGTCCGAAGGCATCACGAGCCAGGAAATTATCAAGCGGTTAATTGCCGAAACCTCGGAGGCGTAATTCTTGGCTGTGAAGGTATCAACAGAATTGGTGGATGCAGCAGTGCTGGGTCGGTTATCGCGCTTGACGCTACAAGCGCGCATACCGATGGCAGGCAGTGTGGCAGGGTTGCATCGCAGCGCTACCCGCGGATCGAGTATCGAGTTTGCCGAGTATCGCAAATATGTGCAGGGGGATGATATTCGCCATGTAGATTGGCGGGTATTTGCGCGTACCGACCGCTTCTATATTAAGGAGTTTGAGGCCGATACGAATCTACGCTGCTGCTTGGTGCTGGATGTCAGTGGTTCGATGGGCTATGCAGGAGCCCATGGTAGCAGGCTGGATTATGCGAAGCGGATGCTGGCGACGCTGGCACATCTGCTCGTGCATCAGGGGGATGCCGCCGGGCTCGTCTGTTTTTCCAATGGTGCCACCCATGAAATTCCCCCGCGCGATTCTCCCGCGCATCTGCGGGTGTTGTTCGATACAGTCGCTGAAGTCCAGCCCAAAGGACGCAGTCACATCATTCAGGCCATCCATGACCTTTCGGAGAAGATCCGCCAGCGGGCACTTGTGATCGTGTTTTCGGATTTCTTGACGCCTTTGGATGACTTGCTTGGGTGTTTCGAGCATATGCGCTTCCGGAAACATGATTTGGCAGTGTTTCATCTGCTGGACCGGCAGGAGTTTGATTTTTCATTTGATCGTCCCATCCGTTTTGCGGGCATGGAAGGTGAGGGGCATATTCTGGCTGATCCGGCTGTCATTAAAGCGGACTACCAGCGTGAACTGGATCGCTTTCTGGCGACGATGGAGCACGGCTGCCGTGAATTCGGCGTGGATTACCATCGCGTATTCACGGATATGGACTATGAGGCCGCCATTGCCGCCTTTCTCTTGAAGCGGTTGAAGAAGCAACAGACGGCGGGGGGTTGACGTGGAGTTTCTACAGCCGATATTGCTTTGGGGGCTTCCAGCGGTATTCCTACCGCTGGTGATTCATTTGTTGAATCGCTTGCGCTACCGGCAGGTGGACTGGGCCGCCATGGCGTTTCTGTTGGCGGCGACGCGTCGTTCGACGAACAACCTGCGTATCCGGCATTGGTTGCTGTTAGCCAGCCGTATGCTGATTGTGTTGTTGATCATCCTGGCATTGAGTCGGCCATTGATGCGCGGGCGTTTGGGTGCGCTCGCGGGGGGGGCTCCGGATACGGTATTGCTGTTGCTGGATCGATCGGCGAGCATGGAGACGCAAACGCAGCAGGGGCAATCGCGCCGGGAGCAGGCATTGGCATTTTTTGCGGAGATGGGCAGCAGGCGACGGACGGCCAGCAGCTATGTCCTGATCGAGCATGTGGAGCGCGCACCGCTGGAGTTACGGCATCCTGCCGTTGTGCAAGAGCTAGCCTCGACTGGCCCGACGGATACGGCAGCCGACATCCCGGCCCTGCTGCGCGCGGCAGTGGACTACGTGATTGAACACGATACCGGCCGCACCGAAATTCTGCTGGCAACGGATAGGCAAGTGAGTAATTGGAAACCGGATGACGGGGAATGGGTAACACTGCGCGAGCAACTGGCGCGTATGGCACCGGATGTACGTGTATTGCTGCTCGATCTTTCTGCATCGGATGGGATGAATATGGCGGTGGCGGTTCATGATGCAATGGTGCGCCAGACAGATGAAAACGCTGTGCTGCATCTGACAATGGATATTCGGGCCGATGAGATTGCGGATCGCACGGTCCCGCTGGTAATCGATATCGATGGTTCCCGTTTGCAAGTTGATGCCGCGATGGAGAATACAGCCGTATTACGTTTTTCGACGGAGCTGGACCTCGCGGGCGATGGGCAGCAGTTGGGGTGGGGCCATGTCGAGATACCGGCAGACGCGAATCCGCGCGATAATACCAGTTACTTTGTTTATGGAGAGACCTTGGATGGACGAGTTGCCGTGGTGCATGATCATTCACGGGATGCACAAATCTGGCGTGCCGCCGCAGGCAGGGATCGTGATGTGGACGTGGTGGGAATAGCGGAGACGGACCGGCTTGGCATGGAGGCGCTGGCACTCATGATTGTGCAAGGCGACGACCCCGCCGCTACCGAACGCGCCGCCGCCTTTGCTGCAGCGGGGGGCGTGGTTCTCTTGTTACCGCCAGGTCATGCTAGTACCTGTTCGGTCATGGATATTACGTGGCAGGAACCAGAGGAGGCAACCGCTGCATCTCCCTTCCGGGTGCCTATATGGGATGAACAAGACGGGGTATTGGCGCGTACTTCGGATGGCATCAATTTGCCGCTGGATCAATTGACGATTACAAGCCGGCAGCCGTTTCAGTTTGGAGAGCAATCGGTGCCTGGTGCAGGTGGCCGCGTATTGGCGCAATTTGCCGATGGCGGGGTTTTTCTGGAGGAACGACAGTTGGGGGCAGGGCATGTCTTTGTTTGTTCGACGCGTCCGCAATCCGACTGGTCGAGTTTGGGAGATGGCATGGTGCTGGTGCCACTCGTGCAACGTCTGATCCGGTTGGGTAACCGGCATCTGGGTGCAGTCCGAACGGCAGTATCCGGGGACTGGCGACCATCCTCTGCGGATGAAGTCTGGCTGCCGGTCAGCGGTGATGATCAGCTTGATCCTGCTATACATGCTGGCGTATTTCGTTCGGGAAGTCGGCTGCTGGCATTGAACCGGCCCGTGCAAGAGGACCGGGCCGATGTGCTGATCGGCGATACGTTGGAAGCATTATTTGATGAGGTGCAATTTGTCTTGCTGGATGGATCAGATGCCGTGATGCAGGCGAGCCGGGATGGCAGCGAGATCTGGTATTGGTTGGTATGTCTGGCATTGGCGGGGCTGGTGCTAGAGGGATTCTTGAGCCGGGAGCGCTCTGCGCTGCCGCCTAAGATGGGCGAAGGGAGGACCGCATGAGTGAGGCGTTCTGGAGCGTAAGCCCGGCTTTGCGAATCTTACTGCCCGGTAGCATGCTACTGCTGGTGTTGATCTGGCAGGCTATCCGAAATCTGCGTGCTGCCGGTAGAAACCGCCTGCTCATCGTGCTGGAAGGGTTGCGTTTGCTGGTAGCCGCTTTGCTGGTCTTTACCTTGTTGCGCCCCGAACGTGTAAGGGTCGCGCGACGCACGCTGGAGCCCGTTGTCGCGATTCTTCGCGATGCTTCCGGCAGCATGGCAACAGAGGATGTCGTGGTCGATGATGAGGTGCTTTCTCGGGCGGCATGGCTGGATGCGCAATGGGAAGCAGAATTCTGGGCACCGCTTGAAGAGCGTTTTCGTGTCGAGCGTATCGCCTTCGATGCTACCGAAGGGGCACTGGAGCCAGGCACCGATATCAATCAGGCGCTGGAGCATGCCGGTAGGCGGTATTCGCATTTACGTGCCGTTTTGCTGCTTACGGATGGAGACTGGAATCAGGGAGAATCGCCGGTACAGGCCGCCACGGAACTCGCATTGCGTGATGTGCCGGTATTCGGGGTGACGGTCGGGAGTGGCTCCTACCTACCGGATATGGAACTGCTTCCCGTGATGGCGCCTGCTTATGGTTTGGTGGACGAACACATTGTGCTCCCGTTTACAATTCAAAACCGCTTGCCGCGCGATGTGCGCACGAGTATTACGCTGCAGGATGGCGAGGGGTATCAGGAGCAGCGGGATCTGCACATTCCGGCAATGGCGCGTTTTCAGGACAGTATTCTGTTCGTGCCCCCCGAGGAAGGAACCTATGATCTGACCTTGCGGCTGCCGGTAGAGGATGACGAAATGTTTGCGGATAACAATGAGCAGACGTTCAGTATCGACATCCGGCGGGAGCTTCTGAACGTGCTGGTCATCGATACGTTGCCACGCTGGGAATATCGTTTTCTGCGGAATGCGTTAGAGCGTGATCCCGGAGTCGAAGTAACCTGTTTGCTATTACACCCGGGTATGGAACCCGCGGAAGGGCACCTTTACATATCGGCATTTCCCGCCACGCGCGAGGAGCTTTCGGATTATGATGTCGTGTTTCTCGGGGATGTCGGGCTGGGGGCGGACGGATTGCGGCCGGAGGATGCAGCGATGCTGCGCGGTTTGGTGGAGCAACAAGCGAGTGGCTTGGTTTTCCTGCCTGGATGGCAAGGACGACAATTGGGGCTGCTGGATAGTGAACTTCGTGAATTATTTCCTGTCGCGTTCGACACAAACCGCCCGGAAGGATTTGGCAGTCAGACAGCGTCGAGGTTGCGATTGACGCCGCGTGGCGCGAATCATCTTCTCACGATGCTTGCGCCCGACCAGTATATGAACGAGGCGGTTTGGCGGGGTCTGCCTGGGTTTCACTGGCATGCCCCGGTGGAACGGGCTTTACCGGGAACAGAAGTACTGGCTGTGCATGCGAATGCGCGCAACCGCTTTGGCCGTTTACCCTTGCTGGTGGCGGCAGAGCGTGGCAGCGGCAAGGTCCTGTTTATGGGAACAGATAGTGCGTGGCGTTGGCGGCGCGGGGTCGAGGATGTGTACCATTACCGATTCTGGGGACAGGTCGTGCGCTGGATGGCGCATCAGCGGCATTTGGCATACGAGGATGGCATCCGCTTTTTCTATAGCCCATCCGCGCCAACACGTGATGAGAGCATGTTGCTGCATGCCACCGTTTTTGATGCTTCGGGTCTGCCGGTGTCGGAGGGTTCGGTAGAGGCAAATATCAGGACGCCATCGGGTGCTACCGAACGAGTGCCGATGCAGGCAGAACCGGGCGGATGGGGGGTCTTTACGGCCAACTTCGTGCCGCGTGAAGGTGGCGATTTCGGGGTCGAGGTCTTGGCGCATACAGCCGGGCGCCGGGTGCAGACAAACATTGAGGTTACCAGTCCCGTGTTAGAGCGTGTAGGCCGTCCGGCGCGACCAGAGGTATTACGGGAATTGGCCGCTATTACCGGTGGACAATCCGGGGCGGTGGACGAGCTGGATGCAGTGGTGGAGGCCATCCGGATGTTGCCGGATTTTGAACCGGTCGAGACTCGCTTTCGATTATGGAGTCATCCATTGTGGGCCACTTTGCTCGTGGGCTTGCTGGCTTGCTACTGGGTGGGACGGAAATGGGCAGGTATGGTATGATCAATCAGGATACAGCGCGACAGCATGACGAAATCCAGTTGCCGGAAGCACTGGAACGGCAGTTGCGACGCTTTACACGACGACTCTTTTGTGTGGAAACCTTTTTGGCGCTTTGCGGTGTAGCTTGTCTGGCTCTGCTGAGCTACGGCGTATTGCTCTATGTTGACCGCTTCGTGGATGCGCCGGTTTGGTTGCGGGTCTTGCTCATCTCATCGGCCATGCTGGGGTGGGTTTGCTTTGGATTGCATTGGTTACACAACTGGTGCTGGCCGCGTCGAGACCTGCGCACGCTGGCACGACTTGCCCAGCGCCATATGACGGGGATGGGCGACCGATTACTCGGTGCGGTTGAATTAGCTAGTGGTCATCGTACGGAAGCCAGTATGTCAACCGCCTTGTGCCGCGCGGCATTAGCGCAAGTGGCTAAAGAAGCCACGCGGCATGATTTTGTCCGCGCGGTACCGTTGCGGCGTGCGCGACTCGCCGGGGGCGCCTTGCTTCTTCTGGTTTTGCTTGTGCTGTTGCCAGCTATCATCTTCCCGCTCGCCGGACGTAATACCCTGGCAAGATGGGTGAGACCCCTGGCTAGCATCGAACGCTATACGTTTGTGCAACTTGCAGAGCTACCGCCGCAATTGCATGTCGCGCACGGGGCTCCTTTTGTGGTGACCAGCCGGGTTCTGCCGGGATCGCGCTGGATACCGTCCTTTGCAAGCGGCCGTTTGCAGGGACAGGGGCGTATACGTGCATCCTTGCAGGATAACGTGGCCGACATGCATCTGCAGGGTTTGACGCAGGAAGCAGATCTACAGATCCGCATCGGAGATGCAACGTTGCAGACGCGGGTCATTCCGATGCATCGTCCCGAATTGCTGCAGGTAACGGCTGTTGAGATGTTGCCCGGCTATCTGCAGCGTGAACCGCTCGTAACGCCCCTTGGCAGTGGTCGGCCCTCCTTTCTTGCTGGTAGTACGGTTACGCTGACGGGTACAGTCAGCCGGGCGTTGCAGGAAGCAGACGTATATGTATCAGAATCGTCATCGCTACCGGTGCAGTCGAATTCATTCGTGTATGCCGGTATCGAGGCAGAAACATTGCTTGACGAACATGTGTTTACATGGCGTGACGTTTATGGTCTGGAAGGTGCGTCGCCCTACGTGCTGCGTGCCGACCTACATGCGGATCAGGCTCCGCGCGTGGAAATGCGCGGGGTCGAACGGGTCATCACGATGTTGGATGACGAAGTGCTCACGTTTAGAGTTCGTGCAGATGACGATTACGGGGTACAGGAAACATGGGTAGAATGGAGCGGTGTAACCGGATCCCAACATGAAACGCCTTTGCCGGACGGACGACACATGGTCGCAACCGGAGCACCGGATCGTGTGACGCTCGAGGCATCCTTTCCCTTTTCGGCAATCGCATTGGGGATTCCCGAGGATTCCGTGGTACGGCTGCAGGCGTACGCCATCGACTATCTGCCGGGGCGGGAGCCCTCCGTATCGGTTGAGCATGAGATACACATCCTGAACCGTGTCGAACATGCCGATGCGCTGCGTACAAGAATGGATGCTGTGCATGCGCGGATCGAGTCGCTCACGCGTGAGGAAGAAAGGTTGTTGGAAGTCAGTCGCGATTTGGCTACCTTGCCCGCGGAGCAGCTGGCTTCCGATGCAACGAGTGCCCAGTTACGCGACAGCAGGCAGGCAGAATTAGATAATGCGGCCGAGGCGATGGATGTTGCGGGCGAAGCGCGGCAATTGCTGGACGAAGCCTTGCGCAACGATACCATCGATGCGGAGGCTTTGCATACATGGTCGGAGTTGGTGGAGCGTCTGACAAGTCTGGCGCAAGGCGATATGCCGATGACCGCACAGGCATTGGATCAGGCTGCCGCACAGTCGGATGAGCGGACCCCCGCATTGGAAAGCGCCATGCAGTTGCAGGAGCAGGTGCTGGAGGAACTGCGGCGCTTAGAGCAGCTTGCCAACCAAACAGTTGAAAATATGCTTGCTCGAAACTTCGTCAATCGGCTGCGGCAGGTGGCTGCAAACGAGCGCCAAATTCACGATCGGATGATACATCACCTACCCGAATTCGTGGGATTAGCGCCAGATGCATTATCCGATATGCAGCGTGAGGAAATCGAGGCCTTGGCGGCGCTGCAAGAGCAGGCTCGCTATGAAGCAGGCACCATCCAGGATGACTTGCCGGGCTTTTTTAGTCGCACAAGGCAGGGCGCCTATTTTGAAGTGTTTGAACAGATGCAGGAAAAGCAAACAATGGATGGTTTGGCGGCGTTGCATGAAAAGATCGCCTACAATAGGATGTTCATGGCCATTGGCGTTGCTGCGGATTGGGAAGGCCAATTTCTGGCATGGGCGGATCTGTTGCGCGATGCGCAGGATTCCGATGGCGATGGTGATGGCGAGGGCGAAGAGGAGGAATGGTCGGATGCTGATATCGAAGTCATATTCGGCTTATTACGCGCACGCCAGCGTGAAGAGACGTTGCGTGAGCAGACGCGTATGGCCTCGCAAACTGCGGATGAGGAGAGGCATGCGCGCGTTGCGCAGCGCTTGGCCGATATCCAGGAGGACATCGCCGCGGGCCTACGCGAGCTCGATGGAACAGCCGAGCATCCGGGCTTGCAGGAACTGCTACTGGCCGTGATTGGCGAGATGGATGAAGCCACGGCCTTGCTGAACCGACCTCGTGCGGATGCGGATGTGATTGCTATACAGACTGTGATTATCGAGATGTTGTCAGGATCGGATGATGGTGACGGCGAAGGTGGGGCTGGCATGCAAATGATGCAGGCTATCTTGGGATCGATGCCGGGTAGTGGTCTTATGGAGGGTGGTCCTGGACCGCAGACTGCGGACGAACCGGGATGGGTTGATGGTACAGACCCTGATGATCGTGGTGTTGAGCGGGCCGGGGGAACCGTGGCGCAGGATTGGCCAGTTGAGTATCGCGACGCACTACAGGAATTTTATAACATAATGGATGGTGCACAATGAAACGAGAGCTTGTAATCCTAATGAGAGGACTGCTGGTCCTAGTGGTCGGTAGCCTGTTTTCCCATCCTGCAACAGCGGCCAGGGATTTAATGGTCTATCATGGAGAGCCGATACCGGCCGAGGTTGATGCTGTCTATGCGCGCGGAGTGGCATGGCTGGTTGCAAATCACCAACCGGATGGTAGTTGGGGGGGGCCGCGCGGAAGGGAACCGGGCGTTGTGGGGCTTGCGGTGCTGGCATTAATGGCGCGTGGGGAAGACCCGAATTATGGTCCACACAGCGGTATCATAGGCAGGAGCCTGAACTTTATCCTGGAGAATATGGATGAGGCAACTGGATTTATTGGACGTACAATGTATAATCATGGCTTTGCCACGCTTGCGTTGGCTGAGGCATATGGTGTCGTCCAAGATCCGCGGCTGGGGCCCGCATTGCAAAAGGCGGTTGACTTGATTGTATCCGCACAAGAAAGGAATCCTACGGGTGGCTGGCGATATCTCCCGACAAGAGATGATGCGGACACGACCATCACCGGCGGAATCTTGATGGCCTTACTGGCGGCCCGAAATGCCGGCATCACAGTGCCGGACCACGCCATCGAACGTGGCATGCAACTGATTACGAGTCATCAGTCCGAAAATGGCGGGTTCGGATATCTCTCTGCGGCTGGCACGACGCCATCCTCCTCGGCCATCGGTGCCCTTATGATAGCCATGACGGGCAACAATGGCAGTGCTGAACACCGCGCGGCTCTGCAGTTTCTCGATCAAACCTGGCTAGAGGGCGGCAATCATCGTTACTATTATTTGTATTATGCCTCGCAAGCATTTTTCCATGGTGATATGCAGCTCTGGCGTCGCTGGAGTGCCGCCAACCGCGCGCAATTGATTTCGAACCAGCTGTATGATGGAAGCTGGGGGAGCAGTGGAGGAGATGCGTTTGGTACATCTGCGGCATTATTGTCTTTAGCGCTGTATTACCGGTATCTGCCCATTTATGAAAGGTAAAGGATAACACAAGGAGCGCAAGATGCGTTATATGATGATAGTTGTATTGGGCGTGCAGGCCATACGGTTAGGTGCCGCACAGCCGATTATGGAAGAAGGGTTGACCCATTCACCCATGCCGGTTAGGCATGCGGCGGAATCAGGCGAAGAGGGTAGTGCAGAGCCAGTATTTGGCGCTCCTCAGGGTGAGGATCGTCTGAAATTTGTGAATCGCGACCGGATGCATGGGCGACTTTCGGAGGCCTCTCTCGAGACCAGCGCACTGACCTGGCAGCATACAGCATCGAAAGAAGCGCTCATGTTCCAACTGGATCGACTGGCAAATATCAAACTCGCTCCTCGCTCCATAACGCGGGAGTGGACCAGCGATGCCGTCGTGCATCTGAGAAACGGAGATATATTGCCATGCCGCATTTTAGCTATGCATGATGAGGAGCTGCAGGTTGAGTCACGGTACGGAGGCGTCTTACATGTCAAACGGAGCATGGTTTTGCGAATCATACCGAAACTTGTCAATTCCGATGTTCTGTTTGAAGGTCCGAACAGCTTGGAGGAGTGGACGTTTGATTCCCATCCGCAAAATCGCCGATCCTGGCGCTATTCGGATGGTGTGCTCTATGCAGAACATCAGCGCCCGATAGGCCGGATGATTGAAAGGTTGTCTGATAAATATAAAGTTCAGTTCGATGCGGCTTGGGTTGGCGAACATCCCCGTTTCGCCTTTTTTTTCAATTCAACGGATGTGCTGCGAAATCAAGAAGCCCACATGCTGAATGTGCAGGGATTGACCGTCAGGGCAGTTCGTGCCATTCAGAATCGAGGAACGCGAATTATTGGTTCAAGAATTACGCATGAGGGTTTTGGTGGTGATGCCAGATCCGCGCGATTTCAATTGTTCGTGGATCGGGTAAACCGCAATTTCACCTTGCTGATAGATGGTACAAGGGCTGGGCAGTGGACAGATCCGTTGGAATTGGCGGATGGCATGAAGGGTATTGCTTTTCGGTCACACAACTTAGCAGATACGCTGATCAGCAATATCCGTGTCGTACAATGGGATGGGCAACTGCCTGACGAGACCGAAGAGGTGGAGACAAGGCGCGAGGATGACATGATTCGCTTTGCGAATGGCGATGCGTTCGCGGGGCGCGTTCTTTCGATTCGTGATGATTCCGTGCAATTCCAGACGGAGTATGCCACCGTAGATGTCCCGTTTGACCGGATTGTTGATATTACCATGGCAGGTGAGAAAGACGAACGGGTGCGCCATGACCGGAATGAGATACGTGTGTCCTTAATGGAGCGGGGGCGGCTTACCCTAGAGCTGGAACAGATTGCGGACGATATACTGCATGGAAAGAGCGACAGTTTCGGTAGTATATCCTTGCCCTTGGGCTTGCTGAGATCGATCGATTTTAATTTGTACCATGATGCGGAAGAAGGCGCTAGCGGTCCTTTTTAAGGTCAGGGCGATAGGGCAAGTTGTAGGGCGCGGTTCCAGTTTTTGCGCAGTTGCTGGCGTTTATCAGCGCGCAGGGAGGGGGCGTAACGGTGGGCAAGCTTCCAGCGTGCGGCAAGGGTTTCGCGATTGGGCCAGATACCGACGGCGCGTCCGGCAAGCAAGGCAGCTCCGAGAGCAGTTGTCTCATGAATGACGGGCACATCCACGGGTACATTCAAAATATCAGCCTGGAATTGCATTAAAAAGTTGTTGCGTGAAGCCCCGCCATCGGCACGCAATTCGGTGAGTTCTATACCAGCCTCCTTGCACATGGCATCCATTACGTCAGCAGTCTGATAGGCGATGCTTTCGAGTGCCGCGCGTGCGAGATGTGCGCGGTGTGTGCCACGGGTGAGTCCGCAGATGAGACCACGGGCATCCGGATTCCAGTGCGGTGCTCCGATGCCCGTTAGGGCTGGCACGAAATACACGCCATCGTTGCTATCAACACTGCGAGCAAGCGCTTCCGTTTCGGTTGCGTTTTGAATGATACCCAGCCCGTCGCGTAGCCATTGAATGGCAGCGCCGGTAATGAAGATGGCTCCCTCGAGGGCGTACTCGACAGGCTCTTTGCCGATCTGCCAGGCAATGGTCGTGAGCATCCGTTGCTGGCTATGTACGGCTTCCGTGCCGGTGTGGAAGAGAACGAACGATCCCGTGCCATAGGTGTTCTTGGCTAGGCCCTTGGTTGTGCAGGCCTGCCCAAAGAGCGCGGCTTGTTGATCTCCGGCAATGCCAGCAATCGGAACGGAGTGCCCATTGAATATTGAGGGGTCGGTCTCGGCAATGATTGCAGAGGAAGAAACGACTTCCGGCAAGATGGCTTCGGGAATGTCGAGTCGTTGCAGGATGCGGGGCTCCCAGCGGCATTCGCGGATATTGTAGAGCAGGGTGCGGGATGCATTGGTGATATCGGTGACATGCTTCTTACCACAAGTCAGCTTCCAGATGAGCCAGGAATCGATCGTGCCGAAGGCGATCTCTCCCGCCTTGGTGCTAGCGCGCAGATTCACATCCTGCTGGAGCAGCCAAGCCACTTTGGTGGCCGAGAAATAGGGGTCGATCAGCAGACCGGTCCATTGTTGCCAGTCGGGTTCGAGGCCTTCCTCGCACAATTCCTGGCAGAGGCTGGCCGTGCGGCGATCCTGCCAGACAATCGCGCGTCCGATGGGCGCACCTGTCTTGCGATCCCACACCACCACTGTTTCGCGCTGATTGGTAATGCCGATGGCGGCAATTTGGGTAGGCTGCAATTGTCCGGCTTCGAGGGCTTCATCCATCACCTTGCGGGTGACTTGCCAGATTTCCTCCGCATCATGCTCCACCCAGCCGGGCTTGGGGTAATGCTGGGTGAATTCGGCACCGGCGTGCGAATGTACATCGCCGTTCTCATCGAAAATCATGACCCTTGAACTGGTCGTGCCCTGATCAATCGCTAGGATGTATTGTTGTTTCGTCATAACAAACTCTGCTATGAAGTCACCATAAGAAATTTCTCGTTTTGGATGCAAGCCTGCATAAGGTATTCCAGCCACATCGGTTGATAATAGAATACCGGAAGCGGTGCAGCAGTGAAAGGCGCACGTTTTTTCTGTAGTTTGAGAGTACAAAGAGTATTTTGCATAACGAAATCCTGTATTATCGGGGTTTCCGGCTATAGTGGGGTTGATGATTACCTGCCGACATGGCGCTGTCCGAGGAAAACATGGAGTTTGTGGGTATGGTGATCATTATAGGGAAGTGAAGAAAGGATGGGAGATGTTACACAAAACGAAATTCGTATTGGCGGTGTGTTTACTCTCTACCGTCGCTTATGCGGAACAACCATCGGATAGGGAGGCTTTTATGCAGGCAGACCAACAGAACTGGAGAACCGTGTTCCATGACGAGGGAACGAGCGACTGGCAGGAAAAGTGGTTTCTCGATGGTGAAGTCGGTACGGTGTCCAATGATGAGAATGGGATGACACTGACTGCCGGTCCCGAATTCCGCAATGATGCGCACCATATGGTGCTATGGACAAAAGATAGCTTCGCGGGTGATGTGAAGATCGAATTTGAATATACTCGCTTAGACGAGGAAAACCGCGCCGTAAATATCCTCTTCATACAAGCCACGGGTAGCGGAGAGGGACCGCATGCGAAAGACATTCGCGAATGGCAGGAACTGCGCAAGGTACCCGCTATGCGAACCTATTTCAACAACATGCATCTATACCATATTTCGTATGCAGCCTTCACGAATGATGGTTTGGCCACATCCTCGTATCTTCGGGCCCGCCGTTATATGCCTGGGCAGGGGTTGCGTGGAACAGACCTAAAGCCGGAATATGAGTCGGAAACCCTATTTGAGCCGGGCGTTCCGCACAAGGTCACCGTAATCAAGACAGACCGCGATCTACACATGCGCGTCGAAAATGCAGATGAAGCGTTTTATGGCCATTTCCGGAACACGGAATTCCCGGTGGTCATGGAAGGCCGAATCGGCATTCGGCATATGTTCACGCGGTCCTCGCAATACAAAAACTTTACGATCAGCGTACCGGAATAGGGTATCACAAAGCCGCAACAAGGCACAAATTGCAAGATATGTTTTAATCCGTACATCAGCTAACCGGGGAGATAATAACATGGCACAGAAAAAGAAGGTAAAAATCGGGTTGATTGGTTGTGGCGCACGTTTGACTGGCGTGGTCGAGCGGACCGTCAAACACGACAATCAGATCCAAGTGGTCGGACTTTGCGATGTAAGTGAAGAGGCTATCGCGCAGGCCAAAAAGCGCTTGGGGTGTCCAACCGCTACCGTCTATCAGGATCACTTGGCATTATCGCAGGATCCGGAAATAGACTGGGTCTGTGTAGGTTCTTGGAATGTGTACCACAAGGAGCATATTCTCGGGGCACTGGAGGCCAACAAACATGTGTTTACGGAAAAACCGCTAACGACAAATATCGAAGATTGCGTTCTTTTGAAAAAAGCGATCGACAAGCATTCGGGGCTTTTTTCCATGGGATTTGTTTTACGCTATGCGCCTTTTTACACACGGGTCAAGGAATTGATTGACGAGGGTGTCATTGGTAAGCTGATATCGTTTGAGTTTAACGAAACGATTGGGCCCGATCACGGCGGTTATATCATGAGCGATTGGCGTCGTAAACGCGAGTGGGCGGGCACGCATTTGCTTGAGAAATGCTGCCACGACTTTGATCTGGCGAACTGGATTTCAGGCAGTGCACCTGTGCGTGCGGCAAGTTTTGGTGACTTGAATTTCTTCAAACCCGAGAATGTACATCAAGCCGAACGTATCGGCCCGAACAAGGCTGGTAACCCTGCGTATCAGGGTTGGTGGCGTATGGGAATCTATACGCGC
This sequence comes from PVC group bacterium, assembly GCA_003567005.1. GTDB lineage: Bacteria > Verrucomicrobiota > Kiritimatiellia > UBA8416 > UBA8416 > T3Sed10-140. Next base: position 22,736 of record PXBF01000110.1, read on the forward strand.
AAGGAAAACCTCAATCCCTTTACATCGGACAAAAGCATTATTGATAATCAAGTTGCCATTCTGCAGTATGCCAATGGGGTACGCGCTACTTTCCATACGAATCTGAATACGGCGATCCAGGAGCGGCGCATGTACTTATGCGGAACCGAAGGCACGATCCGCGGTGATGTGCTGACTGGGCAGATTGAATATAAACGCATTGATCGTACAACTGCCGTGATGGTGGAAAAAACGGCAGGAGGTGGCCATGGCGGTGCGGATGGGATCATGTCCCGCGCACTCCGCAAATCGATGCAGGAAAGGGCAGCCCCTTTGGTTGGCTTCGAGGATGGTATCCGTTCGGCAGTTGCCTGCTTCGGGGTAGACGCTGCGCTTGATGCGGGAACGGTCTATGATCTACAAGACATGTGGCACAAGGTCGGAATGGCTCCATAGCGAGGCAAAAACATGGGAAAAGAGAACGAGAAACGACCGAATATTGTTTTGATTCTAGTAGATGACATGGGCTACTCGGATATCGGGTGCTATGGCAGCGAAATTCGTACGCCAAATCTCGATCGGCTTGCTGCGAATGGGGTGCGGTTCTCGCAGTTCTACAATGCGGCGCGATGCTGTCCGACACGCGCGAGCCTACTTACGGGGTTGTACCCGCATCAGGCCGGAGTTGGCAAAATGATCGGCTATGAAGGGCCTGGGCCCTATCAAGGTTACCTCAATCACCAATGCGTCACGCTTGCCGAAGCGTTGAAGAGCGGGGGGTATGCCACTTACATGTCAGGCAAATGGCATGTGGGCGAGGATCGTCCCCATTGGCCGGTGGATCGCGGTTTCGACCGCCATTACGGACTCATTAGTGGCGCCATGAACTATTTCGATATCCGCAAAGACAAAAGTGCAAAATTGGTGCGCAAATTTGCGAAGGATGGCGAGGCCTATGTACCGCCTCCAGAAGGGTTTTACGCGACAGATGCGTTCACCGATTTTGCGGTGCAATGCATCGAGCAACACGAGGACGTGGAGCAGCCCTTTTTCCTGTATCTGTCCTACACGGCCCCGCACTGGCCGTTGCATGCTTTGCCGGAAGACATTGCGAAGTATCGCGGAAAGTATATGAAGGGCTGGCCCGCACTGCGCAAGCAGCGGTATGAGCGGCTCGTGAAACTTGGATTGATACGCGAAGACTGGGAACTGTCAGAACAGGATGAAGCCGCGGCTGATTGGAATGCGCTCGACGACGAACAGAAACGCGAGATGGATCATAAGATGGCGATTTATGCCGCGCAGATCGACCGCATGGACCAAGGCATCGGCAAGGTGATGGATGCATTACGCAGCAAGGGATGCGAAGAGGATACATTGGTCATGTTTCTATCGGACAATGGCGCTTGCCATGAGTCCTCGGCCCTGGGAACCAACTTCCGTCCCGACTTGACGGGCGAACTGGGGACGGTCGATTCGTTTCACAGCTACGGGTTAAGTTGGTCGAATGCCAGCAACACGCCTTTCCGTAAACATAAAAGCTGGGTGCATGAAGGCGGGATATCTACGCCCATGATTATAAATTGGCCCGGACATATTGCCGAACCAGGCACGATCTGCCATCAGACCGGGCATATCATCGATATCATGGCTACCTGTTGTGGGGTTGCAGGTGTCGAATATCCAAAACAGTATGAGGGGCGGGATATTCAGCCGATGGAGGGATTGAGTCTGGCACCCACTTTTTCTGGAAGCCCCGGGACTCCGCATGAGCTATTGTACTGGGAGCACTTCGGTAATCGGGCGGTGCGGCACGGCAAATGGAAGTTGGTCGAAGATGCCCAAAATGGCCGCTGGGAACTCTATGATATGGAGAAAGATCGCACCGAGCTGCATGATTTGAGCGAGGAATTACCTGAACAATTCGAAGCTTTGAAACGTCTGTATCAGGAATGGGCTGAGCGTGTTAGGGTATAGAAATGGCACTGGGCTGCCAAGATGATGCAGGGGATAAGCTTGGAATATCGTGTGGGAGTTTGTGGGTACGGGGGCTACGCGAGCTGCTGTTGGTTGGTTTTGCGGTATTGTTGCGGGGTGCAGCCGTGGTGCTTGAGGAAAATGCGGTGCAGGTAGGTTTTGGAGAGGAAACCGACGCGGGGCGTGATCGCCACGAAGGATAGATCGGTAGTGCGCAGCAACTCGCGACAATGCTCGAGGCGCTTGCGCAGCAGTTCCTCGTTCACGCTGCGTCCGATGGCGCGCCGGAAGCGCCGTTCGAGCGTACTGCGCGATAGCCCGGCTTCCCGGGCCGCATCGTCCACGGTGACTTGCTGTTCGTAATGTTCCCAGAGAAACCGCAGGGCCTTTGCCACCTCCAGATCTGCCGCGGCAATGATGTCGGTACTTTTGCGTGTAATGACGCGTGCAGGGGGAATCATTACAGGTGTTTTCGGTGGAGGTTCGCCCTGCATCATGCGGCTAATCAGATCGACGGTAGCTTTGCCGCGTGCAATCGGATCCAGATCGATACTCGAGAGCGGGCAGGGCGACATATCGCACCAAGGCTGCTTGTTGCCAATTGTCAGTACGGCGATCTC
>PXBF01000050.1 GCA_003567005.1 PVC group bacterium
GGACGCGGTTGCCGCTGACGCGGTCGTAGAGTCCGATGACGATGCGGGGGGATTGGGGGGGATGGGGGATGGTGCGGGTGATGGCGAGTTGGATATCTTTCTGGTGGTGGGCGAGGAGGCTGGCCGGGATATCGGCAAGGAAGACATGGTCGTCCTGGGCGACGATGTCGCGCTCGTGGAGGAAGTGTACAAATACGGCGTAGCGTTCGCGGGGTAGGTGGGGGGGGACCTGCCAATAGTAGGTGAGTTGCAATTGGTCGCTTTCGGTTGGTGCGAGGGTGAGCCCGGTGAGCTTGACACCATTGGCAAAGCGAATGGGTTCGAAGGTGTCATCGGGCGCGGTGCGTGTACGAATTTCCTTTTCGATGATTTCGGCTTTGTCGGTTTGGCCTTGTTGTTGGAGCAGATCGCGCAATTGGATGCGTTCCTGATAGAGTGTGGGGTTGAGGTGAATGGCTTCGGTGAGGGCCTCGATGGCGGTTTCGGGGGGGGCGTCCTGGGCGCGTTGGGTCAGGGCGGCGGCGCGGGCGGCGTCGTCGCGCATGGCCGAGAAGCCGTGCCAGCGCAAGCCGATGGGTTGCGGGGGTAGGGGAAGTTGCGGGCGAAAGAGGATCCAAGGGCCGATCGCGGTACCTGGGTCGAGTGGCAGGCGATCTTGCAGGGCGCGTTGCAGGTTATCGGCATCCTGGGCGAGGACGGCTATGGCAGTTGCAGGCGTGTATTGCATGGCATCGATGGGCAGGGTGTCTTTGCGTGGAAAGATGTCGGGGTCTAGCGGGGTACGGATGGATCCTGCACTTTTGCGATGGATGGCATTGGCGAGCCAGCGATCGGCATACAGGGCGGTGATGTTGTTGGAGGCGAGGTAGGTGGCGAGTTCCTGGATGGCGTCGGGTGCATGGTTTTGGGTGTCGGCGGGGGAGAAGAATTGGAGGGATTGGATGATCCAGGGGTGAGGAGCATCGGTACGCTGGCTGATGAGGCGAATAGCTTGCAGGGATTGCGGGGGGATTCGTAGTTCGGCGCGGAAGAGGGGTCCGCCATAATAGGGGCGTGGTCCGGACCAGAAGAAGTGGGTGAGGTCGTCCGGGGCGCGCAGGGGGATCCAATCGCCGGCCGGGGTTTGTCCTTCGAGCTGGAGTTGCGGGGGTAGGTTGTGGGGGATGGGGGCCGTGAAGCGGATGGTTTGGATGGTTTGGGGTTCATGGAATGCGATGTGCAGGGATTGGGGACCGGGATCGGGTGCCCATTGTGCCTGCGTATGTAGGGTGTTGTCGGTGAGGGCGGAGCGTACATCGTCGCCTTCGGAGGTTATGGCTTGTTGCCAGGCTTGCGGCGGAATTTCGTTGCCATCGGCTACGGGACGGGCCGCGATGCGGTGGACAGCGTGTCCGAGATGGGTGGATGCTTCGAGTTCTCCGCCCGCATCGCGCACGAATCGGGCAGGGTTGCCATGATTATCGAGAAAGCTGGCAGTGTCGCGCCGTTCGAGGCGTTGTTCGTGGGGGCGATAGGCATTGTTGCGCAATTCGCTGAATATGACGCGTTCTTCGAGAAGGAAGTTCCAGGCGCGGCGGGTGAGGGAGGCATATAGTTCGGTATGGTCGTGCTCGATGAGTTCTTTGCCAAGGGTTTGCAGGTGGCGGTATTGGATGGCTTGGCTGCGTTGGAATTGTGTGGCCCATTGCAGGGAAAAGCCATGCAGGCTGATGATAAAGAGTAGGGGGATCCAGGCGCTGCCATAGCTGAATTGGCGCGCAAATTGATCGGCGGCAATGGCGATGGCGACGGCGAGCGGTGCTACGAGGGGCAGGGTGTAGCGGGGGGTGTCGATGGCAGCAAAGTGCGAGGTGGCAAAGATGGCGCTGAAGAGAATGGTAAAGAGCAGGAGGCCGCGGATGGTAAGCTGGAGAGGGGGGGCGGGGCGTTTCCGGGTGAGGCGGATGATGCCGTAGCCAAGTAGCAGGAGATAGAGGGCGGCGGCTACCGCGCGTAGCGGGAGGGGATAGCTGTCGGGCAAGAGGAGGCTTGGGAAGCGTTGGGTAAAGAGCCAGGTGAGAGCATGGCGAAAGGAGACACGTCCGAAGGTGCCGCCAAAGGAGAGGGAGGCCCAATCGTGGGTGATATTGTAGTACCAAAAGGGGGCGCTTCCGATGAGGCTTCCGATGATGCCGGGGATGATGCGCCAGGTGAATATGCGGTGGCGCATGGTGGAAAGGAGCAGGAGGGCGGCGGCACCAATGGCAGCCGTGGTGATTTGATTGTTCCACCAGGCCAGACCCGCCCCGAGACCCAATAGGAGGAAGTCCCAGCCGGATTGGGTCTGAGTCTGGGTCCAGCGGATGGCCATGCGGGTGGCATACCAGAGAAGAAAGGCACCGAGGGTGAGGGCGGAGGCATATGCCCCACGCGGGGTGGCGCTGTAATGATAAAAGCCCCCGGGCCCGATGAGAAGGAGGGCGACGGCCATGTAGCCCGCGCGTTTTCCGGCTGCTTGCTTGGTCCAGCAATAGACGATGGGCAGGATCCAGAAAGCGACAAAAGCGGTGCCGAGGCATACGGCAAATCCGGTGATGCCGAAGATGCGGCAAAAGAAGGCGCTGCACCAGGCTTCCAGACTGCCCATGTGGGGTTGGCCATAGAAGAAGATGGGGCGCTCTGTGCCGGTGACGATGTGCCGGGTCATGAGGGTGACGATGCCGGCATCGAGGTTGAGGTTGTGTCGTACGGCCCATGCCACGTAAAGGCGGGTGGCCAGACCGGTGAGGAGCAGGGCCCAGAGTATGTAGTTCTCTTGGATGTGCTGTTTGATGGTTTTGATGATGGGGCCTCCTCTGACAGAACGTGCCTGTTGCGTCTGGGGGAAGTGTAATGGGTGAAGCGGAAAGTGGAAAGTGGTTTTTCGGGGGGAGGGGGATGGGAAAAAGCTGAAAAGCTGAAATGGGGGGTGATTATGGGGGGTGGTAAAAGGCTTGTCAGGGGGTGGTGTTTTTTTTAGGTTAAGAGACGAATTGTCGCGTTTGCGGTGTATCGAATGGTAGATAGACCCGATGCGTATCACGGCACCATGAGGAGGTAGGGAAGCGTGTGTTTGGCATTTTGTCGGGAACACACACGAGGATGATGACAACAGCAAAAGATATTACGATACGGGCTCCGCGACTGGAAGACGGCAGGCATTTTGTTGCCTTGGTAGATGCGGCCGGGACGCTAGATGTGAATTCGTCTTACCTGTATTATCTGCTGGCCGATCATTTTTCTTCAACCTGTGCCTATGCCGCATGCAATGGGGAGCCGGCGGGTTTTGTGACGGGCTATCGTTTGCCGGATGATCCTGCCTGTTTATTTATCTGGCAGATCACCGTGTCGCCCAGCGTGCGCGGTTGCGGGTTGGGATTGAAGCTGTTGGATGCGTTGGCGCGGCGTCCATGGTTTGGTGAGATACGTCGGGTTTGTTGCACGATTAGTCCATCGAATGAAGCATCTCGCGGCCTTTTTGCGAAGTGGGGCAAATCGTTAGGCGGCGCTTGGAAAGAGACGCCGTATCTGCGTTCGCAAGATCTGGGAGCCGGGCATGAGGATGAACCTATGCTTACAATCGAGCTCCCTACTGGTAATCAATCATAAACAAGTATAGGGGATTTCATGAATATTGATCTATTTGAAAAATACGAGTCGAATGTACGTGGTTACATCCGTTCGTTTCCGACGATTTTTGATCGGGCCGAGGGTGCCACGATCTGGGATGTAGACGAGAATCCTTACATTGATTTTTTTGGTGGGGCGGGCTCGTTGAATTATGGGCATAATCATCCGGTTGTGAATGAAGCCTTGATTGCATACATCAAGCGTAATGGTATCAGTAATGCGCTGGATAAGGCGACGGTGGCCAAGCATGATTTTCTGGTGGCTTTACAGGATGTGATATTGAAGCCGCGTGGTTTTCATTACAAGGTGCAGTTTGTGGGGCCGACGGGCACCAATGGTGTGGAGACGGCGTTGAAGCTGGCGCGCAAGAAGATGCAGCGCAGCACGGTCATTTCGTTTACGAATGCCTATCATGGCCACACGTTGGGCGCTTTGGCGGTTACGGGCAATGAGATGTATCACGACAGTTATTACGGCGTGCCGCTGAATGTGAGCAAGTTGCCGTATGATAACTACTTTGACCACGACATGGATAGCGTGGACATGTTGCGTCACTACTTAGAGGATGGTAGTTCGGGCTATGATACGCCAGCAGCCGTTATTGTGGAATCGATCCAGGGGGAAGGCGGCGTGAATGTGTCGAGTCCGGCGTGGCTGCGCAAGTTGAGCCAACTTTGTGCGGAAAAGGATATATTGCTGATTATGGATGAGATTCAGGTCGGCAATGGACGGACAGGTGACTTTTTTTCGTTTGAACGCGCCGGCATCAAGCCGGATATCATTACGCTTTCGAAGTCGATCGGGACTGGTTTACCGATGTCGATTGTATTGATGCGTGATGATGTGGATGTGTGGGAACCGGGCGAACACACGGGAACCTTCCGCGGTAACAGCCATGCCTTTATTGCGGGTGCGGCGATGCTGCATCACTATTGGAAAGATGACGCATTTTCGAAGGAGATTCGTCGTAAAGGCAAGATGGTAGAAGATCGTTTTCGCGCGATTCGTTCGCGTCATCCGGAGCATTTCTCGGATGTACGCGGTCTCGGTATGATCTGGGGTATTGAATCTTCGATTAAAGACTTTTGTGGATTGGTGTCGCACGAAGCCTTTGAGCGTGGTTTGTTGATGGAGACGGCCGGGTCTGAGGGACAAGTGCTCAAGTTCCTGGCACCTTTGGTGATCGGCGATGAAGAATTGCATAAGGGATTGGATCTTTTGGATGCAGCGGCTGATGCAGCGGTGAAAAAAGAGCAGGCTGGTGCATTAAAGGAGACAGAGTGATGATCCGCGTTTACCCGCGCGTCGTCTAGGCCTCACGAACGCCCTGATTTTAGGGGTTGGCTTGTTTGCGGCGGGTGACGTGGCGTTCGATCCATATGCCGGCTAGTGCGAGCGCGAGTAGGGCGATGAGGGGCCAGAGGGTATACCAGGACCAGATGTTGGCTTTTTCGTCGAGATGCATGGCGCGATGAACAGCGGTTGTATAGACGACGCCCTTGGCGACAAATCCTGCTGCGGTACTACCAATAAAGAGATGCAAGGGAATCTGCAGAGCGCCTGCCGTGTAATTGATGGCGGCATGAGGTACGCCCGGGCAGATGCGCAGGGCGAAGAGGGAAGAAAAGGTGGTATGGTCGCGCATGCGTTGGACAAGTCCGGGCTTGGTGTTTTGCTCGCGGATTCCGCTTTGGGCCAGATGGTGGGAGATGAAATAGGCAAAGATGCTGCCGGTGACGCCGCCGATAAATACGACTACGGTTGCCTGCATGGGGTGAAACAGTGCACCGCACATGGCCATGAGGGGCGCGGCGGGCAGCGCAAAAGTATAGAGGGGAATCATGATGGCAATGGTGACAATGGGTAGCCATTGGCTGCCATCGGCTTTAAGGTTTTCGAGCAGGCGCGGGGTATCGATCCAACCATGGTGCTGTGCAGTCAGCCATGCGGCAATCAGTGCGATAAGCACAAGGGTTTTCACGAGTAAGGGGACTGGCCGATTGGTCTGAAAGCCTTTTTTACGGGCGATTACGAAGCGGACACCTGCTTCCCATAGGCGGTACATACCGTATTTCCGGTAGGTGGGTTGCTTCTGGTTATCGTCCCGTGACTGACGCATGCGCAAAGAGTCCTGCTGTTGTCGTGGACATTACAAGTGGTGCTCAACCTTGCGGCACGGTTGCCCGGCATTAACGAGCATCCGCGCGTTCGGGGTTATCTTTATGGGTACGGCACGACGGTTGCCGCGCATGGTTAGAATCCGAAGCGTAGTCCGATTTCGACGCCTAGATCGGTATCGGAACTGGAGAAGGTGCCGTCGTCGTCTTCCTTGTAATCGAGAATGTCATCTTCGGTCCAATTGAACACGCCGGAAATAGAGAGAGCGACATTGCGGTTGAAGGCAAATTTCAGGCCACCGAGCAATGCGGCATGGGCAGAGGTTGGGTTGGTATGTCCGGAGGAATCGATGAAGCCGAGGCGGAGTCCACCAAATGGCTGCACGGCGGAATAGGGTGCGAGGTTGTATTCGGTGAAGAGCCCAAAGCCGATCATTTGCCGCATACGTCGGGGAAACCGACGATCGGAGTTGCGCACGCTACCGTAGAGTCCGACAGAAGCTTTTTCGGTCGGGAAGTATCCGATACCGCCGACTAAGCCCAAGGTATCATGATCATTGCTGGAGGTGTCGATTTGTGTGGAGACGAAGAGATGATAGCGTTGTCGTGCAAGAAATTCTACGAGAGGGTTGTCGGTATAGGGGGCTAAACCAGCCGGGACCGCCCAAGCTGACGTGGTAAACAAACCCAGGGCACATATCGCTAAACCATATTTTAAAAATTTCATGTTCACTCTCCCATTTGCAGGAACGCTCGTCATTTAACTTTCGGGGTGAAAGTCATATTTCCATACAGCATATACGTATCGCGCGAAGTGTCCATAATAAATCTTTTCGTGTTTGCTTTTCGGCTGTCCCTCCTTTGCTAACGCTACGTCGGGCAGGCGGGTTGGGGGCTGGGGAAAAAGCTGAAATGCTGAAAAGCTGA
>PXBF01000055.1 GCA_003567005.1 PVC group bacterium
AACATGGGCAATCTCACGCCCCATCCATTCAAAGTCTTTGTCGAATACAGCCATCCCCCGCTACGCGAACGCATCCGCGCCATGCAAGCAGTCGCTCCATCTTAAACTGTATCTTCCAAACGCATCACCGATGGCGACGTAAAATATCACGCAACGCATCCTCTCCTCGCTCCTGCAAGTCACGTAGCGCCTCACGGCCTTCTTCCCGCATAGCCTCTGTTGCAGCATCCTTGGCCATTTCCCCTAAGGCTCTGGCAAAGGCATCACTGCCAATCTCCGGTCGCGTAACGGTACCGCGGATAGGTAACGCAAGTGTCTGCCCTTCCAACAAACGATATGCTTCGCGACCAACCAACTCCGAACTGACAGGAACGGCTACCTTATAATCAATCGAGGAATCTAATCCAACGGATCCCGCCAATGAGAGTACATAACCGGACACCGAAAATTCCAATGGCGATGGATGAATACGGCCTTCTTCCACATAGAAAGAAATACGCTGCTCATCAACACGTACACGCTGTGAACGTAAACGCGTTGTTTCTATAACACTTGCAAGGGAACCACGCGGCTCGAGCTCAAGATCTCGCAATAAAAACATGCCTCTTAAAGCAGCCCCCTCTACACCGGTTTCCGTCAAGGGAATGCGGCAGGTTTCAAGGGTCAGATTCACGACTCCGCCTAGAACGGTACTCTCGCGCAGCAAAGGATGTACCAACCCAAGCAGTTCCGTGGCCATCTCGTCCGTCAACACAACATTTTGGATCACGTGAGAATCATCCGGTATGATCAAAAAGGCTTCTTCGCCTGTAACATCAAGTATGGGTTCTATCACAACCCGTCCTTCATTGACTGCGGTATCCAACACCAGATTTACGAGACCATCCTCTGCCTGTATGGTGGTGACAACATTCGTAGCAAGCATCCCATACGCTTTGATGCGCGGAACGCGGATGTCCCCTGTGCCCTGCCCCTCACGAACCATCTCTTCCCAAACCGGACTGAAGGGGCTTCGCCAGGAAAAGGAGGCTCGACTTTCTCCATCCAATTCGATGGGTGCGCCCGTCGTGGCTTGAATCAATGGTGCCAGAGCACCCAAATCAGATTTCAAGACAGCATCTCGTACTTCGACCACGGGCAATGCATCTTCAGGGATGAAGAATCGTGCTTCAGGCAATTGCAAAGAAAGTGCAGCAGATTCGACAACGCCATTCGTTATCATTGCATCCAGTGCAGCTGGCGGCAACTGCAGTTTGCCTGCCCAACGCATCGTTACAGAAGGTTCATCCAGTTCGACCTCGTCCGCCTTGAAGCGCAGGTTCGTGAAATTTCCTTCGAACGTCGACATAGATAGCATTTCATCTTGCAAGGATACACGGGTGGCCCCTGTAAATGAACCGCTCATATGCAGATCATCCTGCCACATACCCGCAGATGACAGCGTCGCTTCCAGCTCCGCGAGGTCCAAAACCCACTGTAGACTGGCCACCGGAATAGCTAGTGGCACCGTCTGCAGATCCACCTCCGGAACGGTTGCACTGAGTTGCGCTGGCTCGCTACGGAAAATAAGCCGCAGTTCAGATAGCCGCAACGGGACAAAAGCATCCGTGTCAAAATGTATATCCCCACGAGTATCTACATGCACCGCATCTAATGCAAAGACCTGTTCCTCCGAAACACCGTATCGGATACCAGCCGATTCTGTTGTGACTTCAAAGGATCGCATATCCGCAGCACGCGTTTCTAAATGCCCCGCAATCGTAATCCGGCCTTCCATGATTTGTGACCCCATATCGACGAACTGCGCTGCCATTTCCCGGGCAGCATCCAGATCAATGTCGCCCCGGATGCGCATCGAATCCAAATCTCCGCTGCCAGCTAATTCGGCAAAAGGCGTTTGCAGCTTCAGATTGTCCACCACGGGACCAGCCTCCGATAGTTGGATAGCAAACTGGCTTTTGAGAAGATCTTCTATATCCAGTTCCAATGCATCACGCCGCATCTGAACATGCGGCAAAGCCATGTTTCCGGAAAATGCCAGATTTTCACCATCAGACTCTAGCAAAGCATCCAAAAGGAAGGTGCCAGCATCCAGCTCCATTCCTTCATGCAAAGGCACCGTGTTCGGAAGTTGCATAAGCGCCCGGGCAATGTCAGCCTCCATGTCCAGACGCATGTTGCCAACCGGATAGGTAGCACGACCAAATGCTTCCAAAACTCCTTCACCCTGAAGTTGCAACAAGACATTATCCACGCGCATCGCATCAACCCGTAATGCCTGATCGCGCCACAGCACCTTGGCCTCTGTCTCGATAGTGCCCAACTCCAAGCGATCTTCACCAAGTGGCCCACCATGTACCAGTGCATCATGGATCAGGGTTTGATAATCGATAGATAGCTGGTCAATCCCTATAATGCCCGCCTCCAGTTTCGTTTGCAGCTTGCCTTCCAACATCGGAATATCTGCCAACTCGTGCGGAATCCATGCAAAAGAACCAATATGGATATTTTCCAATGCAAGCGACAAATCAGCATGGAATGTCTCTGCATCAAACGAACCATCCGCTTGCAACAAGCGCACCGATGTCGAAAGGGCAACCTCTCCAACCCCAGCCTCATGCGGCTGCTTTGCCGTTAGTTGCATATCCATTGCCTCTCGCAATCCATTCGCGAGAGATACATGCATATGCACGTCCTGCCACACACTCTCCTTTGTACCCGAAGCATTACGCACCGTAAGAGAACCGTTCTGCACCTGCAAGTGGCCCCGTAAATCGACAGGTAGACGAAAAGGAACGTGCTCTGCCACAATAGGATCAGGCTTATCTACAGCAGGTTCATACGCGCGCGTTTCTCTCGGACGGTAGGGTGTAATATCCGGAACAACTGGGGTAGGATCATGGGCGGGAACATCCGGCAACGTGATGCCGATTTGTGGCCGCTCCACCTTCAGTGTCCCGAACGCAATATTGCGCCCAATCAACGATGCGAGCCCCTTCTCGATCGAGATGCTGTCGATTGAAACAGAAATACCATCATCCTCGTAAACGAGATTCTCAATACGCTGACGCCCGAACCAGCCCAACCGTACCCGCTCCCAGCTCACATGCTGCGTATCCCTAAGCCCTTCATTGACCCGCTCACGTAAAGTAGACTGCATACGGCGACTCCCCACCAAGGACGGTAACGCTGCGATGCCGAGCACAATCAGAAGACAGAGAACCAAAACAACCAGAATCGTGCGCTTTAGATAACGGTGAACTTTCATGCATGGCCTCCTTCAAAAAAAGGCTCATGCGTTGCATAATGCATCGCATAAGCCCAGCTCATTCATCCCTAAAGAACGATATATATCTAATGAATCGGTGTAAGCGTGAAATCCTTAATTGTTAAACCACGCACATTCTCACCAGTGCGTGAAAAGGTAAGAACATTTTCACCCTCTTCCAAGGTGATCTCCACCGCAGCAGAATGTTTCCACATTCCCAGCGTCAATGGCAACTTCATTTCAACCTTCTCATCCGCATGATTCATCCGCAGCTGTAGAGGTTGGTTGTCCGTATTTACAACATAGCGAAGACTCAAAGCATGTCTTCCTGCCTGCGGAGCATGCACCGTATACGAAAAGGACTCTGGATTTCCACTACGGCTATAATGTAGCTGACGCCCACCAAGAAAGCTCTTATGAAACATGATCTTGGATGTGCTCTGCGTTGGCTTTGTAGTCGCGACGGCCGGTATCGTGATCGTACCATCGGAATGCACTACGATTTCCTCTGTTATATCGGAATCGGGCGTCTCAATGACTTGCTCTTCTGCAATATCAGCCTCGCCAAGCTCTTCCCCAACTGCATCCTGTGTGTCCGTATCGGCGTCGGCTATAACGACCTGCTGCAAGTCCAAAGCCATTGCGTGCCAACGCTCTGGGGCTCTTCTACCCCCAACACCCCAAACCGATGGTTCTCCCATGGCCCGACCAATCCACTGTGCACGTTTGACCGCGACAAAGGATTCCGGCACTACGCGAGCCTGCGTGCTATGCAAAAAGTTCATATCGTCTCCATAGGGCGTGTGTGTCCAACCACCACCCCAGCCTGGACCTAAGACAGGAATCCAACCCTCTGGTGTCCAACGGACTAAAGCACCGTGCCCGCGAGATGGACGGGCCGTTGTAGGAATCCCAAAGGCGCGTAGTATAAAGCGCCCAAAAAAGGCACGCCGACCACAAATACCACCGTTCATCAAAATGTTCTGGAAGAACTGCAACTCATCCCGATCATATTTATTCCATTGTGACCCATATGGAACCTCGGTCCGAACGGCTCCCACATAACGCCAGCGTTGATTCTGGGTATAAATATGATCTGGTCGATAGTTGCGGAGCATCTCACGCCCCCAAACGAGAATATCATCCGGCTCGTAACCATCTACAACCCAACGGTAATGCCATACATCATGCTCGCTGAAAGAGGGATCCAATTCCCCCGCAAGATAGGCATTTTCAAACTGTAGATAGCGTCTAACCGGATCTACGTGCTCGGGTGCGTCAACAGCCGCTCTGGGATTTCGTTGCGAAATAGGCGTTGCATGCTCAAGCGCAATTGCCAATGCAAGGCGCTGCAATACGCCTTCCTCCTGCGCCTCTGCGCTTGCCGCCTGAATAGTCGTATATATTTCCATGGCACGACCATAGTTACCATCCTTGGCACCATCTGCTACTAACATCCTACGCATAAGCTGTGTATCGGCAAACAGCTTCTCAACCAAGGCCTTTTGCTCTCCGCCTTGCGCAACATACGCGTCAACCTTTTCTGGTCCCCATTCCTCTAAAATAACGAAACGAACAAGCCGGTCATCCAGACGGTCCCTTTGCAAGATATCCAGGACAGGAAGATCTCGTGTCGCCTGCAATAGGGCTTCTTGCTCCTGTTCCATTCGCGTACGCGCCGATTCATGGGCCGCTCGGTATTCCGGCTCCTTTTCCCTTAAAGCATCCAAATTGGCCTGTCGTTCCTTGAGTGCTTCTTGCCCTTCACGCTTGTTCTGCTCCGCGCTAGCAAGGGCAGCCCGCGCCTCCTCGCGCTCTTGCTCCGTTGCTGCCGCCTCTATTTGCTCCTGCGCTTTTCGGATATTACGCTCTGCTGTGGCAATCCAATGATTGCGCGCATGACCAACCAACCCCTGTGCACGATTGATTGTACCCAGATTTTCCTGTGCCGCATCCAATGCTTCCTGCGCCCTAGCTACATTGGTGCGCGCCTCTTCATACTCAGCCCATGCCTGCGCGTCTAGTTCCGGCACAGACGTGCGGATCGCATCTTGCAAGGATGCATGCATGGCAACATACGTACTGACTTCGGATGCTGATAACACCCCCACGCTTATGGCATATACCATTAATAAAACTGCTGCTCGACAACACCGCTCAAACGATTTGCATTTCATAAGGACCTTTCCTGATCTGTTATTGTCGCCGTAAACAATACGGCAATCTCCGAATATATACAGTGTAGTGAGCCTGCCCAACAGAAACAAGGGAACACACCACATTGCCATCCTCTCTATGTTTCCTCTCCACGACAATCCACTGCGGGGTCGCCGTATCCCGCATCGCAACACTCTACACCGGCAAGACGGCCTTTTGTAGTGACCGCGGCAAAGTCGTTAAGCACTTGGATTTGTTACCGGGCATGACCACCACGTCATCCTCAATCCGTACGCCGCCAATACCATCAAGATAAACGCCCGGTTCAATCGTGACGACCATTCCCTTGCGTAATCTGGTGTCGCCCGATGAAGGCTGGCTACCACCCGCACCAATACCGGGCGCTTCATGTACATCCAAACCAATACCATGACCGAGACCGTGCCGAATCAAATCTCCATACCCTTTTCCGCGAACGACATCCCAACCAGCATCCGCTACACGTCGAGAAGTTGCTCCTGCGCGCACCGCAGCCACACCTGTCGCATTGGCCTGCTGGACGGTCTCGTATACATGGCGCATTTGATCGGATGGTGTCCCGATAAATACGGTTCGGGTAATATCCGAACGATACCCGGCAAACTCAGCCCCCCAATCAAACAAGAGAGCTTCCCCGCGCCGCACCTTGCGTCCCGTCGGTTCATGATGGCAACTCGCACTGTTAGGACCCGAAGCCACAATGATCCCGCCGGGAAATGCCTGGCGGTCGGCCCCCAGCATCCGCATACGATACTCCAATTCGGCCGCTAATTCGCGCTCGCTATGCCGAAGCAAATATCCAGCCCCTTGCGCAAGCAACGCTTTATACCCGCGCTGCGCCAGTTGCACACAACGGCGTATCAGACGGATTTCCTCGTCATCCTTCACCGCGCGTGTAAGCGAAACCGTATCCGCAATATCGATAAGCTTGCGTGGTCCCAACGCTTCACCCAGCGCAAGATAACGCGCCCATGTCAGCTGTTGTCCCTGTACACCTAAACCACGCCGATACTTGTGCTTTCGCAGTACATCGGCTATCTGCTTGTGCGCAGATCCGACAAAAACCTCGCACCCCGGAACTTGTGCAGGCAAAACATGTTCAAACATTTTTCCGGTGACAGCCACCGCCACCTGCGGACCAATCAACAAACCGCTTACACCCTCGTATCCACCACTTAGATAGCGGATATCAGATCGATTCGTAATCCATATAAAATCAATGTTGTGGGCACGTTGAACCTGACGCACCACCGCAGCGCGTCGTTTGCGACACCGCTCGGCAAATGATGATTGAGAACCCTTCATTATTCCGCTCCCTTCTTCGTTGTTGATCACTGACGATTACCAAGGTTGCCGAAATAAGGAAATGTTTCAACCGCCGAATCAAAAAACAATCACGATCAACCAGGCAAAGATTAGGCCATGCGGGCTGCCAACTCTTTCGTGACCTGCCAATGCAAAGGCTCGCCTTGCAAGTAGCGGCGACACTCGTCGATGGCATACTGCCCCATCCGCCGACACTCGTTTCCCAGGGACCCTGCAATATGTGGTGTGAGGTATACATTTGGCAGCGTATACAAAAGGGATCCCTCCACAGGTGGTTCCGGGTATGTCACATCGAGCACAACCGATATATCAGAACGCTCCTGCAATACAGCAATCATGGACGCCTCATCCACAATGGCACCACGTGACGTATTGATGAAGGTGGCATTCTCTTTCATCATGGCAAAATGTTCGCCCTTGATCATCTTTTCGGTTTCCTTGAGCCATGGCGTATGCAGCGACACCACATGTGCTTCGCGGAAACACGCATCCAGAGAGCATAACCGTATCCCAAGGGCATCGGCATCAGACTGTTTGGCAAACGGATCGTACGCGATCACATGCACATCAAACGGCTTCAAGTATTCGCATACCAAGCGACCAATCATGCCGAGAGAAATGACAGCAATCGTAGTACCGTAAGCCCCCGGAACCCGTAATGTCCGGTTATACTTTGCGTTCATGCGAATCTCGCGCATATGCCGCCAGCCCAATTTAAGCGAAAACAGGATCTGGGCCAACGTAAACTCGGCCACAGGTACAGCGTTAGCTCCCCAGCTACTCGTTAAAACAATATCGCGCTCCCAGAATGCGTCACTGATGATCTTCTTAACCGAACCAGCCCCATAAAAGACAGCTCTGAGTTTCGGGGCAAGTGCTAGAAATTCGGCATCCATGCGCGGGCCACCCCAGCCACTGAAAACGATTTCGCAATCGGCCAGCAAGGCAGGATTTTCCATCGCCTCCTTTCGGCTCATAGCACGATCGGCCAGCACGTCGGTTAACGCCCGAATGGCAGCCAGTTCGGCATCGCCATAAATATCTGCAAACCGCCCATTCCCCAAAAGAAACAAACTCTTCGGCTTCATTCTCTGCGTCACCTCCTGGTTTTCATCATAGCAGCATAAAAAAGCTGGCAGTGGAGTCCAGACTGCCCGCTCAACCTGTCTGTAACTTCATTGTTATCCGCATCCGTAGATAGTAGGAGAAGGCAGACCCATCTCCTATGCGAGCTGTAGTATAATCACGCTGACTAATTAAAACGCACTCGATGGTGCAATAACACAAGGAGACCGGTCATGGCAAATCGTTACACCCCTACATCACACGGACACCCATTCCCAAGAATCAAGAACCGGCACTACCCCGTTTACAACGCTTGCATTTTGCCGTTCTGCTATTACGCCCCTTGGCGCAGCGATAACCGAATCCGCGAACCCACTCTGCACCTGCATCCGGACATGTTTCCACAAATTCCGCAAACGCAACCAGCCGATCAACAACCGTTTTCGAAACCGCATGTTCCATGCGGCAAGCGGTAGCATCCGCCTCTTCTGCATCAATGGACAACACGTTGACTAGAAAGTCCCGTAGTACCTCATGCCGCCGTAACACCCGCTCCGCCTCTTCGCTACCAGCCGGCGTGAGCGTTACATACCCATAGGGTTCGTAATCAATGAGCTTACGATCAGAAAGAGCACGCAAGGCACCAGTGACCGACGAACGCTGCACACCAAGGCGCGCTGCAATATCACGCGAACGCGCCACGGTGTGCGCACGGGTCAAAAGAAGAATGGTTTCCAGATAATCTTCCAGACTCTCCGTTAACCCTTGTTGTCCCGTCACCATATGTTCACCTCATGCTCACGATTAGACAATTGCTCTCGCGAGTATGCGCCGCAAAACGATCCGAAACAACTATTAATCCTTGAGCTTGTAAACAGGGCGCGATTTGTAATGCGTATGCAAATATTGATGCGCTTTCTCGCTTAGTGGCTCACCCAGAAAATCCTTGTAGATCCGCTGGATCTCCGGATTTTCATGCGAACAACGCACGACACTCTTCTCGTCATCCTTATAGATGCCGGCAATACGCATACTGCGTACTTCATCCGTGGCACCGTGCGGCTGCCCACCCCCGCCGATGCATCCTCCGCGGCATGCCATCACTTCAATAAAGTGATACGGCGTTTCTTCGCCCTTCTCACGCGCAGCCCGTACTTTATCCAACACTTGCTCGATGTTGCTCATGGTATGGGCCACGGCAATACGCACTTCCTGACCGTCGACATCCAATGCCGCCTCTTTCACCCCTTCGAGTCCACGGACATCCTCAAACTCGACCTTCGGTAACTTCTTGCCTGTCATCAAAGTCACGGCTGTACGTAAAGCAGCCTCCATTACTCCGCCCGTAACACCGAAAAGCGTACCTGCCCCCGCATAGGTACCCAGAATGGAATCCGCCTCCTCCTCGGGCAGATTACGGAAATCCACACCCGCAGACTTGATCATCCTGCTCAGCTCGCGCGTCGTCAGAACCACATCCACATCCTTGTACCCCGTGGAGTACATGTCTTCAGTCCGCGTCAATTCATATTTCTTCGCAGTACAGGGCATGATCGATACCATGAAAATATTTTCGGGCTTCACGCCGATGCTCTCGGCATAATAAGTCTTCGCTACGGCCCCCATCATCTGTTGCGGGCTCTTAGCCGTCGAAAAATTCGGCACAAAATCAGATGCAAACTTTTCCATGTAATCCGTCCAGGCCGGACAGCAGCTGGTGATCAACGGCAAAGGGCCATCCCCTTTCATCCGCTGCAGAAACTCGTTGCCTTCTTCCATGATCGTGAGGTCAGCCGAGAAGTTCGTATCGAATACCGCCTTGAAGCCGAGACGACGCAACGCTGCATACAACTTACCGGTAAGGATTTCTCCACTCTCGTACCCAAACGCCTCACCAATCGCAACACGTACCGCAGGCGCAATCTGAACCACGCAGTACTTCTCCTCGTCTGCCAGCGCAACATGCACCTGCTTGCTGTCGGATTTTTCATAAATAGCACCTACAGGACAATGCGCCGAACACTGCCCGCATTTGATACAAGGGCTATCGTTCAATTGAACATCAGCCGCCGGCGCAATCCGCATTTCATCCCCGCGTCCCAGAAACTCCAATGCCCAAACACCCTGCATTTGCTGGCAAACCGCCGCACAACGCCCACAGGAAATGCACTTCACGGGATTCACTTCAATCGACGGCGTCGAACGGTCGATCGGCAGCTCACTCAATCGCTTGGGAAAATCAAATTCCCGAATCCCGAATTCCTCGGACAACGTCTGTAACTCGCAGTTGCCGCTCCGGGCACAACTCAAGCATTCGTTCGGATGCCGCGAAAGAATCAATTGCAACACGGTCCGCCGCACATCGTAAAGTTCCGTATCGTGCGTCGTGACCTGCATCCCGTCCCCGCAAGGTGTTGCACAGGCACGCACCATCTTCGGAGAACCTTCCACCTTGACCACGCAGATCCCGCAGGCCCCCCAGGGCTCACAATCCTCGTGATAACACAACCGCGGAACTTTAACCCCGACCAGCTCGGCCGCCTTCAGAATCGTGGTTCCTTCTGGAACCTCCACGGCAATTCCATTGATTTCAAGTTTTGTCATGATATCCACCTTGTCTTTCCTACTACGATTTGATGACAGCATTAAACTTACAGGCCTCCAGACAGGCACCGCACTTCACGCAGCGCTCTTGATCAATCACATGCGGTAGCTTGCGGTCACCGGCAATACAATTGACTGGACAACGACGGGCACATACCGTGCAGCCGATACACGCTTCCGGATCAATCTCGAATCGCACAAGCGCCGTGCATTTGCCCGCCGGACAATGACGATCCTGAATATGGTTGTTCAGCTCATCTTCAAAATGCCGGATAATCGATAAAACTGGATTCGGGGTTGTTTGCCCCAGACCACAAAGGGAGGCACGCTGCATGGCAACCGAAAGCTGCTTCATGTGCGCAAGATCATCCTCCGTTCCCGTACCCTTGGATATGCGATCCAGAAGCGTCAATAACGTCTTGCCCCCAATCCGGCAAGGGGCACATTTTCCGCAACTCTCATCTACCGAAAAGTCAAGATAGAACTTGGTTACATCAAGGACACAGTCATCTTCATCCATGACAATCATGCCGCCGGACCCGACAATGGATCCCAGCTTGCTCAGATTTTCATAATCAATCGGCGTATCCAGATATTCCTCGGGAATCAAACCACCGGAAGGGCCACCGGTCTGAACCGCCTTGAATGTCTTGCCACCTATGATTCCGCCACCGATCCCGAAGACAATTTCGCGCAGGGTCGTGCCCATCGGAACCTCGATCAGACCGGAATTCTTAACCTTGCCCGTCAAGGCAAACACTTTCGTTCCCTTGGATGTCTCCGTGCCAATCCGCGCATACCAATCCCCACCTTTCATGATAATGACTGGAATGCTGGCATACGTCTCCACGTTGTTAATCACGGTCGGCTTGTCCCAAAGTCCCTTGACGGCTGGGAAAGGTGGACGCGGACGCGGCATACCCCGACTGCCTTCCGTCGAGGCAATCAGGGCCGTTTCCTCACCGCAGACAAAAGCCCCGGCCCCCAAACGAATCTCGATATCAAAGCAGAAATCCGTGCCGAGCACCTGATCCCCCATCAAACCATATTCCTTGGCCTGGCGAATCGCCCGCTTTAAACGCGCAATGGCTAACGGGTATTCGGCGCGAATGTAAATAATCCCTTTCGATGAACCGCAGGTGTACCCCGCTATCATCATCGCCTCAAGAATCGAATGCGGATCGCCCTCCAACGTACTGCGGTCCATGTAAGCACCCGGATCACCCTCGTCCGCGTTGCACATCACATACTTTTCGGGATTCGTAACCTGGCGCGTAAACTCCCACTTGCGCCATGTCGGAAAGCCGGCACCACCCCGACCGCGCAAATCAGACTTGCGCAGCTCGGTAATAACATCCTCGGGGGTCATCTCGAACAACACCTTCTCCAATGCCACATAGCCATCGCGCGTAATATACTCGTCAATGGAGTCCGGATCAATCACGCCACAGTTGCGCAGCACAATACGCACCTGCTTCTGGTAAAAATCAATATCCTCCAGCTTTGCATGCAGCTTGCTTTGCTGCTGGTCATAGCACAAACGCGCAACCGGCTTTCCCGCAACAAGGTGTTCCTGCACGATGGCCGCCGCATCGGAAGGCTGCACCTCTACATAAAGCGTTTCCTCGGGCAATATCTTGACAACGGGGCCTTTTGCGCAGAAACCAAAACAGCCCGTCTTGACAACCTGCACCGTCGCCCCAAGCCCGGAAGCAGCAACTTCGCGCTGTAATGCCTCCTGCAGCAGATGATTCTTGTCAGCGTCGCAGCTCTCCCCGCTGCATACCAATAGATACTTTTGATTGGCCATACAATCCCTCTCGTTTTACTGCATAATGTCAGCTGCGGGTTTGTCGAAGATATATTCGCCCACCAACTGGTCGTTCATAATGTGTTCTTGTACAATCCGCCGGCCCACAGCAGCATCCACCTTCCCGTAAAGAATCCCCGGCATCCCCGGCTTGACAACTTCCACGGATGGCTCGCTGGCACAAAGCCCCATGCAGCCCGTGCGTTTGACCACTACATTCGCAAGCGCATGTTTTGCAACCTCATCCTCGATCGCCTTCAGCGCCACCTCCGCCCCGGCGGCAATACCGCAGGTACCCGTCCCGATAATGACTTCCGTGGTACGGCCATCGGCCTCTCGCTGCGCGCGAACCGCGCGCTGCTTCTGAGCGCGAAATGCCTGCAATTCTTCCCGTGTCATGGCTCCCATTCCCCTATCCTTTCTGTAACGCCTCTTCCTGCGAGGCTATATATTCCTGCATCAACGTCAACGAGGCTGATGTTTCCAAATCTCCAAGGGCCTCCCGCAATGAACGGCGGGTCAACCTATATTCCCCGGCCTCCGACTGCCGGATGAAACGCAATTCGTAATCGCCGGGGAACATCATCAACGCCCCCACTGCGCCCGCCAGATCCCCGGGCGGCGGAACATCTGGATGCGCCCGCTCCAGGCAAAACCGGACTTCCGTGCCACGACCAACCTCTGAAACCAGTTCCCAGCGTCCCCCCGTCTCCTCAACCATCTGGCGCAAAAAGGCTAATCCCAACCCTACCTTGCGGTGCTTGTGCTTGCGCCCATCCGTATAAAATGGGTCAAGCGCTTTGATTTGTGTCTCTGCCGACATCCCGCAACCGTTGTCTGATACCGACAACTCTTGCCGATCGCCTGCTTCCCGCCACATCACCGTTATCTCTGTGGCTCCGGCCTCAATTGCGTTCTGCACGAGGTCCAGCAATTGATCACATATCGAGGCGTGCATGCCTACTTGCCCCGGTACTGCGCCAGAATGCCCGGCAAATCATCCGCGGTTAAATTACCAAATACCTCCCCATCCACCGTCAAAACGGGTGCCAACCCACAACAACCGATACAACGGACAGCCTCTATGCCAAATTCCCCGTCATCGGTCACACTGCCATTGCTGCAGCCCAACAGCATCTCCAACTCATTGATCAAATCTTGTCCGCCCTTGAGATAACAGGCGGTACCCATACAAACCGCAATCGAATGCCGCCCCGGACGCACCATCCGGAAAAAATGATAAAAGGTGATGACGCCGTACACCTTTGCCACGGGCACGTCCAAGCGTTCCGCCACTTCAAAAGCCACCGAACGCGGAATATAACCGAAATGCTCCTGCACCTGATGCAATACCATGATGACATTCCCCGGCTGCGGCTTCCACTCCTCAACAAATGCCACCAATTCCGGCGTCAGCTTTTCATCACCAGCCGAACCGGCAACCTGCGAACGTTCCTCACTCAAAGTCTACCTCCTGCCATCAGCAGCATTCTGGGTGCTGCCTCTCTTTTTCACCATACAAACAGTATGCGGGAAAACCCCCCCAGCCCATACCTACCTGCGAATATTTCGGCCCCTCTTATAACAGCACAATATGACACAATCAAATCTTTTTTTTGCTAATTTTAATCGTTTATGTCGCAAAACATTTCAATAAAATCGAAAAAAACATTGATTATCAACAAAATTACAGTTATCTATTCATTCTTAATGTGACAAATGGAGCATATAAACAATGGAACATGACATAATAAAAAGGCTGTCTCAGTACAAAAAGATCCTCCAGAAACTACAGTCACTCGGCTTGGTCCGGGTTTTTTCGGATAACCTTAGTGATGCGCTTGGCATTTCCTCCTCGCTGGTACGCAAGGATTTTGCCACCTGTAACATTACGGGAAAACGGCGGGGGGGATATGTTGTTGAAGAACTGATCGAGCGCCTTAACACGCTGCTGGGCAAAGATCAAGAGCAACAAATCATTATTGTCGGGTGTGGTAAGCTAGGTTTGGCCCTGATGAACCACAAGGGCTTCGCAAACGATCAAATCCGCGTTGCCGCCGGTTTTGATGTCGATCCTGCTCGCATCAACTCGGATGCCCCCGTACCCATCCTACCGGTCGACAAACTCGCAGCCTTTATTAGAAATCAGGGCATCCAGGTCGCCCTCCTGACGGTTCCCGAAGACGCGACCCTCACAATGCTTGAGCACCTGCGCCAGTGCGGCATCCATGGCATCTTGAACTTTGCCGCCGTACCGGTAAAATCTACCCCCGATTGTCACGTGCAAAACGTCAGCCTTGCGCTGGAAGTCGAAAAACTCTTTTATCTCATTGTTTCTACAGCTGAAAACGCCAACTCGGAAGGAATTGCATCATGACGTTTGCCGACCTCATTCCCACTTTGCATGCTACAGTATTTGTATCTGGCTCGGAGATGGAAACGCGACCCGTTCAACACGTCATCGCGTCCGATCTGATGAGCGATGTCCTGGTGGCACATCTGGATGATTTTGTCTTGGTCACATCACTGGCCTCCGACCAGATGATCCGGACGGCCGATCTTGTTGGTGCCACAGGGGTTATTCTCGTGAACGACAAGCACCCCCCTGCCGGTCTTACCCGATTGGCCAAAGATCTGGATATTCCCTTACTGGGCACTGCCTTGACCAAATTCGCGGCATGCCTCGCAATCGGCAAAGCCCTGGAGAAAGGGACCCCGGTATGAACCGCCTGCCAGACCTCAGCCCGGACAAATCTCCCCTCACGCTGGTAGAGGTCATCTATTCCACAACGATTCGCGAGGTCATGTCAACGGACCCTATCACCGTAGAACGCAATACACCCATGTCAACCGTCCAGCAGCTCATGCGGGATCAAGGCATAAGCGGTCTTCCTGTCGCCGAACAAGGACGCCTCTTCGGAATTGTAAGTGTCCAGGATCTGATTGAAGCCCTGCAACAGGGTAAACTGAACGTAGCCGTCTCAAACTGCATGACCGAACGCGTGGTCACACTGGAAGAGGATATGCCACTATCCATGGCCATTTCCACTTTCAGCAAATATCGCTTTGGCCGTTTCCCTGTTCTAAATGCCGCCCAGCGCCTGACCGGTATCATTTCGGTCCGCGATATCAACGTAACGCTTGTCAACCGCTTGTTGCAGCAGGTATCAAAATTCGAATCCATGTTTGATAGCGAGGTAACCCCCGGCATAGAACTCAACCGTGTCTTCCATACCCGCCAACACGATTTTGAAAACGGCGGCAAGGCATCCACAACGATCAAGAAACATCTCGTGGACCACCATGTTGACCGTAGCCTCGTCAAACGCGTCGCGATTGCCTCCTACGAGCTGGAAATGAACCAGGTCGTGCACTCCATCGGCGGCACCATCAGCTATCGCATCACCCCCGAAGCCGTGGAAATCCTTGTCCAGGACCGTGGGCCGGGCATTGAGAATGTTGACCAGGCTTTGACCGAAGGCTTCACCACGGCTAATGAATGGATCAAATCGCTCGGATTCGGTGCCGGTCTCGGCTTGCCCAATGCCAAACGCGTCTCCGATATATTCTTTATTCATTCGGAGCCTGGCGTTGGTACTACGGTTAAAGCCGTTGTGTATTTACAACCCAAAAAGGAGGAAAAACATGAAACTGAGTGAAATGGCGACACATGCAAACTGGGCATCCCTGCAACCGGAGTTCGTCGATAGCGAGGTAGAGGCAGCATATACATCCGACCTATTGAGCGATGTCATGGCAAATGCCCACGATGCCGACGTGTTGATCACGATTCAGGCCCACAACAACACGATCGCCGTTGCGTCGCTTGCCGGGATCAAAGGAATTGTCATCTGTAATGACCGGTCCATACCAGAGGATATGCTCGCGTCGGCAGCCAAGGAAAAAATCGCTATTTTCCGAACATCACAAAACCAATTTCAAACCTCCCAAACCGTTGCCAACGCATTGGATGCGTGAGCAATGCTCGCCGATCTACACAATCACTCCTGTTTGTCACCCTGCGCATCGCTCGAAATGAGTCCACGACGCCTGGCATGGGAAGCCGCGGCCGCTGGCATCGGACTGCTTGCCCTGACCGACCACAACTCTGCTCGCAACACGCCGGCCTTTTTCGTTGCGTGTCGTGAAGCTGACATCATGCCCTTGGCTGGACTCGAAATCACAACGCGAGAAGAATGTCACGTTCTTGCGCTTTTTGATGATCCCGAAGATGCGCTTGCCATGGGGGAATGGGTATGGGAGGCCCTCCCTGCCTATCCTTTGGATGCAGAGAGGTTTGGAGATCAACCCGTTGTAGACAAGAATGAAAACATTGTTGAAATGATCGACCGGCTACTGACCTCATCTATTGAGTACGTCTTCCATGAGGTACAGCACGAAACGGAGCGTAGAGGAGGATTATTTATTCCTGCGCACATCAACCGGCAAGCATTTAGCGTCGAATCCCAGCTCGGCTTTCTACCCCCTGGCACATACGATGCAATTGAAGTATTGGCACCAGAAGCCGAGACATATCAACAACGATACCCCAACATACCTGTGATCACCTCATCAGATGCGCATCTCCCGAATCAGATTGCAACACAGCCTTTTTGTCTACAAACCAAAGAGGGCACCATATCTGCCATCCGAAAATCCCTGCGTGCTCTGTGCTCTCCACAGTAATCATCACATATCACCATCTTCCACATCCCCTTACTATCCTGCATAAACGATTACATAGGCAGAGAACATACCGCCTGCATCCACTAAAAAACAGGGATAATAGGATGTTGCCGCCCCCTATGCTGTTGACCGAGAAGCAATTGATTGCTATAAATCCGTATTTAGTATAACCTGTATTCGTTTCTAAAACAACCAGCGGAAAGGTAGAATCATGACATTCAGGATAGTACGGCCATGTCTCATGCTCTTAGTCTTAGTAGCGCTAGCTATAAACGCACAATCTGCAGCAGGAAATGGATTACGATACACGATTTCCGTCCATGAGTTCAGGAACGAAGCCGGATATCGGGGCAAGTGGGACCTCGGCCGTGGCTTTGCAACCATTATGACCGACCTGCTCAACAACTCTGATCAGTTCATTGTCCTCGGAGACAGAGAGATGCGGGAAGCCGCCTTGGATGAGCAAGACTTCGGACGCAGCGGACGCACCGCTCAGGGTAGACGCACCCCCGAAACAGAGCGCATGACGCCAGCACAATTGCTCGTGCGCGGATCCATCACACACGTGCAAGAGACAGGCGGTGGCCGCGGGGGCATTAATATTGGTGGTTTCCGTATCGGCGGCAGCGGTGACCGCGCCGAAGTAAATATGACGATCTATCTCGTTGACACCACAACAGGACAAGTCATGGCTTCCCAGAGTGTCACCGGCAACAGTGGTAGCCGAGGCATCGGACTGGGCTATTATGGTGATCGCCTCGGGGGATTAACCGGCGATATGGAAGGATTCACCCGCGACAACCTCGGAAAAGCTTGTGCCGATGCCGTGGATGAGGCCATTGCATTTCTTATCGAACAATTAGACAACATCCAATGGGAAGGCACCGTGATGCGTGTGCGCGATGATGGTAGCGTCATCTTAAACCGTGGAACGCGCGAAGGTGTCCGTGAAGGAATGCAGTTCAATGTAGGCGAAATCGAAGAACTCATCGACCCCGATACCGGCGAATTGCTGGATATGGAAATAAAGACCGTTGCGGAAGTGGAAGCAACGGAGGTCCGCGAGCGTATTACCATCGCCAGAATCGTGTCCGGTGATAACATCGAAGAAGGTATGAGCATCTTTGCAAAATAAACCAATAAACGAAAAGAACAACATCATGAAACATGCACCCATATTTCGCTCATTGACCATTCTCTGCCTATCGCTCCCGATCATGGCGGCAGCCCAGGCACCCGGTGTTCCCATCATGCGCGACAGAGGTGGCCCCGCGCGTGGACTGATCGAGGCCGCTGAAGCTGCCCGTAACGATGGCAAACTGCTGTCGCAGGAACAAGTGATCGAACAGATGAAACGACAGCACTTCACAACAAGCCTCCCCAAGCCGAATTCCGTACCACTCCATAGTCGTACCATCTGGCAGAAGGCCCGCGATGCGCACGTCCGCGTTGGTTGGCATTACCTCTGCAATCGTTGCGATAATTGGCATCAGTCTCTCGCGGGCGGTTTCTTTATCAATCCATACGGCCTCGTTGCCACCTGCGAACATGTAATTAACCCGAGCGAACGAGACTACCGTGAAGGCTATCTCATTGCAGCATCAGATGATGGCACCTTTTATCCTGTCGTTGAAGTGCTGGCCGCGCATGCACCAACCGACGCCGCCATCCTCAGGGTAGCAGTCGACAAACCTGTCCCCTTCCTACCATTGAATGTTAATGCGTATCCGGGTGATGACGCATGGTGCTATAGTTATCCCCTTCGCCGCGCCGGATACTTCAGCCACGGCATCGTCAATCGATTCCATTACGAACAGAAAAATGGTGTCGAAGTTGCGCGACTGGCGGTTACCACGGATTGGGCACCTGGTTCAAGTGGATCGGCTGTTATCGACACATATGGAAATGCCATTGGCATGGTTTCTACGATTTCCCCCGCCGGAACAGGCCGCCCACGCTCTATTCGTCGCCAGGGGGGTGATGAAACACAAGATATCTTATCCGATCCCACCGCCATCATCTTTCGCACAGCTTCTCGTGCCGCTGACATCATTGCACTAACGCAAACACACAGACAGGCCAATAGAACCAGAC
Organism: PVC group bacterium; assembly: GCA_003567005.1. Taxonomy (GTDB): domain Bacteria; phylum Verrucomicrobiota; class Kiritimatiellia; order UBA8416; family UBA8416; genus T3Sed10-140. Next base: position 19,050 of record PXBF01000055.1, read on the forward strand.
AAATCGAAGAGGCGGTCGAAAAAGAAGAGGCGGAGGACAAGGAGTCCCCTGAAGATCCGGACACAGAGGAAAAACAAGAAGACCCTGATGATGAGGATACGCCGGAAAGTGAAGAGGAAGACGAAGAAGTACCTCCGGAGGAATGATCCGGCAACACATCTAGTGTCATGTATGACAAAAGACGTATCTGTCAACGTGAGACGAATCAAACGGGGCCAATGAACAACGCAGACTCTCTCGTAGACAACATGATGCGTGGGGCCGCTCCGCTTGTCCTGCGCACGGAGGGCCTAGATGGCTCCCGTGAGGCACGCTGGGGATCACAGTTTTTCCTCGGTAACGGACGTATGGGGTTGCGCGGCCACCACGAAGATATTGCCGACCCTGCCAGTGCCGGCTTCTATGTCGCCGGCACCTATACATATGCTCCCCGCGAACTGGTACCGCTCCATGATCCCGACCACATTCTGGTTCATCCCAAACGTCTCGAAGCGTACAAGGATGGCACCCAGGATCCAGAACTATACACGCTGCCCAACCTGCCCAACCCATTCACCGTCACTATCAAGCTCAAGGGGCGTGAAATCAACCCCGCCCAAGAGAATCTGCTCACCTGTGAACGCGCCCTCTACATGGACCAAGCCTTGCTCACACGCCGAATCGTCTTTCGCGATAAAGACCAACGCCGCTGCATTGCCGATTCAGAACGCTGGGTAAGCTGGCAGAATCGGCAACTTCTGGGATGGCGCTACGAGCTACAATGCGAAGATCCAGATGCGACCCTTGAAGTGACGCCGGGCTTTAATACCACCGTCACCAATGTTCGCGGAATCTGTCTATACAAGATTCTCGAAGCAAGCACGCAGGTAAACAACAGCCAAATCACGGTCGAAACGGCAGACCAACAAAACACCATCCGCATGGCCATGACATGGAATACCAAACAGGAAGCCGGGAAAATCACCATCGAAACCATTGTTGCCGTATCTCGGCACGATGACCCCGACCCACTGCAGCTCGCCAACGAGGCTCTTGTGCGCGGATACCAGACCATACGCGATGAGCATATTGCAGCCGCCAGACAAACTCTATACGACCACACACTTGAAATCGGATCCGATCCTCTCACGGCAGAAGGTCTCCGTCATGGCCAATTACACTTGGAAATGGCATTGGATCATGACAACCCGCATGTCAGCATACCCATAAAAGGACTCACCGGCGAAGGCTACCGTTTCATGGTCTTCTGGGATACCGATTTTCATATGTTCCCGTATTTCCTGTATACCAATCCCAAACAAGCCCGCAACCTGCTCATGTACCGTTACCATTTGCTGGATGCTGCACGCGCCAACGCTCGCCACTGGGGATATCGTGGCGCACAGATACCATGGGAAACAGGAGCATCCGGCAAAGAAGAAACCGCCCCCTGGCTCAATCTGCAGGAGCGCGAGCTGCATATTTCAGCCGATACCGCCTACGCCGTCATGCTGTATGATCGCATGACGGATGATCCGGTATTCCTCGAAACATACGGTGCGGAAATCGTTTTTGAAACAGCGCGCTTCTTCGCGAGCCGTACAACCTGGAACGACCAAAAGCAGCGCTTTGAAATCCTCGATATCGGCTGTCCGGATCAATATCACACCTGGGCCGATAACAACCCGTTCATCAGCCGTATGGCACGCTGGAATATCGAGTACGCCGCGCGCATTGCGGCTGATCCACGCACCGCCGGAATTCGAAAACGCATTGACCTCAACGAAACGGAAATCGAGGAACTACAGAATATCGGACAAAACCTTTACATCATTCCGCCCGACAAAAATGGTATTATCGAGGAATTTGATGGCTACTTTAAACGCGACCCCGACATTCGCGGCATCCACGAAACATTCTGCGCCCACTCCCAGGCCGTCAAACAGCCCGATGTTGTGGCATCCTTTCACCTTTTCCCAGACTATCCGCAAACGATTCGTCAAAACACATGGCGTTTCTATGCGGAACGCACCTTGCATGGATCCTCCCTCAGCCTTCCGGGCATGGCGCTCGCTGCCGCCGTCAGCGATTTGATTCCCGAATCAGTCCCCTTCTTCCAGAAAGGCAGCCGATTGGATCTCGATGATGTAAATGGGAACACATCCCTCGGAATGCACATTTCCGCCTACGCCGTTCTCTGGGAGGCTGCCGTCTTCGGCTATCTCGGTCTAGACGCACAGGCAGATGGCATCCGCCTCAATCCCCGTATGCCGCAAGGTTGGTCTTTCATTGAAACACCCATCCACTGGAAAGGACAAAGGATACGTATCCGCGCTGATCACAATGGCGCAACCATTATGGCAGATACACAAAACACGCGCGCAATCCCGCTTGCGCAAGTAGGCAAACCATACACCGAACTCGAACCAGGTAAGGAGCTGAAACTTTGAAAAACATAACCGATCCGCATGCTGTCGACGTACGCTTCGTCGGACACCTTTGTTACGACGAAATCTTTCCCTATGGTGCCGACTCCTACCTGCAATGCGGTAGTGCAGCTCTCTGCGGAGCAGCCGTGGCCGTGCGGCTCGGACTCCGCACAGACGTCGTCACCCGCATGAATCCCGACGACACGAAACCCGCAGATGCACTAATGGAGCTAGGTGCAAAAGTTCATATCGTCCCCGCCGAACATACCACCCTCGCGCAAGTCATCCATCGCTCTGAGAACATGGACGAACGCGAATTGCTCGTATTAAAAGATGCCGGTCCCTTCGTTCCCGAGGACGTACCCGAATCCCCGCCAGCGCGCATCACACATCTGGCAGGCATCAGCGATCATGAATTCACACTGCCCTTCGTGCAGGCCCTTGCCGCCCGCGGCGAATGTCTCTCCATGGATATGCAGGCACTCGTGCGCGTGCTCGACAATAAACGCCGCGTGTGCTTCTCCTCCCCCGAAAACGTAGAAGCCTTTGTCGCCTGTCTCCATTACGTGAAACTCGACATCGTCGAAGCCGAAAAAATCACGGGGACGCGTGACCTTACCCAAGCCGCACGCCAATTCGTCTCTTGGGGCGCAAAAGAGGTTCTCATCACGGAACAAGCCGGGGCAACCCTAGCGGTTGGAGAACAGGTTCTACAAGCCCCCTTCACCAACAAGAATCAATCAGGCCGCACCGGTCGGGGCGACACCACCATGAGTGCCTATCTTTGCCGTAGACTTACGCACGAGCCCGCCGAAGCCTTGCAGTTCGCGGCAACGCTTGTCTCCCTCAAAATGGAAACCCCCGGCCCTTTCACTGGCACACTCCAGCAAATCGAGCAACGCATGGCCCACGAAACCAACTGACCACACACACATACTTGGGAACGGCCACGCTATTCCTGAATGACAAATAACTTCTGTACCGCCCACCATGTGCCCTTGAAAAGATAGCCTACAGGACCAAGAATACGTCTTCTCTGAATCGTCACACTAACAGAAGCCATTTGAACCCTGCCACGAAGTGAAGTAAGGCGCGCTTGCGTAGCGTCGATATTCCCCTGAACGCGACCCAATTCCCTCTCGATGACTAAGATATCCGTCACTTTCTCTGCCCTGTCGAGAACAGCCCTGAGCCGATCTCTCAGGGCTATCATCGTTTTAAGTCGAGCTTCCATATCCACGTATTGCTCGGTTACTTCCTGAGAGGAAATGGTGCGACTGGTAACCTTGCCGATGGACCCCAACGAAGCTAACGCAGGTTCTAACGAGGAAGCAGGCACACGTAGCGTAAGCCTGGCACGAACATCTCCTGAATCAGATAAATTCTCAACATAACCGTCGGTCTCTTGGGCAATATCAGTAACACGCGCCACAGCATTGCTAATATTGGATACTTCTATGTTGATAGAACCGCGCCAAATGAGCATCCGGCTTCGTCCAGATAGTTCAGCTCCTTCTTGAGCAGACGCAACCGACGCAACTGGGACAGGCTGAGGAAGAGATGGGCGCGCCTCCCCGGCAGCTACACGGGAAGCCGAAACGTGATCTGATCCGACTGTAGCGGGGGGATCGACCATATCATACGAGGAAGGACTCCTCTCTGCCAGCGCGGCACGATGCGACGTACATCCCGTAAAAGCAACCAGTAGTAAAAGAAAGAATCCCGAAAGCATGGTTTGTTTCATCTCTTGTCTCCTCCTGTTCCCCCCACCTTTGTACTTATTGCTACGCGGTGACCGGTCGCTGTAGGGATGCATAGTTGCCAGTACAAATCGATCTCGTCCACCGTTCAATGCGGTTACTTTGGGCTAACCCAGCATCAAGCGTTAAGAAAATAGGCACTCGACAGTGTCACTTTGTTTTTGTAAGCGGGATGAGTCTATAGTAATTTCGAAACAATACCCTTTTCCAATATTTTTATAGTAACCGAATGTATCAAAAAATCAATCATGACAAATCGGCCTGAAACAACTTGGCCTACTCTCAAATCCTACACGGGTGAATATCTTCGCCGCATAGCCCTACCGCTGGGCGGTATCGGCACGGGAACCATCTCCCTTGGCGGACGGGGTGATCTGCGTGATTGGGAAATCATGAACACCCCCGCCAAAGGATATACACCCGTTTCTCCCAATCTAAAAAACCTCGGATCCTTTTTTGCCCTTTCAATCATGCAAAACGAAAAACGCGTCACGCGCTGTCTAGAAGGACCTATCGACAGTAGCGAATACGAAGCCTCTGAAGGATGCAAAACGCCCAACTCGGGATTTCCCCGTTTTCGTGAAGCCACCTTCCATGCTGCTTACCCTTACGCAACGATCGACCTCAAAGACAACGATGTTCCCTTACAAGTACAGCTTCGGGGTATGAACCCCATGATTCCGGGTGACACCCCCGCAAGCGCGCTACCCTGCGCCATGCTTACATTTCATTTGCATAACCCGACACACACAACCATCGAAGCCAGTATCTGTGGAACATTTCTGAATCCGATCGGATGCGATGGTCGGCAACGTAAACTCGCATGGGGAAGCCGTACCCGGTACCTCGGATGGAAAAACAATCGAAACGAATCTATCCCCTGTGATGCCGGCAACCGACTGCACATGATCTCCGCTTCTGGCGAAACCGAAAATGAGGCCTACGGAGACATGTGTATCACTGCGATTGGTGGGGCGGATGCAGGCACACGCACCGCCTGGGCCGAAAAAAGCTGGGGTGACAGTATCCTTGATTTCTGGGATGAATTCTCAACTACCGGCAAGATCACCCAAAGACATGCGGATCATAATCCCTACAAGTTATTATGCGCAACCGCGCGCAGCACCACACTGCAACCCGGCGAATCTACTGAAATTCGCTTTCTCATCACCTGGCGCTTTCCGAACCGGAAAGCTTGGGCAACAGAAATTGTTGGCAACCACTACGCCGAACGTTTCCCTTCATCTATCAAAGCTGCCGACTATATCCTCGAAAACTGGGATCAACTCACCAGCCGCACAATCCGTTTCGTAAAAGCCGTCTGCGACTCACCCTTCCCCCCATCCGCCAAGGAAGCGGCCCTCTTCAACATAAGCACCCTGCGCACACAAACCTGCTTCCAGACACCCGACGGACATTTCTTCGGCTGGGAGGGTATCCACGACGAAGTCGGTTCCTGCCAAGGATCGTGTACGCATGTCTGGAACTACGAGCAAACCACCCCATTTCTCTTTTCCCCACTCGCCCGCAGCATGCGCCAGGTCGAATTTCTTCATGCCACCAATACCGAGGGAGCCATGCGCTTTCGCACGGAGCTCCCCCTCGCGCTAAACGATGCAGACGCTGAGTTCCACGCTGCTGCTGATGGCCAAATGGGCTGCATCATGAAAATCTACCGCGACTGGAAACTTTGTGGCGACGATGCGTTTCTCACCAAGCTCTGGCCCAAGGTGCAAAGTGCATTGGCATTCGCTTGGGTCAAGGGCGGCTGGGATGCCAATCAGGATGGCGTGATGGAAGGGTGTCAACACAACACGATGGATGTGGACTATTACGGACCCAACCCACAAATGCAGGGCTGGTATCTCGGCGCCCTGAAAGCTGCAGCAATCATGGCGCAACACCTCACGGACAAAAGCACGCTGAATGAATCCGCTTTTGCTGAAAAATGTCGTACTCTCTTCGAACGTGGGCGTGATTGGACCGATCAAAACCTATTCAATGGCGAATACTATGAGCAGCACATTGCCGTGGCATCTACCATCCACCCCAACACAACCAGCAATACCGGCATGGATGAGAAGGGAAACCCCATACTGCAGTTGGGCAAAGGTTGTCTCATCGACCAACTGGTCGGACAGTACATGGCGCATATCTGTGGCCTCGGATACATCCTTGATCCAGAGCATGTCCGCACCACGCTACGCTCGATCATGAGATACAATCTCAAGCGCGGCTTCCACGATCACTTCAACCATTTGCGTAATTACGTGTTCGCAGATGAAGTCGCCGTACGCATGGCTACCTTCCCCCATGGCGACCGCTTGAAGCGACCTTTTCCCTATTACAACGAAGTCATGACCGGCTTCGAACATACCCTCGCCGCACACCTGATCTACGAGGGCATGATTGATGAAGGCATCGAACTCATCGGGCATATCCGCAATCGCTACGATGGCAAAAAACGCAACCCCTACAATGAAGCCGAATGTGGCCACCACTACGCCCGCGCAATGGCTGCCTGGGCACATATCCTCGCCCTCACTGCATTCCACTACGACGGCACCACGCAGACGCTCTCCCTCTCCCTGCAAACCCAACCCACGGTTTTCACCTTCGGAACCGGCTGGGGCACCTGGCACACCGTCACCGATGAAACTGGCAACACCATCGCCATCATCAAATACAACGAAGGCTCCTTACCTATTCAACGCGTGATTATCAACAAACGCCAAATCCCGTTTACGATCCAAGTATAAGGCTGTACCTTCTGCTTTTGCGCTGGCGCCCGCGTTGAAGCAAACCGAATCACGCAAATGCTTCGCGCATACGCTCGCAGTAGTATTTCACGAGCTCCCACTTGGCATCCGGAGCAATCCGATGATCCGGACAGGGAATATAACCGCCTAAGGCAACCAGCTCACGCAGCCGCTCGACTTCCGTATCAATGGCTGCATGATCTTTTGCAAACACCGTCTTGTTCATCCCGCCGACGCCGCGCAACGCCCTGCCATATTGCTCGCGCCAAGGCGCAATGCTCGCATTCCACGTGCCCACCTCTATCGGAAACATCGTATTCACTCCATTTTCCAGCCAGATCGGAAGCAGCGAATCAATCCAACCATCGCAATCCAACGAAACGATATCGATGCCGTAATCCGACAACAAATTCGTGATACGTTTGTAATGCGGCCCCACCTTCTCCGCAAAAACATCCGGAATCACCAAGGGACCATTCTTAAAGCAAATATCTTCCCAGAAATGCGCAAAATCAAACTTGGCTCCACTCTCCAAGGCATACTTCACGTTCTGGTAACACAACGCCGCATTTGTATTGATGATTTCGTCGTACAAATCTTCGTCATCGCAATATATGTAGCTGCTACCCTCGACTCCGATAATATTGCGAATGTTCCCGAATAGGCTTCCACAATGCAGACCATACATATAATCGCGTTCGTTCCGACGCAGAAAATCAAGACCACCCTCCGCAAAAGGAATCATCTTGTCGTTGGCTAACACACGAGCCTTGGTGACGCGCTCTTCACGCCACTGATACCGATGCTTGTATTGTTCCTCCCAGCTTTTCCGGTCCGTAAGGGTATGACTGATCTCGGCCGGAATACTCCCCGCCCCAGGCTTCTGGCAAATCACCACACCATTATGATTCAAAAGATGCTGCGTCCCGTCATCCAACGTTCGTAGCACCTTATGCTCGAAACCAGGAGATAATCCGTAATTCGGCGAAAACATGCACTGCCAATTAAAATCCCAACCCAGCATCGCATTCAGCTCATAATCGGCAGGATTCCCATCCCCATGCGCCTTGACCAATGCCTCAGAAATATGCCCTGCATCTGCCCACTTCTGCAACGTCTCGCGCCAGTAGCCAAAATGCACGATCGGTAATCGGTCATACTTCTCATAACGCAAAACTGCTAAGGCCCGTTCCCGATTTGTCATGGTTCCCCCTAAAATCCAAAGATTGAAAATTTGCTCTTGATCGTTACCCATATCAGCATAATATCACAGTATAACATTTTTGCTCTATGTGAATGAATTTATATGCCAACATCGAACAGCAAACCAAGAGGATCCCATGCCTGACTTCCCTTATACATCCATTCCGGTTCCCTGGAAACGACCCAAAATTGACCGAACCATCATGAAACAATGTCTGGAGCGTAGTGACAGCAAGGGGACGCTACATGGTCTTGGTACCCTTGCCATCCTGACAACGACAGGATCCCTCGCATATTATTTTTTCCTCAACGAGCACTGGATTTTGATGGCCCTCGTTTTGTATGTGCATGGTGGTCTCTACGCCTTTCAGCCTCAAACGCATGAACTAAGCCACGGTACCATGTTCAAAACCAAGTGGCTCAACACCTTTTTCAAGTATATCTTCTCTCTCGTATTCTGGACAAGTAACAGCGCGCTCTACCGCATGAGCCACGGATACCATCACCGCTACACGCTGCACCGTAAAAGCGAAGGCGAGGAAGTACATCCCCGCCCGGAACCCGTTGAAGTTGTTTTTGCCAATGCCGTGCGCATGATTGACCCCGCCGGATTCCTCGTGGCCATCTACGACAAGATCCTCGCCCTGTTCATACCATTCGAGTGCAACACTCGGCGGGGCGTATGGCAGCGTTACGTGTACGCCAACGCATCCGAGAAAGAACGGCGTGAAGCCTATTGGATCAATGCCGCCCAGCTTGCCTTCCATACGCTCATCGCCATTGCGGCCGTTGCTTCCGGACACTGGTTCCTGATTGTCGTTGTAACGCTACCGCTATTCTATGGTGGCAAATGGTACCACACCTGGATTCACGATACGATGCATGTCGGACGCCAACCCGAAGTCGATGACTTCCGCTTGTGCTGCCGCAGCGTCAAACTGGATCCTTTCTCTTCATTCCTCTACTGGCACATGGAATATCATGTTGAACACCATACCTTTCCAGGTATTCCGTGCTACAATCTCAAAACATTCCATCAGCTTACGAAGGAGCATTGGGATGAACCCCAAACCCTGATGGAAGCCTGGCACGAAATGCACCAGTGCAGCAAAAAGCTCTTGTACATCCCCGAAAACTGATCGCACAACAACCCGAGACATGCAGCCATCACCAACCGGAAACATTCGAGCAATGGTGGGCCAAAGGCTGGAAAGACATGACCTGGTAATACGGTTCTATGCGCTATCGCCATTTCCCAAGCTTCCTCGCGAACGCCTTCATACGTGGAAGCTGGGAAGAGCGGAATCGGTTCTCAACATGGTACACCATCTTTCAGTACGAAGGGAAAAGCCGGACCGGCAGTACCCATATTCTCGCCCGGCTGCACTTGAATATGCTTCACCATAAGATGCTTCCTGCCCGTGAATACGGCTTGGCTCGTCATCAGGTGAATTGCCAAGGCACGCCGCGGACGGTCACTGTGATTGTGCGGAGAACCATGCCAGGTAAGCGCATGGTGAAAATGGATTTCGCCTTTCTTCACCGGACATGCTACAGGCTTCGGGACAATCGTGCCAAGCGCGGCACCATACTCTTCCGGAACCGTGAAAGGATCTAACTCCCGAAAGTCCTTCCCCGCTTTGTGCTGATCCCTCTGCCGATGTAAATAATCAATTTGATCCCCCCACCGATGCGATCCCGGCACCATCCACATACAGCCATTTTCCACTTCCGCATCATCAAACGGAATCCAGGCCGATACTTCCGTCATCGGCTCGATCGCGGGCCAATACGGCGCATCCTGATGCCAGGCCGTAGAGCCACCGTGACGCGGCGGCTTATATTGCACCTGGTCATGCCAGATCTGCAAATCCCGAGAACCGGTCATCTCACCGATGGCTGTGGATATAAACGAATGATGAATCAATTCCTCGAACAGCGGGGATGCCATCCAAATATCAACAATCTGCCATACCGGCCGTTCCCGATCCCCTCCAATCGAAGTAAAGGAAACCGGTCCTCGCTCGCCGCCTTTAAAACCATCGGGGCCCTTTGCAATAACCCGGTCTAACTCTGCGGACAGACCATCCACGAATTTGTCCGCCAACACCTTGCCCGCATTCAGAAAACCATCTGTATTGAACTGTTCTACCTGCGCTCCTGTTATCCGCTGCTGCATTACTACCTGACCTTTATGTCTTCGCTTTTTCAACTGCACATGCTTGATCAACATGCCTGATTTATCTGCAACCCTTGTATGCTAACAGCGCGGCACCACCAAAATCAATGCACAATCTGCCAAATTCTTCCTGCCACAATCTTTCAACCAAAAAATGGCTTTCGGCGCATGCGTGCTCTGCGGCGTATCCAATAAAACGAAACGGTAAACCGTATAGAGGATAGATTCACAAAATTCAACTTGGAGGTATGTGATGCGCGCCGACACGAAAGATCTCGCCGGAAATTGGGACGCTGCAATCGACATCCTGCATGAACATGATCTCGTCCGGCTGTTCGACGAGTTGTCTTTTCGACAAAAATGGACACGCGTTTCGCACGGGCTCCAACAACCACGACAATCGGGAGAACACAAATGGGCGCGCTTGCAATTGCTGCGGTTGATGTCACCCATTCTGGCCGTTGTCGTACCTGTTCTTTTACTCTTCCTGATTGCCATTCTATCCCAATTCACACCGCCACCGCCCCCCTTAGTGCCCATTGTATTGGGAGATCCGCCACCCGAAGAAAAACTGGATCCGATTGAACAACCCATTGACGAAGTGCAAACCACTCCGGATCCCATTGCATTGGTTAGCGTGGCAACGCATGACGAAGTTGCGCCGCAGCCCGCTTCCCCACCGAAAATCAGCAATCAATCAATTCCTCCCACCCCGTTACGCCCAGACATGCCCCGCGCCGCAGTAGCCCCGACGCTGCGCACCCTTCGAGGCCCGGAACAGCGCGATGAGGCCATTCAGAAACATGTCGCCGAACACACCGTGCCGAGTGTCTTGCGTGCACTGCGCTGGTTGGCCGTGCAACAAAACGAAGACGGCTCATGGGGCAACACCAAACCAGCCATGACATCCCTAGCGCTTCTCGCGTATCTTGCTTATGGTGACACAACCGATTCAGAAGAGTTTGGACGGGTCATCGAGCAAGGCTTACGGTTTCTCGTAGATGCCCAGCAACCAAACGGACACTTTCGCGGGCGCGATAATCACGACTACACCCAGCCCATCGCAGCGTATGCGCTCGCAGAGGCATTCGGCATGATGCCCAACCCGCAACTCCACAATGCTGCCATCAAGGCTGTCGAACGCGTGGTAAAAGGCCAGAATGCCAACGGAAGCTGGGACTACAACCTGAATCCGGCATCCACACGCAATGACCTTTCATATGCAGGCTGGTGTATCCAGGCACTCAAGGCTGCAAGTATTGCGGGTTTAGCGCGCGATGTCCCCGGCATGCAAGCAGCACTGGATCGCGCCGTTGACGGCATCAAGGCAAACTTCAGGGCAGACCGGGATGTTGGCGGGTTCGGCTATACTTCGCCCAGTGCAACCCATGGCTTGACGGGCGTCGGCGTACTATCACTGCAATTTCTCGGAGAAAGCCAGTCGCAAGAGGCTCGCTTGGGGCTTGCCGGCTTGCAGCGCTGGCCATTCGATTGGCAAAATCCCCGCGGGCGCAGTCCGGTTTACTGGTGGTATTACAATACCCAAGCCTATTTCAACGAGGGCGGCAACATGTGGGAAGAATGGAACAACCAGTTTTCGCATACGCTCGTAAACGTGCAGAATATTATAGCAGCAGAGCAGAGCGGTTATGTCGATCACCAGGGAAAACCGCATGAAATTGGATATTGGGATTCACCCGCCCAGTCCGAACTGACAGGTGGAAACGGTCGTGTAATGGATACAATCCTATGCACGCTCATGCTTGAAGTCTACTATCGAAATCTGCATACATTCCGATACATGCGCCAAGAGGAAATGCAACCAGAACTTGGCGACGAAGGCGACCTGGACATACAGATCGTTCAAACGCGGCAGTAGGTAGCTTGTGCGATATGTGGGTTTAACCCGCATATCGCACAAGCTTCGTAGCGAGAGCGTGAAGCGTGCGTCATAGCGGGTTCGCGGCGCAGTGTGGCGGGCGACAGTGTGTAGAAACACATGGAGGTCGCCAAGCAAGTCGCGGGCACGATATGACGTGCGATTCGCGCTCGCAGTAGATGGCTTGTGAGATATGCGGGTTTAGAGCGCGGTGACGAGCAAAGCGTCTTCACCGCTTGGGGGGACACCGAGTGCCAAGGCTGGAGTTACGAGCAATACACTGAATGACGGACGCAAGCCCCGTGTGCCCACTGCCCTCAATCACCTCGCGCTCCACTTCACGCAAAAACAACATCTCCATATTGGGAAATGCCTGCCGAACTTTCTCTACTGTCAGTAACCAATCCAGATCTTTCGGCCCGCCCGTATCGCGCGAAATCTGTTTCTCGGAATAAGCTTCCATCAAGAAAATACCGCCCGGCAGCAAAGACCTCTCCAAAAGCGGATACAGTCTATCGCGTGTTTCACTCGCCAGATGCGCAAAAATAGAAACCACGGCACCATAATGATTTTCTTCCGGCGTGTATGTCGCCAAATCCGCAATCTGCGTTCGAATGTCCACCCCACGCGAAATCGCGAGCTTCCGCGCCTTTGCCAATGCAACCGGAGAAATATCAACCCCCAGCACATCCAGTCCACGTTCCGCCATGAAAACCGCATTGCGCCCCTCCCCCTCGGAAATAGAAAGCACAGGTCCCTTTAACACCCTGCAATGCTCCGCCAGAAACGCATTCGGCTCCGTCCCAAACACATACTCTTCCCCTCCATATCGCTGATCCCAAAACGCTGCCCCATACATAATATTTCATCTCCCATCCTAACGCAGATTTCATCCGCAACCCAAAGCTGAAGCAGATTGACGCAACCTGCTGCTCCCTAGGCACGAACGCATCAATAGTTCCTGATAAACCAACACGCTTTTGTCCATTTTCCAAAAGATTATTCCAAAGGAAACAAACCATACATCATCTTATGCAGTTTACATCATACCGGCACCCTGCAAAGCCCGCAACCGCAGCCAAGTTCTTGCCAGGCGGATATCCTCATAAGGAACCGAACCACCAAAGTGCTCGAACACGGGCTTCAACTCATCTGTCGCCTGATGGCGTAATACCGCAACAATCGGTTTCAGCTTTTCCGTATCAACCAACCCGTTAATGTCTACAGTCTTACCACTCTCCACCAGCTTCTCGATATGCCCCATAACCGTATCGACTTTTAAGCCGCGTTTTTCCGCTATGGCCTCGACGCCCAATCCCTCCTCCATAAGCATGCCCGTCTCTTTCACCGTCTCGCTCAGAGAACCCTTTCGTGTAAAGGGTGCAATGTAATCATCTACAACAAGAGGATTTACATCAGGGTGTTCCGTTCTGAATGCGGCAATCGCTTCCAAAAAAGCGGCACCATATTGCTCCATCTTATGCGCCCCGACACCACTCACGCACAACATCTCGTGCTCGCCCGATGGCATGCGCGCAGACATATCACGCAACGTACGATCCGAAAACACCACAAAGGGCGGCACACCCTGCTGCTCGGCGATCTCCTTACGCAACGCACGTAGCGCCTCGAATAACGGCGCATGGCAAGGCATCTCGTCAACAGCCCTAATGGCAGACATGTTTATTCCCTCATCATCTTTCGGCTTCATCATGCGAAACCGGGCACCGCCACCAAGCACCCGACCAGCTAGCTCCGTCGTTTCCAACACAGGAAAACGATCCCCCGTGCGCCGAACAAACCCCTTTGCCAACAAATGCCGGAGAACCGCGTGCAAGTGCCCCTTCCCTTTTTCCCGCCCAACGCCATACGTCCTGAGCCGATCATGTCCGCACTGACGGATCTTTTGCGTATTAGCCCCTGTTACCACTTCCACGATATGATTGCCTCCGAATCGGTTGCCCGTCCGAATCATCGCTGATAACAGCATTTGTGCTTCCACCGTAGCATCAACTTCTTCGCCTGTACCGGAACAGACATCACACATCCCGCAGTTATCTTGCGGATATTGCTCGTTGAAATATCCCAGTAACTGCTTACGCCTGCATACATGCGCCGAACCAAAACGCGCCATCGCATCCAAACAGGCACGTGCATGCTTACGCGCCGCATCATCGGTGATCTGATCAATGAAATACGTGATCCGCGGCACATCGCCATAGCCGAACAGTAACAAGCAATGCGCCGGATCCCCATCGCGCCCTGCGCGCCCCGTTTCCTGATAATAACTTTCAATATTCTTCGGCAAATCTCCATGCGCCACAAAGCGTACATTCGATTTGTCGATGCCCATACCAAACGCAATCGTTGCCACCACCACATCCGTCTCATCACGGTTAAAGGCCTCCTGATGCGCAGCGCGTACGCTATCTTCAAGCCCTGCATGATAGGGCAATGCCTTGATGCCATTCGCTTGGAACATCTCAGCCGTTTCCTCCACACTCCGTCGCGTCATGCGATAAATGATACCCTGCTCCCCCCGATGCCTCCGTACAAAGGCAAGTAACTGTCGGTCCACATCCCCCTTGGGCATCACTTCATAAAACAAATTCGCGCGATTAAACGAGGCCCGTAACGTAAACGGATCGCGCAGCCCGAGCTTGGTAATGATGTCGCGCTCTACCTTGCGCGTAGCCGTCGCCGTAAATGCCGCAATCGGACAGTCCGGAAACAGCGTCACAATGTTTGCCAGTTCCAGGTAATCCGGACGGAAGTCATGTCCCCATTCCGAAATACAATGCGCTTCATCAATCGCAACAAACGATAGGTTTACAGAACGCAAGAGCGTGGTAAACGACGCCATCGCGAAACGCTCTGGCGAAACATACAGTAAATCCAGAAAACCCGCTCGCAGTGCATCCGAAACCGCGCGCTGTTCACCCAAGGTCTGCGAACTATTCAGAAAGGATGCCCGCAGTCCAATCGCCCTAGCGGCATCCACTTGATCCTTCATCAGGGAAATCAACGGACTGATCACCAGACATACCCCGGGCATCAGCAAAGCCGGTAACTGATAACAAAGCGATTTACCCGCACCCGTAGGCATCACCGCAAATACATCACGCCGCCCAAGAATCGCTTGCACGATTTCTTCCTGGTTCGGACGAAATCCGGAAAACCCGAAAACCGATTGTAATCCTTTCTTCAGTTCAATTGATCCCGCATTCTCTGCCCCCATCTCCACCCGTTCTTTTTTCAATTCCATCTTGAGCGCTCCCCTCTTCTCCAATCAACCATACTTCGTGTATTGCTCCCAGCCATAACATGGCCCATCTGTATACAAGAAGAAACGAACACCCGCTATTTCCAAAAATATTTTCCACAAAACCAGTAATTTCATGTTTACCCCTCATACTGTAGCGGTTTTTTTACTTTGCGCTATATCATCCCCCTTTGGAGCGCGGTGATCCTCCCAGCGGTACTATGGCGGGACAAGCGAGCGAAGCGACCTCACCGCTTTGGAGGGCACGGAGTGCTGGGGCCACATAAGGCTACTGCAACAAGAGATAGTTACACCCCTTTATCATTTTGACGAAGCCCTGCTGTTGATGAGAATGCATTCCTACTTGACGAAGGAGTACGCAATAGAACATTGTACACATTATTGCCATACCGTTTAGAATATGGGTTTCCGAATCATAATACGGCAATCCCAAGGCAGACCGTTTTTCTGATCGTAAACACAAGCGCTACAGAGAGGAGGTGAAACATGGATTTTGCAGACCGATTCCATCGTCGGTGAAGAAACCAGCACATGAACTGGCCAGGTTGTCCGGTTCTAACAAACCAAAATCCGTGCTGGCGATTCACCTCTCTTTTCATCATCGAGTGCTGACATCTCCATGCCGGAACCCCCAAACAGCAGGATAGCATGATCATGTTACCTGTTTGGGGAACCACAATAAAACATGGAGAATACAGATGCGCTGCATGCATAAACACATGGTATGTTCCGTTATAGGAACGATCGGCTTACTCATCGGTAACCACCGCGTTATCGCACAGGAACCTGCTGAGCCAACCAGCCAGGCCCCTTGGTATCAATCGGTAAAACAAATTCCCGCCGGACCGGGAAAACTGGATGTCGGACTCAATCTACGAGCGCGTTACGAGTATACCGACAATTTCAATGTCCGCCGTTATGGAACAGAGGCCAGTGATGACCTCCTGCTTCTGCGCACATGGTTGACATTCAATTATAGCACAGAAGATTTCGGACGCCTCTTTTTGCATCTGCAAGATGCACGTTTTTACGCCAGCGATCTGGATCGCCGGGATTTTCCGGGGACGAGTCCACATTACGATGCCTTGGATATCCGCCAGGCTTTTTACGAATGGCGAAATATTGGCGACACACCTTTCGGCTTCAAGCTGGGACGCCAATCCATTAGCTACGGGGATCGCCGTGTGTTTGGTCCGGGGAACTGGGGCAATGTCGGTAGCTATTGGTGGGATGCGGCTGTCGCTTATATCCATACCAGACCCGTCAATGTAGACCTGCTCTACGGGCGCCGCGTGATCAGTGAACAAACCAGCTTTAACGATAGGCACTTCGATTTCGATATGTATGCAGCCTACGCACAATTCAAGGAATGGGAAAGCGACCCCATCAAACTCAAGCTGGATCTCTTCTATGTCCTCAAATACGACGACAGCGGCAATACGGAAGGGAAAAGCGGTATCGGCAACGAGGAAATCCATTCCGTAGGATTTCATGTTAAAGGGGCCTGTGGTAATGCCTTGGATTACAGCGGAACGGCCGTGCAACAGTTTGGCTCGTATGGTAAAGATGACGTGCGCGCCTCTTATTATCATGCCGGCATCGGATATACGCTCGAAATCCCCTGGAAACCACGCATCGGTGCTGATTATGTATATGCCAGCGGGGAAAGTGACGATAGCGATGCACGCAGAAGATCCTATAACGACATCTTCAGCGATTTAGCAACCTATTACGGGCGTATGAACCTCTTTCGTTGTCGGAATCTGGAAAGCTATGTTTTTTCGCTACGTGGCACACCACGCAAAGGAATAAGACTGATAGCCGATTATCACATTTTCCGGCTAGCCGAAGCTACCGACGTATGGCCCGGTCGATCCGGTCCACCACGCAGAGACCCAACGGGCGAAGCCGGTAAAAACCTAGGACAGGAAATTGACCTCAGCGCCCGTTGGCAAGTGGACCGAAACTGGCAACTGATGACAGGTTGGAGCCGTTTCTTTCCCGGTAGTTATCTGGACAGAACCGAGGGCAATGCGGATGCAGCCAACTGGTTCTTCACGCAAGTTACCTATCAATTCTAATTACACAAGGAGTATGCAATATGAACAAATCCAAAAAAATCCTCTCCATTATCTGTGCTGTCTTTTCAGTATTGCTTGCATGCAGTACCAGCATTGCTGCCAGTGACGCATCCGTACCCACCATCCGAGTGGGTCACGTCGGCCACGATCACCATCTTGCCCTCTACGTCGCAGCCTTGCATAGCGAGACGCGCAAAGAGACATGGGGCACACACCTGCGCGAACTGCGCCCACGCGAAGTCTACGACCTATATGAAGGCGATACCCGATTGGCCCGCTTGATTCTCGTCCAGACCGAAGGCGGCGGCGCCATGCCTGCCACCATGGTTCGCGGCGATATTGATGTCGGTTTAGGCGGCACGGCAGCCATTGCCCGCTTTGCCGATAATGGACACCCCATTCGTATTGTCGCTCCACTGCAGGCCGATGGTGATCAGCTCGTTATGCGAAAGGGGTCTGAAATCACCGACTGGGAATCGTTTGTTCAAGCCGCACGAACGGCAGAACGCCCTATCAGAATAGGCTATAAGGAGCCCATGGCCGTCGCAAAATTGGTCTTTGAACGCGGAATGCAGGCCGAAAACATCGCTTATGGATATGAAATGCGGCCGGGATTGGGTGTGACGCTGGTCAACTTCGCATCCGAAGCAAGTCCTTTGCCGCTGCTCGCGTCCGGTGCCTTGGATGGCGTCGTTATGAACCAACCGGGTACGGCCATGGCCGTGCATCGCGGCGCGGCGCAAGTCGTGGCAGAACTGCGTGACCTCCCCCCCGAGGGCAAATGGCATAACCACCCATGCTGCGTACTCGGTGCAACACAAGCTACGATCGATAACCATCCAGAAGCACTCAAGGGCCTGATACGCGTCTTGATGCTTGCTTCACAACTGATCAACGACGATCTGGATGTTGCCGTTGAAACGTCTGTCCGCTGGATTCGGAATCCGAACGAGGTTGCCTCCATGTCCATACCCACATCAAGCCACATCGTCGGGCCAGATCCCGTCTGGATGCAAGGCATGAAAAACTGGCTGCAAATGGCCCGTGATGTGGAGTTCTTTAAGGGAAAATACGCAACCATATCGGAAGAAGCGTTTCTTGATGATCTCCTCTTCCTGGATTTTGTGATACAAAATGAAGCCATTCTCCGCGAACGTGGTTTAATCGGTCAGCCATGAAGGTACCCCATCGAATCAGAAAACTGATTCTTGGCATGTTGCTTCCCTTGGCACTGTTGCTTTTGTGGCATATGGCAGCCAAGGGGAGTGTCATCGTTCCCAGTGTGGGTGACGTGTTGAACATTCTGCTGCACCCGATGCGTGAAGCTACCTCCCTCGATGCTGCACCATTAGCGCACAGCCTGTGTGTTACGTTGCTACGTGTCGCCATTGGCTTCGGAACCGCTATTCTAACGGGCATTCCGCTTGGACTGCTGATTGGACGCATAAAATGGGGCGGCGAAGTATTTTCACCATTTCTTTCTGCTGCAATGGTCGTCAGCCCGATCGCCTGGCTGCCCATCACCATCCTGGTATTCGGACTTTCCAGCCCTGCAACAGTCGTATTCGGTGATGATGCATGGAAATATGGCATCCTAGATCAACTCCGGTTCGCGATTATCACCGTCATCTGGATGGGATCCTTTTTCCCGATCCTTCTCAATACGGCAGCAGGTGCTCGCGGTGTTCGCGAGTCTCATATCGAAGCAGCAAAAGCTTTGGGCGCATCACGCATACAAATACTTTGGAAAATCATCCTGCCTAGTGCCGCTCCTACCATTTTCACGGGACTGCACATCGGAGCCGGCATCGCTTGGCGTGCGATCATCGCAGCAGAGATTTTTCCGGGGACGCGCAGTGGCCTCGGGCACACGATCTCGGTGGCACACGGTCAGGCGGCCTATGAGTACGCTTTTGCCGCCATTGTCGTGGTCGCTGTAGTTGGCTTGGCACTAGACGGATTGATTCGATTGATTGCTACACCTATTACACATTGGCAACCCAAGGAACGCTAGCGATGAAAAAGACAATCATCCATATCGACGCGGTGAACCGCTGCTTCCGTACCGCTCGACGCGAGGAAGTCTGGGCCCTACGAAACTGCAATCTAACTTGCAGCGAAGGTGAGTTTCTTTGTCTGCTGGGCTCCTCCGGCTGCGGCAAGACCACCATGCTCCGACTTTTATGCGGGCTGGATTCTCCAACATCTGGAACCATCAGCATCAACGCAAGCACCCCGTCAACCATGCAACACAACATCGGCTTCGTAAGCCAGCATGGCGATTTGCTGCCATGGCGGCGCGTAATCGACAACGTCGCCCTCGGACTGGAAATACGCGGCATACCCCGTGCAAAACGCAAACAACAAGCAGCCGAAGCCTTACGGCGTGTGCAACTTCCTGCCGACACGGCCCATTCTTACATCCATGAACTCTCTGGCGGCATGCGCCAGCGCGTCGCCCTCGCACGGGCATTATGCATCTCCCCACGCATGCTGCTGATGGACGAACCCTTCGGACATTTGGATGAGCCTACTCGCCATGCCCTGCAAGACGATCTCGTAGAACTATGGTCCAAAGACCGAAAGACCATTATATTCGTCACACACAGTATTGAAGAAGCCGTCTTTCTCGCTGATCGAATCGTCATCATGGAATCCGGCACAACCGTGACAGATATCTCCGTCAACTGTCCAAGACCGCGAGACCGTTTTTCCGCAGCTTTCCTGGAAACAGCCCGGACAGTGCGGGCGCACATGCATGACCCAAGCAAGAGATCAGAAGAGTAGTCCAAGCCCCAGAGTGGCGCTATTGAAATCACCACCTTGATTCTGGGTATAGTAGCGATACCCCAACTGAAGATCCAAAGCTGGCGTCACGTAGGCCAGCAGCTTGATGCCATACGCATAGGATTCCCGATCATCCGCATCCCGGTAATACCGGAAATCCGGGCGCACAACCACATGGTCCCATACCCGCTGATACACAGCACAACGGACCTCAGTATAATCACTCGTTTTATCTCCGCCCCCCGTGCGCACCTCGGTTCGAACCGTCGTCCACTCCAGAACCGGCTCTACCGTAACAACGCCCCCACACACCATACATCCCACTTGTCCCCATCATGCTGGATGCTCCCATATCCCCCCAACCGCAAACGAGGATGCGCCGTCCATCCTAGATATTCATATATCTGGTGCGCGCCCTTTCTGTCAGAAGCATACCGATACTGGTACTCGGTCGATGAGAAAATCCGCGCGGTCAACATGCCGCTCGCAGTCAAATACACGTAATTGCGATCCGTCACGCCATCCTGCTCAAGACGGACCAAACGCACACGCGAGGACCACGAACCCCGGATAGGAACAATCACCAGCCCCCCATATCGACGGCTCTCCGCATCCTGCTCTGTTTCCCAACGCTCCGCCCAACCACCAATCGTAATACGCCGACGGCTAATAAACCGAAGATCGCCAGCAAAAATACGCGACGGCACATAACGGTAGGCCGGATCCTCTTTCAGCAAATCCTCACGGTCAGTCGTCACCGATGTTTCCAACCGCAAACGACCAGCCCAGTCACGCCCGACAATCTGGGTCTCCAACGGCTCCTCTTGCTGCGCCCAGACTTGTTCCTCCTGCGCAACAACTATCGTTGGCAGCAGGAACAAAATAAACAGCAACATCCATGTTTTGGGTGCATCTTTCATCATGACATTTCTTTCTGTGCCCGCCGAACCGGCACGCACTTAACACGCCCCACCGGGTCAGCCACCGCCCGGAGGTGGTTCCGGCGGCAAGGAAGGAGGCGCAGGCGGAAGGGGAGAAGGCTCCGAAGGCACGGAAGGCTCTGAAGGTGGCGTTGGGGAATCAGCATCGCCCGAAGGATCACGCCTGTCAGGTCGAGGACGCGGTCGCGTCTCCTCCGCAGGCTCCGTTTCAGACGGTTCGACAGACGGATTGGGACGCGTCACATCAGCATACCAGAGATCACGGTGATCTCCAAAACAAGTATCCGTTGCATACCGCATATCATTATGCATCCGCCGCAACCGCAGCGCACGCCGCCGCGATGCTTCTGTCCCGGATTCATCAAACCAATCAGCATCCGGAAAAGCGGAATCTTCTTCTGAAGATACATCGGCGTCAGCAATAATCGGTTGCGATGGGGCAAAAACATGCTCGTGGGCAATCGCCTTGTACCATTCCAATACTTCCGCCTCGCTCTTGGCAGGACCCGGCCCAAAAGCATCGCGACTTCCATCCCGAGACGCTTCTGCAACGATCCGATACCAATATAACGCCTGTTCTGCACTTCTGGGAACGCCAGCACCAGCCTCGTACAAAATCCCAAGGTTATACTGGGCCCGCACGATCCCTTGTGCGGCCGCTTGATGAAACCACTGCGCTGCCACGGAAAAACTGCGTGGAACATCAGCACCCTCTGCATAAACGAGCCCCAATTGAAACTGACTCTGTGCGTCGCCAGCCGCAGCACGCCGTTCCAGATCCGAGAGTTCATCTTGCGGAAAAACCGAAAGATCTTCCACGGCAGCACCTGAAAGATCAGGAATGATCATGATCGCAAACAGGAAGAAAATAAACAGTGACAAACGCCATCGACTACAAGGAGCATGCCCCGATAAAACCGAACGCGCCATTTTCAAGACAACGGCAACCGGGAATATACTCTTTTTCTCTTCAGTCGCCATCACAACAAACAGAACTCCAGTAACTTCAATTTTATATCGAACCACGTCAGTAGGAGTAGCCCAGTCCCTTCCTTGGGCTACCCCGGGGATGCCCCAAGGGACTGGGGCACCCCTACTGTACTGTGACACCCCGGGTTTCACCGCTACATCATCTTGGCCGACCAAGAGCCCCAGCTATACGAAAGCGGATCGAAAAACACTGCCCCCCCATTCCACCACCCCACTCTATTGGTGCTTGTGCCCGACTGTCAACGACACCGAAAAAAATGATTTTACGCAAAGTAGAGGGCTCTCAGGCATGGAAGAATGCGAGTTTGCCCAATCAGGTGTTCGCGGCATCGTATCGGCGACGCTCCCAATCGCGCAACAACCGCCGCGTATTGCCCGTTCGCGATGTCAACTTCCGGGCGTCCATGTAATCCAGCAACGCCATCGCATATTTCCGACTGACCCCTACATATTTGCGAAACTGCTGCGAATCCACTTCACCATCGCGCAATGCAGTTTCAATCACAAAATTCTCTGCTGCACGGTAATGCTCCGTTGCGAGAACCACATTATGTGACAGTCGGATCAAATCACCTTGCGTGCAAAGAAAATCGAGCACGCGTTTTGCCATTTCGGAGTCGCACCCGAGCTGGGCAGCAACTTCGTCCGGATGGGTAGTGGCATATCCTTCCGCCACATACAAATTGCGCAATGCGTGCGCCAAACGGCGTTCGGCTTCCGGCAGTTGGGCAACTCCCACCGCTCGCATGGCATACCCTTCCACGATGCGTACCTCCCCATCCTTTTGCATCGCTTGCTGGCAATAGCGCCAAATGGCAGGATGGATAGCAAGATTCTCGCGCCACGCAACCAGCGGAACCCGTAGTTGCTTGCCATCCTCGGTTAATTGCACGAGACGCTCCTGCATCTGTGTACGGGCATCTGTAATGCGCTCTCGATGGGTATACAAAGTAGCATCGACCTGAACCACCTCATTACTCCGCAATAATGCCTCCAACAACAGCGTAACCGTATCGGTCGTCAGCATGACCGCACGACTGATGCTGTCGACCGAGAGTGCAGCAACGCTGCCATAACGCAGCAAATGTGCAATACGGCGCTGCCGGCATATATCCGAATCCCACTCGGCATCACCGATATACTGCTCAAACGATTGCAGAAAAGCCAACGCATCCTTGCGCCGCGCTCGCTTTGCCGTCTCTTCCACCGCAAGAAGCCGCCCGCCACCAATCGTCATGGCAGGCGACATGCGCCGAATAATAAAACGATCCCCCGCAGCAGCAGCTAAAGGTGTTTTCGCAACAAGCGTCGCCAGGCAACTCTCTCCCGCCTGTAGAGAATTCGACGCCAGCAAGAACAATTGGCCATGCCGCTCTGCGGTGCCTGTGTGAATGGAAATTTCACTTGCATTCTTCTGTGGTGCATCCAGATGTCTGACAGCCTGTATACGGACATGTAATTGCATCACACTTTGCAGCGTTCCCGGCTTGCATAGCACCTGTCCCCTGACCGGAAGCTCTTTACTGAACTCCGGTACATTCAGTGCCAGACATTGCCCAGCGCCACCAGATTCGGCAGTTTGACCAAAACATTGCAACCCGCGAATCCGACTGCGTTGTCCTCCCGGAACACATTCCACCTCATCCCCCACTCGGATCTCTCCCGATACGGGCATCCCGGACAAGACACTCCCAAACCCCCGACGCGTGAAAACACGTTCAATCGGCATCCGAAACCAACCCGATCGACGGTCGCGCAAACCCGCCTTGATACCAGCCACCAACGTATCATAGAAATAGCTGAAACCATCATACGTTTCCGTTGAAACCGGACAAATCGGAGCTTCGGCCAAAAAAGTATCCGCAAGATAATCCCGAATTTCCTCGATACGTAACGGCACCAAGTCGGGCGGCACCAAGTCGGTTTTCGTCAGGGCCACCATTCCTCTCGTCATGCCCATTAATTGCATGATATCCACGTGCTCAACCGTCTGCGGCATAATGCCGTCATCCGCGGCAATGACCAGAATGCAATAATCCAGCCCGGAGACCCCGGCAACCATGGTTCGCACAAAACGCGAATGCCCGGGAACGTCGACAATACCGGCAGCAATGCTGCCACCCAGCCAACAGGGAGCAAATCCCAGCTCAATCGTGAGACCGCGTTCTATCTCTTCCTGCAGACGATCCGTTGCACAACCAGTCAAAGTCTTGACCAAACTCGTTTTACCATGATCCACATGACCTGCCGTGCAAAGCATGGTTACGATATTCGAGGGATCTTCCTGCTGGTATTGTCCGAGTGGTGTTGCTTTCATGTAGTATCACGCGAAGATGGTGCACTGACGGCATTGGCGGGGCCGCGACACGCATCCAACACGCCCCCTGTAACAACAATACGACTTTCCGCTTTTGCATTGGGAATAACCGTACCAATGATACGTGTCTCCAAATGCCCCAATCCCTGGAGCTCTTCACATAAAGCGTCAGCGCGATCTGGAGGCAAGCTGATCAACAGCCCACCCGAGGTCTGCGGATCATACAATACCGGTAACAAGGGCTCGCTCTCAGGGCCCGATGGCTCAACCCATCCCATCGCATACGCCTGGTTACGCTCGATGGCCCCCGATAAAATCCCCTGCTCCAAACACACCGGCACCGCCCGATAGACCGGCAAACAGCTAAAATCAATACGGCAACTGCAACCACTCGTTCGCATCATTTCCACCAGATGCCCCGCAAGCCCGAACCCCGTCACATCCGTCCCTGCATGCGCTTTGTATTTCACCATCGCTTGAGCCGCATCACGATTCAAAGTCGCCATCACGTTGCCTGCATCCGTCAGCGCTTCATCGGTGATAGCCCCGATCTGCGCACCAAACGAAATCATGCCACTTCCCAACGGTTTGGTCAGCACAAGCGCATCTCCCACCTGCGCTGTGCCCCGCTGCACCACACGCTTCGGTTGAATCAACCCGGTAATGGCAAACCCAAGCTTGATCTCTTCATCCTGCCAACTATGACCACCAATCAGGGCACAATTCGCTTCATCCAGCTTTTCGCGCCCCCCAAGCAAAAGGTCTGCCAATACATCGCCATCCAATGTATCAATAGGAAACCCGACAACCGAAAGGGCCGAAAGGGGCGTTCCGCCCATTGCATACACGTCGCTCACGGAATTAGCAGCAGCAATCTGCCCGAACAATCGGGCATCATCGACACAAGGTGTGAACACGTCGACGGTCTGCACCAATGCCATTTCATCGTTTAATCGGTACACCCCGGCGTCATCACCCGCAGCAGTTCCCACGAGCACGTCCGGATTCGTCATCGGCGGGAAACGGTCCAAAACCTTCAACAAATCCGACTGACCAATCTTGGAAGCGCAGCCAGCCTTGCGTACGTGACGGGTTAAGGCTACGTTACCGCCGGATACAGGCATCTTCTCGCCTGCACAAGGGCAAACATTATGCAGGCGAAACGTGTCGCAAGGACACCCCTGTCGCGTATTGCAAACGCAATGCCCCAACTTCACCGAACGCGACATCACCGCCTTCCGCCGCTCCATATCAATATGACTCATAACCACCCTCTAACCAGAGCCTATCAGCTTTTTCCTGTCCCGATATTTCTGTCAAATTCTTCTGTAGCCATCCGACCGCACACCGCCGCAATGGCTTCTGCAATCACGCCATCCTCGTCAGGCAAAATCGTGCGCATATCCAACAAAACGGTATCATCCGCAATGCGCCCGATCACCGGCGGCGAAAGTCTCCGAAAACACCGTAGCACCTCATCAGCCGAGCAACCCGTTCTCCTAACCGCAACCGCACAGGATGGTATCGGATGCGCCGGCAACGCCCCACCCCCCATCGTGGCATGGCTATCCACAACACGCAATGCATCCCGCTCAGCCCCCGCCCGGACGGCTGCTTCCACAATGGCATCCCCCCGACTACGCAACCCCACCAAATCCGCCGCTAGCATTCCCCAGGTTGGATTGGTTTCCGCCAGCGTCTCCGGTTCCAAAAACAATCGCAACGTGTGCTCCAAAGCCGTGTCCGTCAGCTTGCAAACCCGCAAAATACGCGTCAACGGATGCTTGCGAATCTTCGCGATAATCGCCTTCCGCCCGACAAGGATACCAGCCTGTGGCCCCCCGATCAGCTTGTCACCGCTAAATAAGGCCACATCCGCACCCGCCGCAAGGCTATCCTGAACCCTAGGCTCCGCCGGTAACCCGAAACGTCTCGTATCAATCAACGCACCGCACCCCAAATCATCAATGACGACCAAATCGGGATGATCATCTTTGAGCATGACCAACTCCCGCACGGCGACTTCCTTTACAAACCCCTGCATCCGGTAATTGCTCGGATTCACTTTCAATACAGCCGCCGTACGCTCCGAAAGCGCATTGCGATAATCCCGCAAATGCGTCTTGTTCGTCGTGCCAACCTCAACCATTGTGGCCCCGGCTTCCGCAATACAATCCGGCATCCGGAATGCGCCGCCAATCTCGATCAACTGACCACGTGAAATAATAACTTCGCGATCCGCACAAAGGGCCGCCAGCACCAACAGTGTCGCCGCCGCATTATTATTCACAATCACCGCCGCCTCTGCCCCCGTAAGCTGACAAATCAGACGTTCGCTCATGTAATTGCGCTTGCCCCGCTGACCGCTATCCAAGTCAATCTGCAAATTGCAGCATTGCCCCAGCGTTGAAAGCCCCGCAACGGCAGCAGCAGGCAAAACAGCCCGCCCCAAATTCGTGTGCAAAATCACGCCCGTTGCATTGATCACAGGACGCAGCCGCTCGCGTTCATCCTCCGCAAGCCAAGCCTGCGCCTTGTCTACAATCGGCCCAATGCAATCGGGTATCTTCTCCGGATAATGCCGTAAATCATCAAGCACCTCACGAACGGCATCCAAAACACGGCTGCGCGCATGCGTCTCCAGCAATGCCGACGCTTCCGCACTGCGCAATATCTCGTCTACTCCAGGTAGCCGCCGCTGCGGACGATCTGCATTCTCACTCATAATCTGGCACTTCATTTTGTAAAAGATGGCGGAGGTGCATAGGAGTCGAACCCACCTGCCGCCTCTCGACGACACAACGGTTTTGAAGACCGCAGGAGCCACCGGGCCCCTTCCACCTCCAGAATGATGACTAAAATCTCGCAAATCACCCACAACCCGTCAACACTCAATAATGCTAGCTATTCTAATGAAAAACACCAACGCATGAATATGCCGGGCAATACTGGCACGACAAACATGTTTTTGTCAGATGTGGCGGCGTTTGTAGTACCGCCTTCAGGCGGTTGCGCACATGACCAGAATCGCAAGTAATGATGTAAAATGCGTTGAACAGGTATCTGTGATAAGTTACATCATTCCGAATAAATGCATGGTAGCTGTTGAATGCGCAATATGCGCATCGGCCCATTGATTCCGACCAAGGATAAACGGTATGCACATAAACAAAATATTCCGAAGCCGTAGAAAGCTCTCCATCGTAATGGTCACCTTGCTGGCAGCAGCGTTACCCGCTCTTGGCGGCATCATCGAAATCGGAGGAACAGGGAATTCGACGCAGATTGTACCATTCTGCCCCGGCTGAACCATCCAGAGTTGTCGATACCAGGTTCTGGTATCAGCCACAGAAATGGGCAATATCGAGCGTGTATTGTCAGCATTGAGTCTCAACGTAGCTTCCGGTGACGGAACATACAATGGGTTCAGTATACTGCTAACGCATACCTCTGCATCGGCCCTCTCCACCAACTTCGACAATAATTATGGCGGAAACCAACCAACGGTTGTCTTTTCCCGGGCGTCTCACGCACTGAACAGCACCCCCGCAGGTTGGAAACCGATCACTTTCGACACACCGTTCGTCTATAATGGAACCGATAACCTGCTGATCGAAATACGCTGGACATCAGGATCAGGCACCACCATCACACGCGCCACATTGGAAAGTGGTAATCGGCGAGCCTTATTTGCCTCGGTACATGCAACGACAGGCACTTTGCAAAACTTTCGCACCGTGCTCCAATTGGCATTCACGGACGATCCCATTCATAACATATCGGGGTTCGTGCAGACAGCAACCGGTGCAGGCGTGGAAGGCGTGAGAATGGAAGGATTGCCTGGCGGCCCCGTCACCACTGCTGACGGTCATTACAGTGCCCCAGTTGCCAACGGTTGGTCGGGACACATCCTTCCTGTTCTAAACGGATATGTATTCAACCCCTTCACCCATAGCTACACCAATGTTACGGAAGATCAAACAGATCAAAACTTTGCGGCATATTCCACCGCCGGCATGGAACCCCAAAGCGTCAGTGCCACCTACACCAACGGCGACATTCCAACCGATTTCGACTTTCGTGGCCCACAAGATGAATCCGGCGAACCAGGCATTCTCAGCGTGCCGCTCCCGAACGATGCCGTTATCATCGGTGTAGACGTCAGCTATGAAATGACAGCGCACAATAATGGTTGGATGAGCGAACAGCGCTCCTGGTTGCGCTGCGTTTCTCCGGGCGGCATCGGGGAACCGCAAGCATACAGTGGCGTAGGGTTAATGGAAGGCACCTATTCCTACTCGCGAACAGGATTGAACATCGCCAATGGCGTGCGCGGCGGTGGCGATGTTATATTCGAATTGCATGCAGGCAGAACGTTTGGCGATTTCACAGGCGGCACTGTCAGTACGCACTACAATAAGGTAGATGATGGAACTTGGACCGTGACCGTGCATTACCTCGAAATGTCCCTTCTTCCGCAGATCAAAGTCGCGCCAACTGCCTTTGAGGTTACCGAAGGCGAAACGGGGCAGTTCTGGGTACATTTGCCGGTAGCACCTCAAAATACGGTAGACATCGAGGTGCAACGCGTTTCGGGCTCCACAAATATTGTCGTGGAATCGGGGGCAACCCTGCAATTTACACCGGAAAATGGTACCAATGCGCTCCCCGTAACCATTCATGCCCGTCCGGACGCAAACTGGACCAACGATGTAGCCGTGTTCGTGTGCGTGGATCCCGCAGGAACACATATCAATTCGTCTTATATCACCGTCACGGAAATAGATATAGATGTAGATCCCTCCACCCTGCTCCCATTCCACGAGAACTTTGACGACCCCGACAAGGCATCCATCCCCGGACCTCTCTCTGGCCAACATGGCTGGCGAGGCGGAGATGGTGCCATCGTCACCGCTGGCGCTGGACTTGAAGCTGGAAACGCCTTGCAACTAACTTCCGATTATGCCGCTAAAGATTTTGTCAATGGCACCAATCAGGTCGTTATTAGCACTTGGATGAAAGCACATGGTGGAGAAATCCCCAGTAACATCCCGGATAATGCCTCCGCCGTGTTTTGGGTGGATACCAACAACCATGTAAATGTCTATAACCATGATGAAGTCGTTGTTTTGCCCTTGCAGGTACCCCCTGACGAGTACAGCCATTTCGAAATACGGGTGGACTACACCGCAGGAACCTGGGGGCTGGATGTAAACGAAACAACCGCCTTCGAGAACTTCGGAACCTACTCCAGCCAACCCAGATTTACCGGCATAGAGTTCCGCAACACCGCTGCCACACCAGCCTATTTTGATGATATCCACATATCATCAGATACGGCTAGCTCCGTTGTATCGTTTAGCGCGTGGCTCGAACAATTCCAACTTCCCCCCGATACAAGCGAAACAGCAATAAGCGCGAACGGGTACAACACCATGCGGGAAGCATATATCGCCGGTATCGACCCCACGGATCCAAATGCACAATTCAAGATTGAATCGTCAGAACCGGTCACAGGCGACAACATCGTCGTCCAATGGGAAGGGGTCGAAGGCCGCCGCTATAACGTATACTGGAGCAGCAACCTGCTACACGGTGCTGGCTTTGAAAGGATTGCAAGCGACATCCCGTATCATGCCACCTCTTTCACCAACATCATGCAAAACGGACAAGGCTTCTACCGTATCGACGTTCAACTCGACCAGTAAATACGGTGAAACCGAACCGCAATCATGTATAAATAAGCAATAAAAGATATCCGCTACAACAAACAATATCCTACACTTTTTTGAACAAGATAAACAGGTAGGATCAAACAACGCAAATCATGGGAAGTCTATAATATGCGCACAAATCGTAAACCAGGATTTAAGTGCCTGCTATCCTCTATACTACTGGTTGCAGGTATACCGGCAGCAGGAGTAGCTGCAGAACCCGTTTTACAGCCTGGTGTCGATATTCAGGATGGAGCAGGCCCCATGACCGTTTTGGTCATGTCGGCTCCAACCGTGGTCGATTGGAATAATAACGGCAAAAAAGATCTTGTATTGGGCCATTTTTCACAAGGCTGGATCCGTGTATTTCTGAATCAGGGAACCGATGAAAATCCTGTTTTTGATGGTGGGTTTTTGGTTCAATCCGATGGGGTTGACATTAGTACCTCTTTCGGGTGATGTATCGGGTCAAGTCCACAGGTTGTGGACTGGAACAACAACGGTAAACTCGACCTGATCACTGGTGAGCGTAGTGGACACGTGCGGATCTATCTAAATACCGGTACACGCGAAAACCCTACCTTCAGCGGGTACACACGATTGCAAGTTGATGGATCAGACTTCCAAAATCGTAGTTCCAAACCTTTTGTCGTCGATTGGAACAACAACGGTAAACTCGATGTTCTAGTCGGAGTCGACAATGGGCTCATCTACTTGCTATTGAATACGGGTACACGCGAAAATCCCCAATTTGAAAGTGCCGTTCCTCTCCAAGCCGGCTCATCAAATATGAATGCCGGAACGCGGGCAAGCCCCGTTGCCGTCGATTGGACCGGAAACGGAAAAAAGGATATCATTGTCGGGGTAACGCCCGGCACGCTCCACCTATTCGAAAACATCGGAACCGATGAAGAGCCCGTATTTGGACCATCATCACGACAGTTGCAGGCCGGAGGAGAAGATATTAAGATGGATCTTTATGCACGACCTGCCGTGGCGGATTGGAATAACAATGGTAAATGGGACCTAATCGTGGGAAGCTACGAATCAACCGGCCCCGGCCGCGTGCGGTTGTTTCTGGCAGCCCCTCCCCAAAAACAAAACTGAAAAGGGCAAATTGCCAGAAATCAACCTGACTGCTGTGGTAAAAGCCCCGGTTTCATGGCATTCACAGGGCAACTTGCCTTGCAATCCAAACACCCGATACATTCAGCCTGATGCAAAACGCTGCCTTTGTTGGCCATGACCGGCAAACCTTCCGGACAACTGCGGTCGCACTTCTTGCACTTGATGCAGGCATCTTCCTTGATATGCAAACGACGCAAGCCCAGTTTACTCGTCAGCGCCATCACCGCCCCAACGGGACAGAATAGCGTACAAAAGGCCCGACTCCCCATAATACTGAGCACGATAACCATGGCCAGCACACCGAATCGTACACCACGCGCCACCCCAATATACCAGTCGCCATACTGGAACATCGACGGCAGAACCACCTGAACCGCCGCCACAGGGCAGTAATTACAGAAAAAGAGCAGCGATTCACTTCCCAGGAACCAAGCGGCCGCAACCACCCCCAGAGCAAGTACTACATATTTGGTGTAGCGCGACCAAGCGGGAAAACGAATTTTGGGCGAAGGAATCTTGTATAATAGATCCTGCACCAGACCGGCAGGACAAATCCAACCACAAAACACCCGCCCCAAGAAAATACCAAACAATACGAGCATCCCAATGAACATCCAAGGGATCGTCTGATACGCTAGCGCATTGCGGGCCACGCCCACCGGACAGATAAACCAAGCCAGTGCGCAAGCCTCACAATTCATCACCGGCAAGCAGAACTTTCCCGTGGAGGCCTGAAGAAAACGCGAATTGAGCGCACCCAGCGCACCGAACTGCACGTAGCGTCGTGGCGAAAACCATGCCCCTATGTTTCGTAGTAAATTGAGAATCATGGTACGCACACGAATAAAGGGGGCCTATTCAAAACATTCAATCCGATAGCGAATCTAACTCGATCGTAATTTTACGCCCCATTCGTACGTCCGATCCATGCTGCACCCAGATCACGGCTGTATATGTCCCTGGTTTGGCCACTTCACCGAAGTAGCCGCCTCGGCCGCCTCAAGTGGGGCACATGCGCTCAACTTGCAGAGATTCATTCACAACGACGTTATCATCAGAATCCAGCACATAAAGATGTACCATGCCGGAAAGCCGCTGCCGAAGCGTACGATTGCCGGCCATCCGTGTCTGCACATAGTCAGCCGTAATATGAAACGGTACGCTACCCGCTTCCACATGACGCCGACGATCACGACGCGAAACCCGATCTTGCGGGCCAAATGAAGCCGTGAATTGCACGGTTTCACCATCGCTACTTCCAGGAACTTCCGTGCGCAAATCCGCTACCTGCTCTTCGGATAGCACATTCCTGCGCATCGGATCCGCATCCACACGAAAGACGGATAGCGAAAAACAGGCAATAACCGCAAAGGTTATTGACAAGGAATAAGGTAATTTTTTCACAAAAGATACTCCATACTTATGCTTGCATGACTGCAAGATTACAACTAATGATGTGAAAGTACACTACGCTACATGAAATCGTCAAACGAATTCGGGCACATGCAGAGAGTCTACCTATCTGACATAATCAATGGAAGCGAAAGCGTATCAAAGAATGAGGGACTGACCGATGCGGGCACATTATCTTCAGCATGTTCCTTTCGAGGGCCTTGGCTCTATCGAACCTTGGCTAGTGACACACGATTATGCAATCACCCATACGCCCCTCTTCGAGTCGTATGATCTACCCACACAGGAAAACATTGACTTTCTCATTATCCTGGGTGGCCCTATGAGCGTGAATGACGAAGCTACCTACCCCTGGCTCATTCCCGAAAAAGCCTTTATTCGCGCATTTCTCACTTCCCGGAAACCCATCCTGGGCATTTGCCTTGGTGCACAGCTAATTGCCAATGTCAGCGGGGCCAAAGTATACCCCAACCCTGAAAAAGAAATGGGATGGTTTCCCATATACCCTGCAGCAGGTACCGATCTCTCTTGCTATCCATTTCCAGAGAACCTAACCGCATTTCACTGGCATGGAGAAACCTTTGACCTTCCAGAAAACGCAAACCTACTCGCCAGCAGCGATGCCTGCCAGAACCAAGCCTTTCAAATCGGCAAAAATGTGATCGGCCTGCAGTTCCACCTCGAAACCACACCCGCAGCAGCCCGAGAACTTGCTACCCATTGCAGAAACGAATTAACACCTGGCCGATATGTCCAAACGCAGGAACAGATCCTATCCGCTTCCCCGCTTGATCATGAAACCATCAATACCGAAATGGCACGCCTGCTACAATATCTCACGCAAGGTACAAAGAGAAGCCACATATCTACAAGCAAGCAGACGAACCATGAACCAACTATCGAAGGATCGGAATAAAAAGAAAATCCATTTTCCGCCCATCCTCCGGATCATTTTCATAACGGAATCCACGCCATAAGAATGTAAATTTCCGAAACCCATCAGGCCGACTGTCATACGTGATGAACGGTAAACTGTCGACACTGACTTGACCATTCAAACGCTCGTAGTGCCAAGCATGCCATAAAATCCGGCGTCTTACATATTCATGCGGCTGATCATCCGTGCCATGCTCGGTTTCATGATCATACAATCGCCACAACACATGTCCTGTCCGGCGCATCGGCCCCGCATCATCCTCGCCATACTCCTCACGCCGGAAATGCCATAGAGGGAAGAGCCGATTCGTACGCAAGGACCTTTGTTTGTAACGCTCCCCTTCGATCAGAGGCGCACTCCGTGGACCGTATTGCATGACCCGTTCATGCTGGCGATAGAGCATCAAGAATGAAAGAGTATTTTCATGTAAGGTCCGACGCATATATTCATGTCTTGGCTCTTCCGGTTCGATTTCTACCATATCCCTTTCGATATGCCGGCGATTAAACAAGGGGAAGAACCCCGTATAACGATGATGCTCACCCGTTCGGTGATACCCCCACAACAAGAAACGGGAAGAATGATGCCCCGTCTCTGCATGCTTACGAAAATGATAAAGTGGCCACAACCAGGAACCCGACAGCCGATTCCGGTATGTTCCCAGCAGTGGGGTTAACCAGTAACGAAACGTGCCGGTTTCAGGATGATCGCGCCCTACAAGCGGGGTATAAAAATGCTGGTTCCTATGATATGTATATACAGGAAACAAATGACTGTTGCGCATCGTTCCATCATCCGTTCGCGTTTGTCCATACAACCCAGCAGCTACCCGAACCGAACGATTCGTCCTCGCATCAATCGTGCGCCACGAAAGAATCGGAGGGATCAAATCATACCGCCCTCCGTCATCATCCTGCCAACGCGCATAGGCAGGCGAAACAAAACGGTTCTGCGAACGATTCGCCATATAGAACGGAATCAGATGGCTCCGCACAGGCTCACCATCCGGATCCGTGTCACGAGCAGCCAAGCCACCCAAAACGCGTGTGCTTCTCGCACCATCTTCTTGTGTCCGCCGCCACGACACCAACGGCGGAATGGCGTGCACCTGTTCTCCTTCATCACGCCATGCCGACCACAAAAGCGTGAGAAGCGTATTGTTTCCCGAGTGACGATAATACAAGGGAAGCACATAACTGCTTTCATGTCCTCCGTCCGTATCGACTGCACGCCCGGCTATGCCACCCAACACACGCGTATCACGTGCCCCGTCTTCCTCCGTCCGCTGCCAGGACAACAATGGCGGAATGGCATGCATACGCGCATCATCATCCCTCCACACCGACCACAATGGCGTTAGTAAGGTGTTTCTGGAAGCATTGCGATAAAAAACCGGCAACAAATGGGATGCCCCCGCATCTTCTCCCGTACCAAAACGCGCTAACCCCATGGCCAGCCAGGTATCGCGCGCCTGTTGACTGCGCAATTGCCAGGACAACAAAGGCGGTACAGCGCGAAAAGCCGACTGATCCCCATCCTCCAAGTTCACATACAACGGCGTAATCGTGCGCTTGCCACCATCTTTGTAATGTGTCACAGCCCCCAGTGGTGTAATCCAGGCTGAACTTGCATCCGACTCCATACGCAAATACAACGGGACAGAGGCATGCCAGCGCCTTTCATGCTCTTCTGTCCCCCCACGTTGACGCAACGGGGTCAACAGCATTCCACTGTCGGGATTTCGATAATAGACAGGCAACACATAGCTGGGGCGGGCCTGCTCCCCAAAACTCAGACGACTCAAGGGACCCAATACACGCCAGTCCGTTCTATCTGCTTGCATAGAACGCCATGAAAGCAGGGGCGGAACGGCATCCACTCGACGCTCATCCCCATCTCTCCATCGGATATACAGCGGGCTTACCAAGCGTCCGGAACCATCTGCTCCGCGCGACCCACCACCAAGCAGTGTATAAAGAGCATTTCCCTGAGGAGACGTTGACCGATAATAGAACGGCACAACCACATGCCAACGACGCTCCGCTTCGTTGTTCACCCCACGCATGAACAAAGGCGAAACCCAGGATGCCCCAGCAGCCCTCCTATTATGCCAATACACAGGAAACAAACGCTGCGTTGTGTGATCTTCGCTCGATTCCGCATACCAAAGACCAAGTAATGCGTAACGCCGCGAGTGATCCTCCTCGAGCCAGTGGCCATAAAGCAGAGTATGCAAGGAGGATACCTGCGGGGACTGCGTGCGCACATAAAAAGGCAACAACCAATCTTGCTTATCATCACCCGACGCGTTTCGCACCCGACCATAAGGCAGCGATTTGAAATGACTGGCTCCCGACGCTTCCTTGCGTGCCCAAAATAAAGGAAACACGCGTGCACTCGTCCTCTGCGGCCCCGCCTCGAAGCGCGTCAACGGCCACACCAAATGTAGCCTGTGATGCGAACCTGTATCTTGGACGGGATGGCGACTGTATATCCATAACGGGAAAAGGGCATGCTGACCACGTCGCCCGCGAAAGGGCTGCTCCAAATGCCAGTACAAGGGAAACACCACCACATGATCCTTGCCCCAGAAAACCGGAAAGAAACGATGCTCTTGCTGATGACGATCAAAACGGCCCAAAGGCCATAACAAGTGATGCACCGGGCGTGTCCCCTCCAGTCCTTGCACCGAATAGACTGGACGCATCGCAAAATGATCAGGAGATTTCTCAAAAATAGGCCACAGTACAGAAAGAGCAGGTTCACGATAATATACCAAAGGCCACAATGCCACCCGGTCCTCAACAGCCCCTGTGCGCTCTGTCCACTCCCCCGTATAAAAGGGAGTCCCCTTCATTGCCTGGGTTGCACAGCCCGATAGCAACGCCACTAACAAACCCGCCGCAATAAACCGAATCCATGCAGCAAAAACTCCACCCGCAACAAACCCCACTTTTGATTGTGTTTTCAATCCCTCACCCCCCCTTTACATCTAATCCGTAACTTCAATGTTTATCTTCATTTTTGGTAGGGGGCATGGTCAGCTCATGGAAAGACCTGCGCCTGAACATGAAAAAAAATGCGCTAGCTACAGACAACGGCTCGGCGAGGACGCCTCGCCCTGCATAGTATCTACCTGCCAAATGTTTCAATCCCGCATCATCTTGGCAGTCCAAGTGCCCTCACTAATCTCTGATCCCGTGTGTCTCTACCCCCTAGCGCCTAATCCCTGCCCCTAATCCCTGCCTTCCACTTTCGGGTCCATGAAGGAAATACAGGTAACGCAAGAATGCCCAACAACATCAAATGAAACACAGGGGCAATGGCCCAAAGTCCTGCATCACCCAGTCTGCCCCGAACACCTGAAAAGGTCTGCAACCAAGCATGCCGCGGAGAGGAACCATAAATCGTCAGTGTTGTAAAGGGGGAGGTAAGCGCATATATATCACGCAATAGCGAGCGCGGCGCCCCATCGACACCTACACGCCCTACAAAAAAGAAAATCAAAGGAACGACCAAAATCACAAAAATCAAGACGCATGCCACTCCCAGCCCGATAAAGCGATTGCGTACACGAAGCCGGTCCGCAAAACGATACGTAAGCATGGAATACGTGACCGGGCAGACAACAAGTGATGCCGCGCATAATGGCAATGCGTACCCCGGCAAATCTTGCCCTAGCCCCAACACCGATCGCGCCACAAATACGAGCCCCATGCCAACGATCCCCAGAAGCGCTGGATACCCTATGGGGCCTGTCAACAACCGGCCCAATACCGAGAGTCGAGACAAAAGAGCGTTAGTTCCCTGTACAGGATAAAAGGAGCTGCGGATCACGGGCATACTTGCTCCTAGCCATGGAGCCATGCAACACAAAGGGATCAGAAGTGCAAACAAGATGCCGCCAAGCGACGAACGTGCCATAACATCATTCGGCATGGCCCCATCCCCTGCCAAACCTCCGACAAACCCCGTTGCCAGCGTAGTAAGCGCCAGCAGCGAAAATCCACGCATACAGAAATAGCGACGATCCTCCTGTACCTTCACGCGCTCGATAGCAGCAGATGCAAACGCCCCCCCACAAAAGATAAAAAACACGAAAACAAGCAACCAACCTGGCACATGCAAACCGAAAAACGGCATAGCCCGCCGCGCCAGAAACGCACGTAAAAAAAGAACTGGCGATATACGCGCTAGCATGGCAGGGGCCTCAGATGCAATAAGCGGATATAATACCCCCAACAAAACCGTGCAGATGGCAGCCGCCGGTATCGACGCGATGCTACGTTCAAAACGCGTGGACCAGTATAACCCCATCACGCCACTGACCGACATCAACAACAACACATACAACCAACCCAAAACCAACTGCCCGAATGGAACCCCTCCTAACAAATAGGCAGCAACAACAAATGGCAGGGCAATTGCCAGCAAAACCATAAATACCGCCAACGCCGACAATAACTTGGTAATCACAATCCGCTGGGGACTGGCTGGCGTCACCAAGAGACTGTCATACGTTTTTTGCTCCTTTTCCCCGCTGATCACAGACGCCGCCACAAGCGGAGCCAGAAAGAACAAGATCATGGTTTGCGTATAGAGCAAAACATGAAACAGATTTTCGCCTACCTCCCAGGCTGGAGATCCATACTGTGACAAGAAAAACAACCCCGCCAGCACACACAACACCAAAGACTGAAGCAAGACGGCAACCGTAGCAGTTCGCGCCCGTAGCCGCGTACGAAACTCCTTCACCAAGAGCGGATCGCAATACCAGCCACTCACGACAATTCTCCTTTCGTCATGCGCAAAAACATGTCTTTTAAATCAGATGCTGTTGCCCGTGGTAAGGAAATTCGAATGCCCGCCTCAACGGCAGACCGCACCAATGCGCAAGCCGCATCATCCCCTCCCGCCAGCGTCACGCATACACCATCTGGAACCACTTCGGCTTGCGTTACGGTTGCAACCGTTCGAGCCCAGGAAAAGGCACGTTCGCGTTCCGCAACCGACGTGGATAACAAATAGCGGACATCTGCTGTAATGGATGCATCCCCGTCATGTAACCCATGCACACCAACCAGGCGACCAGCCTCCATGACACCAAACACTGTGCACAAATCTCGCAATTCATCCAAAATGTGGGATGAAATCATAATGGTGGTGCCCCCCTCTATCATGGTCTTGAGAAGACGCACCATTTCATCACGTCCGCGCGGATCCATACCGGAAGCCGGCTCATCAAGAATCAGAACGGCGGGACGATGCACCAACGCACGGGCCAAATACAAACGCTGCTTCATTCCCCGCGAAAGGGTAGCAATCCGTGCATCGCGCTTCGTTTCCAGCGCAACCATACCAATGGCTTCCCGTATACCTGTCTCCAAGGCACCACCAGTCAAACCATACATGCCACCAAAAAATGCCAGATACTCCCGTACCGTCAGATAATCATACACCCCAAAAAAATCGGCCATGTAGCCGATATTACGCACCACATCATTTCGTTCGCGGACAACATCATGCCCCTGCACAAACGCCACCCCGCCACTCGGACGCAGCAAACCTGCCAGCACCTTTAGCGTGCTCGTTTTACCAGCACCATTCGGCCCAACCAGACCAAACGCGGATCCGCGCGCAACCGTAAACGAAACATCCTTAACAGCTTCAAACGTTCCGTAAGCAACGCAAAGGTTGCGTACATCCACAACTGCTTCGCCACTATGCATCAGGCTCTCCTTCCGGCACGATCGAGAAGGAAATCGAAAGTTGTTGCAGACTCGGGAAACGTACGCCATGCGAATGCAGCATCATGGTTTCTTGCTGCGCAAGAGCATCCGACAATACACGTTGCCGCAAAACAACCACGGGATACCCATCCATCATGTAGCCGGCATCCGTATCAAACAAAACCTGATGCTCCCCGAACGTTGCACGGGCCAGCTCGTGCCATGCATCGCTCTCCCAATGATATACCTCCAGTATCGCGTCATGCTCCAACCCTGGTTGTTCCTCGTTACTCTCTTCAAAATGCCAATCAATCATGACCCTACCCCGCATAGCTGCTGGCAAGATATACCCCTCTGACCGCATGGGAATGTTCGCAGGCATGGCAACGCCATCAGCATCTACACCACCTTGTAATGCAGGCGTGTCGCGAAATGCGTTACGTAAAGCCACCACAGCAGGCAAATACTGCGCGGGGGCACGACGTATATTCCGCTGCCAAGCAGCATCATGAAGGTCCGTATCCATCCCAGGCTGTGCCCGCTGCAAACCGATCAGGTATGCAAACCCATCAGGCATGTAGCCCGAGACATCCCACGCCATCGCTACTGGCGACCCCACGACACGGGTGCCGCGATACGCAACATGTCCCGGATTGCCATCATGCAACACCGTGCCTCGCGCGCCCTCTCCATGCAAGGACACATGTACAAACGAATCCCTGACAGGTTGCATGGCAACCACCACAGGAACGGAAAGCCCTTCTCTTGTCCACCGCACAACCGCGTTCCCCAGCGCCTCCATCTGGGGCGGTAAAGCATCTTCTCCCTCGCGCACCATAAAAGGATCATTGCTATGATGAAACCCACCACACCCACTGCAGCGCTTGCCCTTCGCAATCTCTGACTCACGCAAATCCAACGTAAAGGATCGCTCTTCCCCTGGTGCAAGCGTCCCCAGCGAAACACGAAATTGCTGAAACACCACGTTCACATGTTCCAATATGTCATCGCCCGCGTTTATAACTGTGCCCGCAATACGTTCCATATCTACAACATGGGCACGACCCTCGAGTCCCAATGGGCGCGCTTCCACTTCCGCACTCTGCAGAAAACGCATGGACCAACGCCCAATATCCAAACCTTCAACACCGGAAGCACGTCTTCCAAGTCGGTACACCAAATCCGACGCAATCGCCATGCCTCCCCAGGAACGCCACGTATGCAGATGCGCGTCGCGCACCAAAACGGCCGGGCGCATGACACTTGCATCATAAACATCCTCTCGCGGCGAAAACACACCACTTACACCATATGTCCAACATGAGGTATCCCCCGCATCAAGCGAAACATACAATTCCTCGACAATCACATGATTCGGTCGCCAGACCATGCCTGCGAGCAAAGCAGCAGCAGACAAAGCCAAAGCACCTGCGGGCAAGGTCAACACCGTATATTCACTCCGCTGCATTCGACGCAACACAAACCAATTCAAGGGGCCTAAGATCAATCCGCAGATCACCAGAAAAACCAGAATAGGCCACACCAAATGCTTTAACTGTGCCTCTCTGGGAATAGCCAGATTCGAACGAATATGCGGCGTATCAGATGGTTCGCGAACCAAGGACAATGCCCCGTTCCAGATATCGCGGCGGACAGATTCCTGTAAGGCGCGATCACGCAATTCAAGGGATGCCCAGTCAAAGCCTAGCGCAACGACACGCCCCCGCCCCAAATCGAGCACACCAATAAGCGTCCCAACCGCATCTTCGTAAACAGACACGAAACCATCCAAACGTGTAGGCATGCGTCGAAACGATGCAATGCTTTCACGCGGTCGCACGAACGCCTCCAGTCCAGCACCATCGGCAACAACCCGTTCCGGCATCTCGCGAATGGGAGCTAATCCCCAAACAGCATCATCTTCTTCCCATACGCGATCTGTCAAAATCACAGACCCGCCTTGCAGCGTCCAATCGCGCACCGCTTGCCGATCATCATCCGACAACGGTTCGGGCCCATCCAAAACAATAGCATCTATGCCTGAAAAATCACGCCAGTCGCGTTGATGCAACAAGCGGGCATCCTGCGCAACAACCACTGTGATTCGACGATCCCCATGCTCCAATGCCCGCAAAAAGGAAAATGCCTCAGGTCGATCCGTTACCACCAGAAGAAGTGTCGTACCGGGATCGATGCCTTGAATCGATGATTCAATGACGCGCTCTTGTCCATCATCAAGGGTTATAACCGCTTGTAGCGTATGACCAAAATGCGAACGACTTGCGTAAACCAAGGCATGCCAAGCACCGGTCACAAGATCTTGCTCCGCACGAAACACGCCAACAACCGTGCTTTCGGGACCACCCATGCCATAACCGGATGCGAGCATTTGCAAGGAAACCGATTCCGCACCGGGAATCGGATCAAGGGTTACGGGAAACCAGCTCTCTGTCTTGAAATGACCATCAAAACCCACTTGTAAGGATGGCAATGCAGCAGATGTATCCCACGCCAGCAAAAGCATTGCCAGTAATAGTACGGTTACCAATATGTTGCGTCGCATGATAAGCACAGCCCTACCCCACATGAATCAGGAATACAGGAAACATATTCCTATTATGGGCATATAACGCCTTCTTTAGCGAATCAAATCAAAATAAATCGGATAATGATCTGATGCAGTGGTTGCATCCTCGCCAGCAACCATGCGGTTGTCCTCCAAATGAACGCCTTTCGAGAGGACGCGTGGCGTACTCGCGTTCCAGTCGGGATTCCCTGTCGCATCCAAATAGAAACGGTCAAATGTCACTGGAGGAAACACAAGAGAAGGGCTTCCTTGCCGTGTCGGGATCGTGATACGATCTTCCTCTGGCACTGCATCCCAGAGATCTTGGTAGGACGCCAACAAGGACAAGGCAGCTTCCCGCCGAAACTCCTGCCTTGTTGGGTCAAAATTGAAATCTCCCGCAAGCAGCACGATTCCATCAAAACCATGCTCTCGTTGCCGCGCCAAATCTTCCTGCAAAAGATAAATGGCATGATATCGCTGCGAAATATTCCGGCGCCGATTACCCCAATTCGCCTTAAGGTGCATATTGTAGACCATGAGTTCCGTGGCATCATCTAGGTTCACTTGCAAGCGCAACAAACCGCGGGTTGGCCGGCCCGGACCATCCAAGGCACTAAAATCGATCTGGACCGCATCGTGAATGGGCAATCGAGAAAGCACGGCCAGATTCAATCGTACTGCCTGCCCCTGTGCTGTTTG
The DNA here is from genome assembly GCA_003567005.1 of PVC group bacterium. Lineage (GTDB taxonomy): Bacteria > Verrucomicrobiota > Kiritimatiellia > UBA8416 > UBA8416 > T3Sed10-140. The sequence continues at coordinate 61,826 of PXBF01000055.1, forward strand.
CAACTCGGTGATAAAACCAAAGGGATACGGTGTTGTAAGCTTACCATTTAACAGTGCCAACATCTTGGGCGTTTCAATCTCTTGCAGCAACAGCAAATCAGCATCGACCTCATCAAGAATCTCCGCTGCGAGGCGCCCTTGCCTGCGGGCATTCTCCCATGTGCGCCGACGACCCTCACGACCTTCGAAAAAGTCCTGGATATTGTAGGAAGCAATCCGAACACGCTGGTATTCTGCGCTTTCTCGCGTCGCGTCAAATACAACCCGCCGCGCTTCCGCAACGCGCGGAGATCCGGATATCGGTAACAAGTCCCCACCCCATGCGGTTATCCCCCAACATAACATCCAAAACGCGAGCAAATATTTTTTTCCGAACATGTTTATAGATCCTTTAAGGGCAACTAAGTTTTGGGCGCTGATTTCCGGATACACTTAACCACATTCACACGCAGGGGGCAATATGGGGCATCACAAAACACGCAAACAAGCAGACTTGGCGAAACTGGAAATGACCCCCATGATTGATGTGGTCTTTCAATTGCTGATCTTTTTCATCGTGACCATGAGCGAGCAGGACGTGCTCGCCGCCCTTTCCATTTCGCGGCCGCAAGCCCAGCAAGTCCGCACCGATAGCTCAGCTCCACTATTGCAAATAACGATTCATAAAGATGGCGGGATCATTAACGGACAACCGCTCAACGGAGCCCGTGCGCAAGAACAACTGTCCGCCCGCATGGCACGATTGGCCTCTTTTGACCCTAACGTCAGTGTCGTGATTAAATCCACGAATGATGCCCCGCACGCCAAACTCATCGAGACTCTCAACATTTGCGCCCGCGAAGAAATGTCCAACATCGCCGTCTTCAGCCTGTAGCACTCTCCCCCCCTTAATCTCTATCGTCCGTAAGGGTTTTAACAGAAAACCTATTTAATCCTTGCAGTACTTCTGTGTTGCATTAGCAACATTTTTGTATCACCGTCTGTTGCTAAATTTATGATTTATGCGCAATTTTTTATACAGCGAGATTACACCATGAGCGAAATCAGAAACAAAAACTGGAATAGGGAGCGCGTTCGGGCCGGCATGCGCTGGTTCGGACCGGACGATATTGTCACGATCAAAAACATTCGCCAAACCCCCGGAATCACAAATGTAATCACTGCATTACACCACATTCCTGCAGGCGAAGTCTGGTCCGAAGAGGAAATCGCAAAACGAAAGATCGAAGTGGAGTATTGGCCGCACACGGATGCTCCGACCAACCTCCAGGGAATGCCGCTGCTCCAGTGGTATCAGGCGAACGCCAAACCTACAGGATTAGTCTGGGATACAGCCGAAAGTTTGGTTTTCACCGAGGACATCAAGAATGGCAGCCCCAACCGTGACGAGCATATTGCCAACTACCAACAGAGTTTGCGTAACCTCGGACGTTTCGGGGTTTGTAATGTAGTAGGTAATTTTATGCTGGTGGCAGATTGGACACGCACAGGAACGGCGATCATGCAAGATGGTTCAAAAGCCTTGAAATATGTGCATGCAGCATTCGCTGCATTTGACATTTACATCCTAAAGCGACACGAAACCGAATGCGCATATATGGAAGATGGTTCCTTCACAGCAGAGGAAATCGAAGAAG
>PXBF01000160.1 GCA_003567005.1 PVC group bacterium
ATTCGTATACGCAGAAAAGCCTACCCGTTCTTTCTGTCAAAATTTTTCTGTCTAACAACAGCAAAGCCTATCAGCAATCCCAATTCGCATAATAAGCAAAAATGGCGGTTCAATCTGTAAAGCCTATCAGCCCCCTTGTATCAGCCCAGATCCGATTCCAATACCGCAGCCGCAAAATCAGCAAAGTCACCATCCCGGATCGCATCCCGCATCTCCTGCATGAAGCACATGTACCGATGTATGTTATGCAATGTCAACATCCGTAAACCCAAAATTTCACCGGCATGCATCAAATGGCGAACATAGGCTCGACTAAAATGACGACAACAATAACAGGTACATCCTTCTTCCACCGGACGCTGATCCAGCCGATTGTAGGCCGCCTTCACCGGATATACACCTTTACGCGTAAAAGCAGATCCATTACGCGCATAACGCGTGGGCATGACACAATCAAACATATCTACACCCATTGCAACAGCCTGCACCATCTGAGACATACGGCCTACTCCCATCAAATAACGCGGCCGGTCCAACGGTAGCTCCGCCACACCATCAGCCATGCCTTTCAGCAAAACATCCTCAGGCTCACCTACGCTCACACCACCGATGGCATACCCATCAAATCCCATACGTACCAACTCGCGGGCGCAATGACGCCGTAAATCTTCAAAATTCCCACCTTGCACAATACCAAAGAACAACTGCCCGGGCGCACGCGGCTGCTCCAGACATCGAGCGGCCCAGTCTAAAGTCCGCGTGGTGGACTGACAAGCGTAATCACGCCCGCTACCAGCTGGCAGACATTCATCAAAAACCATCGCTATATCTGATCCTAGCGTGCGCTGGATCCCCATGGCTTCCACCGGACCTAAAAACAGCCTACTACCGTCTAGATGAGATTGAAACACAACCCCACCCGGCTCGATCTTGCGAGAGTCCGCCAGACTAAACACCTGATACCCACCGCTATCCGTCAAAATCGGCCGTGACCAACCCATGAAACGATGCAATCCGCCAGACGCGGCAATCACATCCATCCCCGGACGTAAATGCAGATGATACGTATTGCCAAGTAATACGGAAACGTCCAGATCTTCTAAATCTGCAGGCGTCAAAGACTTAACGGTGGCTTGCGTACCTACCGGCATAAAAACAGGCGTATCAATAACCCCGTGCGCTGTATGCAACCGACCACAACGCGCTTTCGTCGCAGAATCCTCTGCTAATAAGTTAAATGTGCCCGGTGGCACGGCCCCAGACCTGTCTGGTAACACATCCATAGCCCCAACACTCATAACCCTAGTTCATCCTGTTGCACGCTTGAGGACCGCAAACCGAAACGTTCATAGCATAACGGGGTTACCACCCGCCCTTTGGGTGTGCGTGCCATATAGCCCTCCTGAATCAAATACGGTTCGTATACCTCTTCGATCGTGTCAGACTCTTCCCCGACCGATACGGCAATATTGCTCAACCCAACCGGGCCACCACCAAATTTATGCACAATGGTTTCCAAAATGCGCTTATCCATCTCATCCAAACCATGCTTGTCAATCTCAAGCATCTCCAATGCACGATCCGCCACAACACGGTCAATCTTGTTATCCGCACGCACCTGCGCATAATCTCGCACGCGCCGTAATAGATTATTCGCGATTCGCGGCGTGCCCCGGGCACGGCCGGCAATCTCATCGGCACCATCATCTGAAATATCCACACCCAATAACCCCGCAGAACGCTGCACGATTTTCACCAAGGTCACCACATCATAATAATCCAATCGGTTATTTAAGCCAAAACGCGAACGCAGTGGAGCCGATATCAACCCCCGACGAGTCGTCGCCCCAACCAACGTAAAACGCGGCAGCTCTATACGCACCGATCGCGCATTCGGCCCTTGATCAATCATGATATCCAACATGAAATCTTCCATCGCAGAGTAAAGATACTCTTCAACCGTCTTTTGCATCCGGTGAATTTCATCGATAAACAAGACATCCCCACGTTCCAGACTGGTAAGAAGGCCCGCCAAATCACCCGCCTTGTCAATCACGGGACCCGATGTAATGCGGATCTGGCTCCCCATCTCATTCGCCAGAATGTTGGCAAGGGTCGTCTTTCCAAGCCCCGGGGGCCCCGAAAGAAGAACGTGATCCAATACATCCCCGCGCTGCCGCGCCGCCTCAACCGCCAGCGCCAACCGCTCCAGAACTTTCGGCTGACCCGCAAAATCAGCAAACTGTACAGGCCGCAGCTTCTGGTCCAAAGCCTGATCCTTGACATTCAATGTATCTACCGGCCGATCCATCCCACTGCACCTATCTGGATAATGAAATTTTAATCAATGTTTCCACATCCGTGACATCCGGGTGCTTCTTGCTCGTCGCCAGCACCATCTTCCGGGCATCATCCTGCTTGTATCCCAGCGCCACCAGCGCCAACAACGCATCACGCAACCCCGTGTTGAGCGCCTCATCGGTTCCCTCGGCACCAGCCACCGCCTCTAACGCTTCGCCCGCCGATAACGTATGCCGCAATTCTACCACAATGCGCTCCGCCGTCTTTGCTCCAATGCCGGGCACCGAACAGATGCGCTTGACATTCCCCTCCACCACGGCCGCCTTGAACTCGCGCACCGTCATACCGCTCAAAGCACTCAAGGCCGACTTGGGCCCAATCCCCGAAACCGCCGTCAGCATACCAAACAACTTGCGCTCACCCTCTGAATGAAAACCATACAGAATATGCGCATCTTCACGTACATGATCCACCGTCAACAAGCACACCTCCGATCCTGTACCCGGTAACCGGTCATAACTGCTCAACGGAATAAACACCTCGTAGCCCAAACCACCAATATCCACCACCACACGTGTCGGGTGCTTCTCTACCAAACAACCTTTCACATACGTAATCATAAACAACCTTTCACAAAGGCTTGTGCTCTGTCCGGGCAACGCCGCGTGCCTGCTGAAGATGCGTGATTGCCAGCGCCAACGCATCAGCCGCATCTGACTGGATCTTCGGCTCCATACCCAACAGTCGCGCTACCATCTTCATCACTTGATCCTTTTCAGCACTGCCTACCCCGACCACGGCCATTTTGACACGACGAGGCGCATACTCATATACGGATATACCTTGCGCCGCACAGGTCGCCAGCACGACACCACGCGCTTCCCCTAATGTCATCGCCGTGCGTACATTCCGACAATAAAAAGCACCTTCAATCGAAATTTCCTCTGGTTGCGTCTCGCGAATCACATCTACAATTCGCTCTTGTATGGCAAGCAGGCACGTGGAGTGATTCCACGCAGGCTTGTTACGAATACAGCCATAAGAGATGGTACGCATCGCCCCACCAGTCATGGCAACCACACCATAACCCGTGCAGCGAAGCGACGTGTCTACCCCCAAAACCCTTGTAACACCACCACTCACGCCTCGTCGCTGACTGCCTCCATGACTTCATCCGTCATGTCCATATTCGTATAGACATCCTGCACATCGTCATTGTCTTCCAGCGCAGCAACAAACTTGAGAACGGCGCGGGCAACGGCCGGGTCATCTACCGGCACACTCAGATTCGGCAGCAAGGTAACTTCCTTGCTGATCGTTTCAATGCCTGCAGATTCCAAAGCATCGCATACATCTCCAAAAACCGATGGATCGGTTAAAATCTCAAACTGTCCATCATCATGAATCAAATCTTCAGCGCCAGCCTCAAGCGCCACCTCCATCAGTTTCTCTTCGCTTGCGGCAGATTCCTCAACGATAATCTGTCCACGACGATCAAAGGCACGACTGACTGCACCCTGCTGCGCAAAGCTCGATCCATGCTTGTTGAAAATATGACGAATCTCAGCCGCAGCACGATTGCGGTTGTCTGTCAAAACCTTCACAATCAACGCCACACCACCAGACGCATACCCTTCGTACACCACCTCTTCAAACGACGTGGACCCAAGCTCTCCCGTACCCTTTTTGATCGCACGCTCAATGTTATCATTGGGCATATTCACGCCTTTGCCCTTTTGAATCAAGGAACGCAGGGTAATATTCGCCGATGGATCGCCTCCGCCCTGTTGCGCCGCTACCGTGATCTCCTTGGCTATCTTGCTGAATACCTTGCCACGCTTGGCGTCAGCCGCGCCCTTCTTATGCTTAATGGTTGCCCATTTACTATGACCGCTCATGTTACCTCTCTTACACTTCTAATCGGCTCTTGCATGACCGCCCGAAAAAACCGACACAAAAGACGCGCCCCCACAAAACGGTCGAAGACCGATAAAACCAAAGGACGAAACCCTCTTGCCGCCATTGGCGCTTCACAAGAACTCTCTATTTAACAAGACACGGTGCAGCAACCCGTGCCAGGATCAATCCTCATCCTCATGCTTCTCCGCTGCAGCAATGACCTTTTGCGCTACATTCGACGGCACCTGCTCGTACCGACTGAACGTCATCTCAAAGTTTCCACGCCCCCCCGTCATAGAACGAAGCTCTGCACAATAGCGGAACAATTCTGCCTGGGGCACTTCGGCCGTAATCACTTGCATGCCTCCATCCACATCCATTCCCAGAATACGGCCCCGCTTATGACTCAAATCCCCGTTTACATCCCCCATACAATCGTCCGGGATGGTCACCTTTACCGTCATAATCGGCTCCAGCAACACGGGCTTGGCCTTGAGCATGGCATCCTTCAAGGCGCGCGATCCGGCAATTTTGAATGCAACTTCGGAAGAATCAACATCGTGATACGAACCATCATAAACCGTTGCGCGTACCCCCGTCACCGTGTATCCCGCCAACGGACCCCGCGTCATCCCTTCAACCAAACCTTTTTGCACGGCCGGTATGAAGTTGCCGGGAATCACCCCCCCGACAATAGCATTGATAAACCACTCCTCTTCACCCTCCGGCAAAGGTTCTGCCCGTAAATACACCTCACCATACTGGCCTCTTCCACCGGATTGTTTCTTGTGCTTGTAATGCCCTTCCCCCATAGCCGTGACCGTTTCCCGATACGGCACCTTCGGCTGGCTCAAATCAACACTTACCCCGCTACGGCCTTTCATCAGCTCAACAGCTACATCAATATGCACATCGCCAAGCCCCTGCAGGACAACCTCATGCGTTTCCGCATTCCGATCCACCGTCAGCGTCGGATCCTCTTCCACCACACGCTTCAATGCCGTACCAATCTTGTCTTCATCCGCCTGCGTCCGCGCCGTCACAGCCTGGAACATCACCGGTTTCGGAAAATGAATCGGGTCAATCAACACCTCATGTCCCACCGAACACAGCGTGTCCCCCACATGCGTATGCTTCAATTTGGGAATCGCCACAATGTCTCCCGCTCCGGCTGTCTCTACCGGAACCTGCTTCTTCCCCCGAACCGCCAGCAAGGCACTCACCTTCTCTTTTTCCTTGCGCGAGGTATTCACAACCTCCATGTCGCCCGTCAACGTGCCACCAAATACCCGCACATAGGAAAGCTGCCCAACAAATGGATCATTCACCGAGCGAAAGACCAAACCAACGACAGGTGCCTCTGGCGAAGGATCAATCGGTTCATCATCCAACGTCTTGTGCGGTACCGTCACCGGCGATGCAAAAAAGCGAGCCACACCATCTAAAACCGCATCAATACCAACACCTTTTAAGGGCATCGCCACAAAGACGGGCACAAAATGACCATCCGCCACCGCCTGTACCAACCCCGAGGCAATCTCCTCAGGTGTCAAAGATTCGCCACCCAGATATTTCTCAATGAGTGTGTCATCTGTCTCCGCCGCCAGTTCCACCAAACCACCCTTGGCCTCCGTTACGGCATCAGCAATTTCACTGGGCACATCCGTAGCACCCAGAATATCAATAATATCACTGTTGTCCGCTAAAGGCATGACCACCGGTTCGCACTTGCTACCAAAAACCGACTGAATCTCCGCCAGCGTCTTCGCAAAATCGGTATTATCCTTATCCAATCCCGTAATCACAATACCGCGTGCCTTCACTCCGCGACTATCGCAACATTGCCACGCACGGCGCGTACCTACCTGCACACCCGCAGATGCATCCACCACCACCAAACCAGTCTCCGCACTGCGCGCTGCCGCAATCACACTACCAAAAAAATCAGCATATCCAGGCGTGTCGGTGAAAACCATTTCGTAATCAGTGCCACCCGACTGATACACACCCGAAAACGTCGTCGAAAAAATGGAGATCTTACGCGCTTTTTCCTGCTCTGTGACATCGCTCAAGCTCGTCCCTTCCGCTGGTGATCCGAGCCGGTCATTTAATCCCAACCGATACAGCAACGCGTCAGTAAGGGTTGTCTTACCACTGCCCGTATGACCCATGATGGCAAAGTTCCTGACGTTCTCGACGGGAATATTCTTCATAGTGTTCACTCTCCTATACTGATCAAAACTGACGCACCACGCGCCTGACAAATCCGCAATATTACACACAAACCATTCTCTTGCAACCGTCTTGTACCACAAGCTCGCCTATCTTTTTTCTTTCGCACCCGCTTCGCTTACATCCGGCATAAC
>PXBF01000028.1 GCA_003567005.1 PVC group bacterium
ACGAATTTAACGAAAGTATTGCGCCTGTGGAAGCTGACAAGAAGACCATGGGTATGAGCTGTCTGTTCCAAGTTCGTGAATATGCAACACCACAGGAATTTATTGCTCCGGATTGGGCCTACAAATTCACCAAACCGGAAGATTTGCGCGGCCGCGATTGCAATGTGCGCAAGACGAATTACTGGTGGCTGGAAGTCGGTGGTGAGCACGACAGCATCCATGACACCGAAGAACTGCGGGATGAATTGCTACGTATTGCCTTCGGGGTGTGGGATTACATTAAAAACTATGGACCAGAAAAAGATAAACTGGTCAATTGGGGACTCGAGTGGCAAAGCTTTCTGCCAGGCAAACGCGAAAGCCGTCGCTATGTCGGCGACCATATGATTACGCAAAACGACATCGAGGCCGAAGGTCACTTCGAGGATATTGTCGCCTATGGCGGATGGACCATGGATGATCATTATCCTGCTGGGTTCTATCACCCTGAGGCGGGCACGATTTTCCATCCGGCCCCCTCACCCTATGGTATTCCGTTAAGTACATTGTATTCGCGCAATATCGCCAACCTGTTTTGTGCTGGTCGTAATCACAGTGCCACGCACTGCGCGATGAGCTCCACGCGCGTTATGGCAACCTGCTCGTTGATGGGACAAGCCGTTGGGACCGCGGCATTCATCGCCGTGCGCGATGGACTCACGCCACGCGAAGTTCGCAATACACGCATCAAGGAAGTGCAGCAAACCCTCATGGATGACGATTGCTGGCTGCCATGGCACACGCGCGAAATTCCAGAACTTTCGCGCAACGCGAAATTGGATGCCTCCGAAGGGGATGTAGAAGCTTTGCGTAATGGTGTAGATCGCGAAGTCGGTGATGACGCCAATAGCTGGACGGGATCTGCCGGAACACCCATTACATACACATTTGATTCCGCAGTGCCCGTAACGGAAGCCCGCATCATTTTCGACAGCAATTTTAACCGCAGCCATAGCAACATGCGGTTTAATTACCCGCTTGATGCCCCCCCTTGGACTGTGCCGGAAACCATGACCAAGGCCTTTCGCATCGAAGCACAGCAACCCGACGGAAGCTGGCAGACGGTGCATACGGAAACCAACAACTATCAGCGCCACGTACGTGTACCACTTGAAGGGGAAACCACAGGCATCCGCTTGATCCCGGAAAGCACTTGGGGAGCAGAAAAAATCAACATCTTCGCCTTCGACGTCCGCTGATGCAAAAAAAGCGCTGGGAGATGCTGGTTTGACCTGATTGCCCCAATTGAATGTTTTTTTGACCGAGAACACACCCGTCAATACGGTCAATCAGGTCAATACGGTCATTTGCTTGCGGCGTCTTTTGATCCACCAGACAATGGGCAGCAGCAGCCAGATGCCAGGAGCCGGGGCCTCGATGAATTCGTCATGTTCGAGACCGCGGCGGGCACTACCAGTTGCAGCCTCCGTGCGTTCGAGCATGCGCCACTGCGCCTCGTTCTCGACGACGATAAAAGACGCCAGCGGGAACAATACCCGAATATCGCGGGAACGCTGTATCAGATCCATCCGGCGCGCCCTCTCTCTGGCCGGATTGGCAAAGACATCGAACCAGTCCGTCCATAAGCCAAGCCCTCTGGCATAAGGGGCGCTCTCATCGAGCCACGCTACTGCGACCTTCTGGAATGCAGCCGTTTCCGGGTTGAAGCGCTCGAGTGGTGCTTGCGAGCCAATCAGAAACCGCCAGGCTGCAGCATGGTCTGCTGCAAGGGTTGTTGCCAGATTTCCCTGCCGCAAGAGGTGTATCGGTTCTGGCGGCGGAATCTCGGTTACCGGTTCAACCGCGGTCGCGTTAAAGGCCTTGCGATGAAGCCCTTTTTCATCAAGTAGATAAAACCAAGGATGATCCATGGCGACATGATCAGGTAACCGGGATTCCTCCATCCAGACGGTGTTCGTATGCTGCGGCGTAACCGCAATAAAAACAGGCAGCCAATCGACAAATAGATCGGGATCGGCCTGCATCACACGAAGATGCCGACGTATAACACGTTCAGGATCAAAGCCGCCTTGCTGCACCAGCTTCGTCTCTCCGGTTGCCGAAAGGGCTTGCTCAAGTTCTGTCAACGGGCGCGGTTCGGTAATCAAATCAACCGATTCGAAATTGGCAAGCGTTACTGCAACGTTCTGCATATGTGGGGCGTGTTGTGACAACGTATCGGCAATGGTTTGTTCCCATGCGGCTCGATCTTGGTAGCCATGTACGGAATGATCCACAATGAGGTGTGCGTATGCTTTGCGCCTATGTGCCGTCCAGTGTAACGATGGACCGTTAGGCCATACCCATGCTGCTCCCGTTTCTCCCTGTACCCCGAGAACCGTCGGATCTGGTGGCGTTACCGATTCCGATAACAGGACCCGCTGCTGCCCGATTTGTATCTCAGGCCGCTGGTTTGCCGGAAATAGAAACGTCCAACCCGTTTCTCTGGTCTCCCCAACAGCAAAAGGGAATACCCGCAAGCGCAACTGTGTGGGTGTCTCATAATAAAGCAAGCCGGGATCCTGCCGTACTACATCGCGGATCATATGATAGACCCAGCGTGCCGTTTTGCGTTCGAACAACCTTCCCGGCACACGTTCCCCTTCTACATCCAGCCAGTAGTCCGTAATCAACACACCCTCGGGCACTACCAATTGCGTCACGAATTCACTATTCCAACCGCCACGATTCGTAAGCTCCAGGGAAACATGCGCTTTTACAAACCCATCGTCTACTGCGTCATGGGTCACAGACACGTTAACCAGCTCAACGTTGCGCGGGGGCAGTTGAACGCGCCCGCTGCGCGCACGCTGCCGACCGTCAAGCATACCGAGAAAGAAGGTACGCGATCTGGGTGCCGTGCTTGTGCGTTCTCCCGCAAGCAACCGTTCCAGGGTATCGAGCTTGCGATCCGGTAGCGTCATACCATCGAACACGATGCGGTTGTAGATTTCGCTTAGAAATGGATAGTAGACACCTGCCTTGCGCGTACGCACCCGTTGGAGTGCACGTAGCACAGGGGCTTGCCGGAAGCTAGCTTGGGGCTGCAGGTCGTCCGGTTCCCAAACGTATGCCATCGCGCGGTCCAGTTGCATACGATCTTGCAACGCCAAGCAAAGTAGGCCTGACGGTAGCAGGCCTGTCAGGATGACGAATAACCCGATGGTCCGCACGCGCCCAATATGCTGGAGCAGACGCTGCCCTGTAGTGATCAACATACGCGTGTGCAAAAGAAACAGGAACGTCGGAGCCAGAATCAGAAATCCGCTTCCGGCGGCAATCATGGCAAGTAAGGAGAGTGGCAGGAACGGCAGGAAGACCACAAAGAAATACAGCGAGAAACTGTATGTCAGCGATAACAGTACAAATGCCCAAAGGGCTTTCATAGGTATCGTTACGGTAGCTAGGAGCAGGAGGCCATTGAGTATGGCAAACGTATAGACATAGGGTGATTGGAAGTCGTAGGGAAAGGGAATGGCTCGATTCAACAGGAGCCCTGCAATGGGCGCAACGACACCCGCCAATAGCGGTAAGATCCAGGCTTGGATGCGCCGCTTCGATAACAAGCACTGGACATGCATGATGAACCGTATAAACAAGAGCAGCACAAGTGTCGTGGAACCGACAAACAAAACAGCAATCACGAAAAACGGCATTCGCACGATAATGGCTGCTTGTAGAACGAGGTACCAGACCAACGGGACACCGAGGAGTCCGGCAACCGTGACGCCAACATCTGCTCCAGGTGGCACCGGCAACAGGATAGAGGCAATGCGGACGCCACAATAGACCAAAGCTGGCATCACAAGCGCAAACGGATAAAACAGATACTCCGTTTCGGGCAGAATCCACGAACGCACGGAATCCGGCAACATCCCTTGCAACCAAACAAGGACAACCCAAAGATAAGCAATATGCGCAAACAGATATGCGATACAGGCTATCAGAGGGATGCGGCGGCGCAGCTTCGCCAACCATATCCCGAGACTCACCTGTGAGAGAATCAGTACGATTCCAAGGCACGCAAGCGTCATGGCCTTGCCCTGCTGATCGGCATTCATCTCCCCGCTGACAAGCTCCCATTGGTAATATTGGATGGTCAATAATACGAGCTGTGGCAGCGCAAAGAGCCATAACAGCCAACGCGGTTTATCTAAACCAGCCGGTAACAGGTCACGACGTGATACGTTCATGGTATATCCTTTCCATACAGATATGATAGCCGACAAGAAAGAGGAAAAAGACTAGCAGTCCGCTGATATAGTGAATGGTTGCTGCCCACGCCGGGATAGCGAGTACGTGAGTCACATGGGCAGCATACCATACGACAATGATGCGGACGCCATTCGCAAGGACGGCCCCCGTATAAGGTGCAGTAAGCAACAGGCAACCTTGCATGCATCCAGCACGCCGCGACAATCCGCGCCGCCAATACGGGACGGTCAAAGCCGATAGCAGCGCAAAGAAACCGGCACCATTGCATGCATTCGTGACATGCACCGCCTGCCGCGCATTTAGAATCCAATATCCATCTACATCAAAAACCAATGGACCGCGCAGCCATAGCGATGCGAGCCAGGCGGCGGGTACACCCAGCAGTCGTAAAAAGACGTCGGGAGCAAGGTGTGCCAACAACAACCCTGCCCCGAGCACAAGCACAGAAACAAGCCACGCCTGTGCTGGCGTTCCCGGTGGTTGGGCAGTTTCTTGCGCGGCACATCCGAGTGACCCTGTTGACCCTGTTGACCTGATTGACGGATCCAGGAAAGGTCTGTGACCAGCCCCTGTCTGCGAAGCAGAAAGCTTCCCCGTCCATGCGGTCAATCGGGTCAATACGGTCATTACTCCCCCACGCAGCGATTCAGCCAGGCAAGAATGGCTGCGCCTAGTACAAAGATAGGAGCAACAATCGTTAGGCCGAGATGGGCCAAAATATAGAGAATGCCCTGCAAAGTGGCCATATCACCGCCTGCAGGGGTGGTGCCTGACAGGATCATCGTGTTTTCACGCCAGCCCGCCAGATGACAGACGACAAAAAATGCAACAAAGATGCCTGCGCGCAGCAGCAAACCGCGCGGTTGCGTCAATCCGCGTGGAATGAGCAGCCAGTCTATGAAACGCTTATTCATTCTGCCACCTCCCTTGTATTGCGTCGATCCTGCACCAACTGCCATAGGGGTCCTTCCACCATGGCGTAGAGCATTACGGCATCTCCCACAGCATTGCTGGCACTGTAGTGCAAGCGGCCATCACGCTTTACAGGAAAGCCGCCATAGTTTAATGCGGTCAATAGTGATACCAGATACTGGTCGTCACCGAACGCGGCTGCCCCCAAGAGCGCCAAGCCGCTAGAGCCTGCACTGATTTCCAGCAGCGGCACGATCGGCCCGGAATCAATGTCGGGAATACCCGGCCACGATTCTGGCCATTCGCGAGCCCAACCGAACCCGAACAATACCCGCCCCAGTTCACGCCGTGCGCGCCAGTACTGGTCTTCCGCAAAGTCGGGATCCAGAAGCTGCAAGCAATGCGCAACCATCCAGATGGTCGACCCCTCGGGGCCATCCTGTGGATACCCGGACAAGGTAAAGCTCGAAAACAAAATGCCCGTTTCTGGATCGGTCAGGTTGCGTTGTATGCTCTGGAGCCAGCTCTCGATAAGATGGGAATAGTCGGTTCCATCCAACACCTCCGACATCCGGAAAGCAACCATGGCAATGGCATTGCAAAACATCCAGCATTCGTCGGGATAACTTTCCGCAATCAGCAAGGGGGATTCACGCAGTTGCTGTTCCATGATACGCAGACGTTCATCCATCAAGACGCGATACGCCTCCCGCTCCTGCACAAGACGACGCGCACCGAGCATCAGGGCAATTTCGCCATCCAGAAAAATGCTACGTCCGGATTCGCTCAAGAATGGCGCGTGTGTGGCATAGTCCATCAGGAAGAAATACATGCCCTTTTCCGATTCCAGGCGAATGGTTTCGTCAATGATCGTATCCATCACTGCCAACGCATCGTCTTGCAAGTCCGGTTCGCGCAACGATATATTGGCCAGTGCCAGGACAAAATAGGTACGCGCCATGAAATCCCATTCCGCATTGCTACCACGCATGTTGGCAATTTCCTGCTCACGCGCTTCCGGCGTTCGCCATAAATCCATATGACGTGCAGCAATCGCGGCCGCCTGTGGCGCTATGCCTTCTGTTGTTCGGTATGCTGCCAGACTCGGCTTATAGAAAAAATGTACAATGGGAACCCAAAGTGCCGTGGCAACAATCAGTGCTAGGATCATTCGCAGAATGGGCTGCCGCAGCACCCATGGAATACGTCCATTCCTGCACCAGCGATCGACTGCAATCGTAATCACGGCGCATTGCAAGCCGAAAGGCAAATAGCCCGCATAACCAAGCACGGGCATCTCGAATATCGGAAAACGTCCTACTAGCGGCACGTTGTAGACCCAGCGGGCCAAACTGGCAATATTCCACATTTCCCAGAAGAAACCACAGATTAATGCGGCCAAAGCCCACCGGAAGATTTCCTGCCAATCGCCCTTTGGCAAAGCAGAGAAGATTGTCGGGCGGCCACGCAGTGTCTGGATACAGACAATCAAAAGAAGCGGGGAAACCCACAAGAGTGGATACAGGTAATCCGACCAGATACCAATGCCTGCCAGTCCGCAACCAGATACCAACAGAACAGTCACAGCCCAGACTCTGGGGCGTTCCGTTCGTAAGACAACGAATGAATCCAGTCCGGCTGTCATGCGCGGATATGTTCGGAGCAACTCCACTACGCCAAATACAGCAGGCAGAACGGTGGAAAATGGCAAGGTGGCAAAAACCACGTAATCCGTGGCGGAAAGCGCTTCGACGCCTTCATAAACCCAGTTTTGCACAAATCGATTGAGATACTCGAAAAACCACCAGAAAACCGCACTTGCGGGAAAGAGCAGCGTAAAGAAACCCGGACGGTCAATCATGGTGCATTTACCGGTCCGGCGAAAGGTTAGTGCATTCACCACGATAATGAACGCCAGCCATAGCGGACTGAATGTAAACGCTTGAAACGGGGCAAACCAGGGAAACCGTGTCCAAGCCAACGTCCAGGCGATTGCACCGAAGCCGACACCACACCAGCCCCACCAGGGAAACCGGCTTTTGGCCGGCAACCCTTTGGGCGCCGTATGCCAGCAAGAGACGATCCGAATGATGAACGGCAATACAACAGCCAGAATGCCAGTGGCCATGATCACAAAAGCCAGCCACGAAAAGGCGGCGTGCTCCACGTACCGTGTGAGCGGGGGAAACTCCGCATAATCGAGCGGATCGCGCCCTGTGAGCCAGATCCCCAGCAATGGTAAACCCAACAGCATGGCTGCCCCCAAAAGGCCCCAAGCCACGGAATGGTATGCTCTCGTCTTCATCTCCGCCTCCTTCTGCTTTATCCCATTGTCAGGCACGGGCTAACGCGGCATGCGTTGAAACTACGTCTACATTTTGCTTAGCGGGTAAGGCTTGTTTGGCCTCTTCGAGTACCTGCGTTAGCGCGGCCAGATATTCCTGAAACCGGCGCAACCCTATCTGGGTGATCTTTACGGTCGTGAGTGGCTTGTTTTTGACAAATCGCTTGTTCACACGAACGACCTTGGCCTCTTCTAGCACTTTCAAGTGTCGGTTCAGGTTGCCATCGCTCAAGCGGCAAGCATCCCGCAGGGCCACGAACGGCAGACCGTTCTCGGCGGCACACAGCGTCGACATGATGGCGAGACGGCTGGGTTCGTGAAAGATCTTCTCCAGAATCTCGTGCGCGGGATCGGGCACAGGTGGTGTTTTTGCATTAGGCATCCGATTCCTCCTCTTCACATTCCTGTTGCGGTGGATTCGCTTTCATCAAGACCAACCCGCCAGATATCTCGCCGACGAGAAAAACCAGTCCCATCGGCCATGGGTTGACAAATTGCACAGACGGATGAAACAGACACACAGTCCCTGCGGCACCATAGAACAAGCCCACCAATAGAATCGCGGGCGGCAGGTTCCGGCGATAAGCGGCATGCACGAGTCCGTACATTCCCATCCACATCCCGAAAAGCAAATTGAACTCACCTCGGAGAATCAACGCCGCACTTAACAAGGCGGCCGCCATAAACGCCGGGCACGCATCCAGAGCTGGCAACAATTGCATCCGGTCGCGGCCTGCGACAGGATCCCGCAAAAACCACAAGAGCAACCCGCCATAATTGGCGAGCAACGCTAGTACCAGCACAACACCCCAGCCAGCCAGATGGGCCAAGGGTTCCGCAGGATAAAACGGACGCGACAATACGAGGGCTCCACAAAATGCCACTACCCCGCCCAGCATCCGCACACGCCCTGAATAGCCCCGGAAACGGGCATGCTCCAACGCCAACGCACGCATCGACGCTACCTGCCGCAAAGCATCGTGAATATGATTCGCAATCATGGAAACCTCCTATCTTCAAGTCTTACTCTACATGTATACAAAGTACTTTGCAATACAAAGTTTGCAGGACGAAAAAAAAATCTGTTCGAATGGAATTTTGCCCTGATGGACCGTATGGACTTGATTGACATATTTTTTGGTGTTGCGCAGATACATGCTCTTTCCCGCATGTCCATACGGTCAATCAAGTCAATAGGGTCACGGTGTTTGCGGGGTCTTTGGTGCTGTGCACAGCACGCGCAACTCGTGCGCGTGCTGCACAAACATTTGCGCAAGCTAGTCTTGCCGCTCTTTTTCGTATTCGAGCATTTCTACCATGGCGCGTCCGAGTGCGTCGCCGGTCAACAGGTATGTCTCAGCGTTGTGGTTGTAGTGAAATCCCACGCCCGACGGGGACTCCTCGCTCGGGCGCCAATAGCTGCGGGCGTCCACCGATGCCACGTTGCCGTCAAACTGCGGGTGTCGCGCGGGGTCGCTCACGGCCATCTGGGCATCGAAAATCGTTTGGGCGGAGCTGCCGGGCTCCCAGGTCGCCCCGCCGCCGAACGCGACGGTGGCCACCACGAAGGGCGCGTCGGGCAGCACCTTGCCCGGATAGCGGTTCTCGTAGTAGTCACGCAGACTGGTGATCAGCCGCGCCAGGTTCTCCTCATACAGGAGGGCATGGACCCCCGCCGTGCCGGAGCCCGCTTCTCCGCCGTCCTTGTGGCCCTGCCACCAGGCGAAGCCGGCAATCTCGAACCCCTGTTCGGCCCACTGCGGATACTCGGCTGCGAAGTTGTCGAGAACGTCCGTGACGTTGAAGATCGAGTAGAGGCTCCAGAAGGTCTGCCAGTCGCCGCCGACACCGGGTTCGCTCGCCGCACTGGCGGTGTGCGCCGATCTGCTGATGTAGAGCTCCCCATTGTGTCGGAGCGTGCAGTTATTCGGGTATTTCACACCGATCGTCCATTCCAACTTCGGCCCCATGTCGGCCTCGTCCACGAAGAAGTCGTCGTACTGCTTGCCGGCATACCAGTTTCCCGGTCCCGGCCCGCCGCCGTCGGTCTCCCATCGCATCGGGCTCTGGCCGTAACCGGCATAGGTGTATCCGTCCGGCCAGTCGACGGGGTCGCTTCCCGGCGGCAGGATGTCCCAGCCCAGACTGCGGTTGCCCATCGAACTCTTGATCAGCAGCACCGGCTCGTCGTGGTACCAGCCCATGACGTGCCCGAACCCCAGCTCGGGGCCGAAGAAGTTGCCGAAAGTCGGGGCCAAGGGACCCTTGCCGATGTGGGCGATCACGCCGCGGTAGTGGACGTCCTGGCGGGCGACCCAGCCGGACCCGTCGTGCAGATTGGGGAACTTGTTCTCGAGCGTGACAAACCTCTCGAGCGTGCCAGGCGCCGTTCCATTCGGGGTGCCGAACCCGACCATGTTCGACTGTCCGGAGAGAATGTAGACTTTGACGGGTTTGTCGGAAGATCCGGTGTCCTCCGGGTCGGGTGCAGGCAGCGGATAGGGCATGCCGGGGTTGTCGGCGGGGTCGTTCGGGTCGGTGTAGGTGACATGCACCTCGTACCAATCGCCCGCTCCGTCACCGTCGGTGTCCGGATTGAGCGGGTCGGTCCCGGTGTCGTGCGGGCCGATGTAGATGCCGGTGTTGCTTTCCACGCCGTCGAGCAACCCGTCGCCGTCGGTGTCCGGATTGAGTGGGTCGGTCCCCATGGCAATCTCGCCCCGGAACGTGCGCTGACCGCCGTTGTCGAAGTGGGCGATGCCACGTGCCGCCCATTCGGTGTAGCGCGGATCCGCCGCGGTGACGGTGACGCTGTCGCCGTCGAGCAGCCCGTCATTGTCCGTATCGATATCGAGCGGATCGGTGCCAAAGTGGGCTTCGCCGTAGAATGTGCGCTCGGGGCCGTCGTCCGTAAAGTAAATCCCCGCGGCGACGAAGTCGGTGTAGCGCGCGTCGGCGCTGGTCACGACGATGTTGCCGCCATCGAGCAGCCCGTCGCCGTCGGTGTCGGGATCGATGGGGTTCAGGCCCATCTGGTATTCCTGGAGGTTGGTCAGGCCGTCGCCGTCGGGATCGTCATCGGGGTTGGCCGTGGTCGGACCGCCAAAATACTTGATCTCCCACCAGTCCGGCATGCCGTCGCCATCGGTATCGTCAACGATGAACGAAAACAGATCGCCCATGAGGGGCTTCCTATCTGCGCCATCCAAATACGTATCGACACGCCAGTAATAGGTATTGGCGACAGGCGCATTGACCGTTCCTGTTGTTGCGTTTACAGCACCGTCAATCAACTGCTCCAGATTTTCAGGATCTGTACCAAACCATAGGTTTACGCGAACATCGTCGCCAACATGCGGTTCCTGGTTTGTCCAAGTCAGGGAAACCGCACCGGATGGGACCGTTACCCCAATGTCTGGACTCGGCTCCATAGGATGATCGAAATGCATATGAAAAACAGCATCTTCCCCCGATCGCACATTGAGCGTATCCGTGCCCATTCCCCTTTCTCCCGACATGTACCGGGCGCCATCTGCGTATTCGTTTCCTGTGTGTGACAAATAAGGAATACCTTCCTGCCATCCGCTGGTGCTGTGTGTGAGACCGACATCAACCCCATACTTGGTATTCGGTGAAAGCTCAACAGGGTTTGCAAGGGTCCAAGTGCTGTAAGCGCCGGACTCCACGGCAACTTCCTGTATGATTGTCTCGGAATAGATTTCCGTAAAGGTATTGCCATCTACTTTTCCGATGCGCACCACAAACGTCTTGTCGGGCGCACTTCCCCTCGTCCGGTACGTGAGTGCGCGAAACCGCAAGGTCGTATCGCCAGTTGTAAACGTTTGCCCCTGGGACGGCTCGTTAAGCCACCACTTGAAGGTCCCCGTGTGGGGTGCATAGTTGGCAATGTCCAGCGGACCGACTTCGGGCGGTTCCGGGCTTACAGAGAAGGTTCCCTGCCCAATCGCAAAAGCTGCCGAAAAAAGGGTAAAGACGGCCAGAAACCATGCGAGAAAACGTTCATCGCGAATTGCGCTTTTCATATCATGTGCCTTATGTAACGAATGAACTTCAAATGGCACAGGCGCAAACCCGCTGGAAACCAATTTGAAATAGTATAAGTGATTCTACCAGTCGGAGCGCATTACGACAAGCGACAAGGTACATGCTGCGGTATTGCAGCAATCGGGGGGAGGCATGTGACCGTATTTTCGCAATTGACCGGATTGACATTCTCATTTGGGTTGCATAAAGACGCACGCATTCCCCACATGTCAATCCGGTCAGAAATGTCTGCGCGTTATTCCTGCTCTTTGAGCAGCAGGCGCAGGAAGCGGCGACTATCCTCTTCTATGGGTAGCTCGTAGGACAATTCCTCGAAGGTGCCGTTGAGGCTGTTGGTGGTGACCGTCAGCATGCCGGCATCTTCCCATTCCCCTTCCATCAGATCCTGGCGCGTCTGCACCAGATACGTGATGGATGCATCATCATGGCGTTGCAGATGGATATAGCGAAGCTGCCCATCGCGAAACGCGATTTTGGGCATTTGGCCATCCAGTGCGCGTTGCAGCAGATCACCGGGCAACTCGATCAAACCTTCCGGGGCTTCCAGCGTGACACCGAAGTTATCTATATACGTCATACCGCCGCCACGAACCTCGGTTAGCGTGTAAGCCGTTGCACTAGGATCGTAAAAGTCGAACGTGCCTACACTCTCCGTATCAATAAACAATTCCCATGTTTTTTCCGCGTAATCGAGGTGAACCGTCGTGCGAATCCAGACCTGTTCTTCAGGAACGATGACACCCGTATCCGCAGGCTCCTGACCATCAAACACCATGACACTGCGATCCCCATCTACATATACTAACGCTACACTATCCGCCGGTGGTTCGGGTGCCTCATCGGAGAGCTGTACGCGCATCTGTACATCAACCCAGACAGACGACGGGCCGTCGATAATCGTGTGACGCATAAAGCCTTCCACTCTGGCGGCTTGTCCGATTCCACCAAACGCCACCTCTGATTGCACCTCCGAAGAATCCGATTCCCAGCCCCGCTGCCCGTCCACAGGCCCAGGCAGCGAGAGTTCAAAATCGTCGAAGAACGGCACCGTGCTCCAGCCGGCGGGATCATCCTGCACCGTGATGCTTACCGTTGCCGCATCCGAGGTGTCGAAACCGTCATTCACGCTAAAGGTGAAAGAATCCGACCCCGAGAATCCGCCATCGGGCGTATAAGTCAGATCCGGTGCGCTGCCCGAGAGTGTACCATTGGCCGGATGCTGCACGATGGCATAGGTCAGCGGATCGTCATCTGCATCAGTACCTGTCAGGGTAATGGACAAAGCTGTCTCGTAGGTCGTGAAGAGGTTCTGCGCCTCGGCGACGGGGGGGGTGTTGGCAGGGGTTGTGGCTGCGGCCGGTTCCGACCATGCAGTAGCATTCTGCGCGGGGGCCTTGTCGCGCGCACGCACGCGATAGGTATAGGTCGTGTCGGGAGACAGCCCCGTATCTGTATATTCGGTTTCATCCTGCCAACCGGAACTGGTGCCACCATCCATAGCCTCGAAATAATATTCCACGTCACTTTCGTCAGTGGCCGTGGTCGCCGTCATTGTGATTGTCGTTTTGTCGACGGCCGTAGGAGGAACCGCAAAGCTCATCGGGTCCGGAGAGGGCGGGTCGGTGTCGGGTGCATCGGTCGTGGCCGCTGCAGGATCCGAGTCAGCCGTGGTATTTTCCTGCGCATCTCTGGCACGCACGACATAGGTGTAGGTGGTGCCAGGCGCAAGACCTGTGTCCGTGTATTCGGTAGAAACCTGCCAGCCGGAACTGTTACCACCATCGGTGGCTTCGAAATAGTATTCCACGGGGCCGCTGATATCGATGGCGGTCGTCGCCGTCATCGTGATCGTGTCTTCGCCTTGTGCGGTCGGTGGGACCGCAAAGCTCATCGGGTCCGGCGACGGTGGCGTAGTATCCGCGCCGGCAACAGCACTGTATGCCTCCGACCAGTCGCCCGTGTTTTCCAGCGCATCGCGGGCTCGTACCCGATATGTGTAGGACGCACCATCGGTTAGCCCGGTATTGTCCCAACGCGTTTCGGTACTCCATTCGCTAGCGGCACCGCTGGTGACATTCGTGAACTGGTACTCGACCGGGGGCGATTGGTCCGTGGCCGTGGTGGCAACCATGCTGATGGTGCCCTCCCCGGAACCTGCAGGCGGAATCGCAAATGTCATCGGGTCGGGCAGCGGTGGGGTCGAATCCTCTAACTCGAGCATCTCGATCATGGCACGTCCAAGAGCGTCGCCTGTTAGCAGGAAGGTTTCCGCATTATGGTTGTAATGGTAGCCCGTGCCGGTTGGAGATACATCACTTGTTCTCCAGTAGGAGCGCGATTCGACCGTCCTCACATTCCCTTCGAACTGCGGGTAGTTGCCTGCTTCGCCATCAACCGCGAGCTGTGCATTGGCAACGGTAAGCGCATTGCCATCCATATTCCAGCCGGAAAATCCTATCGTAGCCAGCACGAAAGGGGCATTTGTGGCGATGTTGTCGGGATAACGGTTTTCGTAATAGCCCCGCACCCCATCGATCAACCGCACGAGTCTTTCCTCATAGCGTTCGGCATTGCGGCTATTCCCTTGGTCCCAATGCCCCTGCCACCAGGCATAGCCGGCGATCTCGAAGCCCTGATCGGCCCATTGGGGATATTCGTTTGCAAAATTATCCAGTATATCCACGACATTGAATCGGTTGTACACCGTCCAGTAATCCTGCCAATTGGTGCCTGTACCGGGTTCCGACTCTTCCGTGGCGGTATGCTCCATCCGAGTCTGATACACGGCATTATTATGCTTCACGTGAAGATTGTCCCTGTGATAATGCTTGCCTACTTCCCATCCCAGGTTGGGACCCATATCAGCTTCATCCAGGAAAAATTTATCGAAAGTCAAACCAGCATACCAGCCACCTGGCGTTGGCGATTCATCGTCAATATCCCAGGACGATGGTGAATCGCCGTAGCCCGCGTACACGGTGTCGCCAATCGTGAACTGCTCGCTGCCGGGAGGCAGAATATCCCAAGCCAAACCGCGATTCCCTTGGGCCGCTTTGATAATCAGGACCGGTTCATCGTGATACCAACCCATGATATGGCCAAACCCGTACTCGGGACCGAAGTCGCTTCTGGTGGCACCAAGATCCGGCTTCAGGAAATCATCGTAGCTTGCCCCAACGATACCGCGGTAGCGCACATCCTCGCGTGTAATCCATCCACTTCCGTCATGCAGGTTCGGGAATTTGTTTTCCTGCAATACCATGGTTTGGAGCGTACCGGGACCCGAGCCGCTGCGTCGGCCGAAACCGACCATATTGGATTGACCGGATAAGATGTACACCTTGACCGGTTTATCTGAAGAGCCGGTGTCACCCGGTTCCGGGGCAGGCAGCGGATAGGGAACAACTGGAGTGTCGTCCGGATCGAGCGGGTCCGTGAAAGCGGCATAAATCTCGTACCAGTCGCCCACACCGTCACCATCGGTGTCGGGATCCAGCGGGTTGGTACCATAGACGGCAACTTCCATTCCATCGGGTATCCCGTCGTTATCGGTATCCGGATCAAGCGGATCCGTTCCATGGGGGATTTCTCCCAAAAAGGTACGCTCGCCCCCATCTTCCGTGAAAAAGATGCCGCGTTCTTCCCATTCCGTGTAGCGCGGGTCCGAGCTGTCGACGGTTATGTTGTCACCATCTACCAAACCATCTCCGTCGGTATCGGGATCGAGCGGATCGGTGCCGAAGTGCGCTTCGCCATAGAATGTACGCGTGCCACCCTCGTCAGTATAATAATAGCCGGCGGCTGCAAAGTCGCTGTAACGCGGATCTTCACTCGTTACGACGACGTTGGTGCCATCCAGCAAACCGTCGCCATCGGTATCCGGGTTGGTCGGATCCGTGCCGAGGAGAAATTCTTCCATATTGGTCAGGCCATCGCCATCGACATCTTCATCGGGATTGGCGCCGGTGGGGTCTCCGAAGTATTTCTCCTCCCACCAGTTCGGCAGGCCGTCCCCGTCGTCGTCGGGCGGTAACTCGACAGTGATCATTTCCGAGAGAGCATACATACGCAGATTGTTGCCAACACCGCGCCTTTCATGCGCGCCACCGGCAATCCAGCCACCGCCGGCGGTTCCCGCGCGGCAGGTGAGAGCGGATTCGCCGCCGTTGCCGAGCGGGTAGAGGTTATGTGCCACCCCGGCACTCGTCGAACCGCTCCAGGTGAGCTCCGCAGCAGCACCAGGCACCGCGGTGAGGTTCTGGGTGATCTGGATCGGGTTGGCGATCGAGCCGCTCCACATGTCGTCGTAACCGGTGGCCACCGGAACGCCATCGAGGCGATAGACCGGGGCCTCTACAAGGGCATTGTCGCGGGCATCATCCTCTGTCGTGGATACGATGGCCCGCCATTCGAGATCGGCGAGAGTCGGCTGGATTTCGGTCACTGTGGAGTTTGCAGCCGCATTACTGACAAAGTTGTTCCAGTGCGAAATGGGAAAATTATCTTCGCCATCGCCCGAGTCGCGGTTGGTCGTGTTGCTAGTCGCGAAGACCAGATGGAACGAATCGCCGGGGTCCACGCCGGGCGGGATGAGCGGGTTATCAAATTGGACTACGTACGCGACCGCGGCTGAGGAGAAAGAAACGAGGACCGCCACTGCAACCCGAAGGAGGCCGCATCCCCATGCTCCCCGGCCAGCTCCGAATACTGTTCTTTTCTTCAAGTTCGTCATCGCTTCTCTCCTGTCTTTCTATTTGGTGCAACTGATTCGCTACTTCTGAAAATGCAACTTTTGCGCAAAACGGTTTTCATACCCTTGAAATAAGGATCAAATCAAAACGCCTTTACCGCACAAAGGCTACACAAAATCTTCAGCAAAAGTGACTATATCAAAAAAAAACAAAAAAGAACGAGTGGTCATTTGCGACAAAAAATCATTCGTTTTCGAAATAAAAAGTAGTCATTTACGACAAATACAAAGTATGATTTTTCACGCAAAATCGGGTGTTAAAAGGCCTTGCATGATCACGGGAACATACCAGCATTGTGCCCGACGGTTCGTTAGCAAGAAAGAGAGTGTTAACGGCCGATGCATGCACTGCTGACACGAATGGGTAACATACTGCCATCTGGTGCATAGAATACATGGCTGATCCAAAAATCGCGAAAAAAGCGATTCCCAGAGAAGGCCATCTCGCAATAGGTAAAATACCACTGCCCCTTCCATTCGAAAAAATTGCCATGTCTACCTTGTGTCGGACCATGCGGCCAGGTTTGTTCCCGGAAACGTGGCTCCATCTGCGCGGGATCGATCACGCATCCCCGATACTTGTAGGGGCCATAAAGCGAATCCGAAATCGCGTAATAGCTTCCCCAGGAGAGGTAATAGATCCCTGCGCGCTTGTGTAAGGAAACCTTGTCATCGGTTTTTCCCCTGCCATATGGACCTTGCGGATTATCGATATGCAGTAACCTTGGTTGTTCGGCAATAGAGAGCATGTCATCGGACATACGCGCAATGAAATAATCCCAAACGCCGAACACAATATAAACAGCTCCATCGCTGTTCTTGAAAAAGCAGGGATCATACACGGCAGTTGCAGCGCAATCGGGTGGTAAGAGCGGTTTCCCTAAAACGTCTTTCCATGGGCCGCCTGGTTTTTCTCCGATCACCATTCCGATCTGTGGGCCATCTCCCTCTCGATTCATATCGGAAAAGGCCCAGTAATAGTGACCATCTTTTTCAACCGCATCCGTAGCCCAGCAATAATCTACAGGCTTACCGATATAGGTATCTTCCGGTTTCAAGGTGGATTCCCACTCCCATGTCAGCAGATCATCCGAGGACCATACCTGCCAGTCGCGCATATCAAAGCGCTGGTTATCAGGCGCATAATCATGTGAAGCATATAAGTAAGCCCGATCCTCAAAAATATGAATGTGCGGGTCGGTAATCCCCTGCCCGATTATATTGATTGCTTCTGCCATAGTCTGTACCTTCATGTTTGCACACTTACTTGCCTACACGTAATCCACCCTACACGTACTCGATACTAAGAGCACTGACTTTCGAGCCTGTAGGTTGTAACTTCATCAGTTCAAATGCAGATTAGGGCGAAAGATAAAGGTTGCCTCTGCCTTTCCCCTAATCTTCTTGTCCTGCGTAGCTTTACGCGAAGCATGGATCCATCTAATCTTTCGCCTTAATCTCTCCTGCACGAACACATCCTCCGCGCAAAAGTTTCTCCCCCGTATCATCCTGTCACCCCAAGTGCCTTTTCTGGCAAGCAACATACATGAAATGCTTGCTAGAACGTTGGTTAATCGCGAAACTGTCGGTGCAGCGTAGCAGAATGATTTTTTCATGGGGAGAAGGAAATATGTGGATTGGCGTGATCTTGGTTTTACTTGTGGTTTGCATCGGCCTGTTGGCCGCCATTTGGTGGCGTTTGATGCAAGATCGTCCCACGAAAGACCGATTGGTAGCGTTGCAGTCGGTTGAAGCACAATGGCAAGAAGCGCGGACTACGATTGCCGAACAAGCACAGCAATTAGAAACATTACGGATCGAAAAAGCGCAATTGGAGCGTGATCTTGCACATGAGCGGGAGCAAGGCAATGAAAAGATTGCGCTTCTGCAGCAGACGGAAACGCGTCTCAAGCAGGAATTCGAGAATCTAGCCAACCGGATATTCGCGTCGCGCGAGCAAGCTGGCGCAGAATTACAGCGTAGCCGGATGACGGCTGTTCTGGAACCTTTCAAGCAGCAGCTTGATGCCTTCCGTCAGCGCGTGGAAGAGGTACATCGCAGCGAAACCGAGCAAGCTGGCAGACTTATTGAACAAGTCCGCCAATTACAGACATTGAGTAATCAAGTCAGCACGGATGCCAATCAGTTGGCCTTGGCGATCAAGGGGGAAGCCAAAAAACAGGGTGATTGGGGCGAAGTCATCGTCGAACGCATGCTGGAGGTTTCCGGTTTGGTTCTCGATCGCGAGTACAGCCGGCAAGTATCCGGACGAACGGAAGACGGTTCTTTGCAGCGACCCGACTTCGTCTTGCATTTGCCGGGCGACAAAGCGGTCATTCTCGATGCGAAAGTTTCCCTGACTGCATACGAGCGTTACTGCCATGCAGAATCCGAGGAAGATCGCAACCAGGCATTGAAAGAACACATTGGCTCCGTGCGAAAACATTTCGAGGATTTAAAGACACGCCGGTATGATGCGATTCTTGGAAACAAAACGTTGGATTTCGTGCTCCTGTGCATACCGATTGAGCCTGCCTATCAAACCGCGTTGCAAGCCGATCCGGATTTGCTATACCTACAGGCTCAGGCCCCTGTCGTTATCACGGGTCCATCCACGCTGATGATTTCACTCAAACTCATTGCCCAAATCTGGCGACGAGAAAACGAGAACCGTAATGCCGAGAAAATTGCGGATCGCGCGGGCCGCATGCATGACCAGATTGTATTAGTGTACGATGCGCTTGCCGATGCACAAAAGAAGCAGGAGAGTAGTTCCGTAGCGTTGGAATTGGCCATGAAACGCATCAAGGATGGTAAAGGCAACTTGTTGCGCCGCGCCGATGAATTAAAGCAACTTGGTGCAAAAGTCAGCAAAGCATTACCGGCAGACTATGCGGAGGATGAGGCCATACATGAACCACCCGCATCTATACCGTCATAGTCGTATCGCTAGCGCTAACAATCTTTTTTGCATTAGCAAGAACGCCCATAAGCATACCGTATGGCAACACAATATACGCATCACCCATATTGTATTCCACCATGCCATTGAGGATTAAGCTCAGGAGCATCAAGCTGTAGGTCAACGCAAGGATTTTTCCTGTAGCATCTGATGCAACATGAAGACCGGCAAAACCGGCATACAGTGCGGTACCCATCCACAAGAGGTAGAGGATGAAAGCCCCCCACCCCACCGTGACCGGAATTTCCACCATATTGGAATGTAGATGATTACGATCTTCTTCGACGCGCACGCCAATGGACCGCGCCGTCTCTTGCATCACATCCGAGGTTACGCCCCTGAATCCCACCCCCAGCGGATGTTGCCGTAAAAGTTCCGGTGCAATTTTCGTCCACATGACAAGTCTACCCCCATGATCCAATTGCAATTCATTCTGCAAATGGGCAATACGAGAGCGCACATACGGATGAAAGGCGCTCAGCAGGATGATCATAGCGAGAATCACGAGAAACCGTATTTTTCCCGTTAGCAAACCAAAGAGAGCGAGTACAAGCGTTACCGCAGCCCAGGATCCGCGTTTGAAATTTACGAGCATAGCCAACGCTAGCATGCTAAAGCGACTGACTTGCAGGGCTATGCATCTCCACCCGCCACGGCGCTGTACTTCCAGCAACAATAAACCAAACCCACCGATCATAGCCAGCATGAGAACTTGCCCATGGGTCATGGAGCCACGATGGATAACCTCTTGCATGAACGTGCGTTCGTCCTGCTGCCATGCACGCGCAACACGCAAGACCAGGATATCCAGACTTCGAATTACGCTGCCATTGACATAGGCCGTCACCAAGGCAATAGCCCGTTTGCGGTTATCAACGAGCGTTGCAGTAATGGGTATACCGGCAAACCACAACAGTTTGGTTATATCCGCCACACTCGCTTTTGGGTCGATACCTTGCATGGAGACCAATAAGCTCACAGTTACAAATGCGAGCCAGAGCCATCCGATTTTGGTGCAATGGATTTTCTCCTTATACCGCAGACGAGCATATAGCAACGCCAGCAAGGCAAACGCCAACAGGATTCTGCCTGCTACTAGCGAAAAAGGAGCCCAGAAGGCTGATGCAAGTAAGCATCGATAGGCCCATTGCCGGGCCGGAACGTTCCACCATGCCATATGATTCATACTGGATAGCGTATGCGGATTACGCTTGGCGTGCAATCAATGTTTCTGCTATCTGCACGGCATTCAAGGCCGCTCCCTTTCGAATGTTATCGCCACACACCAAGAGTGCGAGACCATTTTCCGCGCTCTCATCAACACGAATACGTCCAACGAAGCAGTCATCTTTTCCGTTTGATGTCAATGGCATTGGATATTGCGACTCTGCCAGATCATCCACGACTTGTATCCCAGGTGCTTGTGCAAGAATAGCACGCGCGTCTTCGGCAGAAAGGGGTTTATCGAAGGTAAGATTCAGCGCTTCGGCATGGCTATTAAAGACGGGAACCCGCACGCAGGTTGCACTGACCCCGATTTGATCCGAGCCAAGAATCTTGCGTGTCTCGAACAGCATTTTGGCTTCCTCGGTTGTATAGCCCGGCAAATCGGGTTTCGGTCCCCCGATCTGCGGCAGCAGATTCAGTAAAATGGGGTATGGATATGCTTCGGGTGCAGGTGTATCCCCAGCACCATATGCTTCCAGTTGCTTCTCGAGTTCACGGATGGCGGATTGACCGGATCCGGAAACAGCCTGATAGGTTGCAGCGACAATGCGACGAATACCGGCCGCGCGATGCAAGGGTCCAATTGCCATCAAGGCAATAATGGTGCTGCAATTCGGGTTGGCAATCAATCCTTGGTGTTGATCCAAGGCTTCCGGATTGATCTCGGGAATCACCAATGGAACGCGTGGATCCATGCGAAAATCATCGCCGTTATCAATCACGGTAACGCCGCGCTTCACAGCTTCCCAGCCAAATAGCTGAGAGGCGCCTTTAGCACCTTCGGTTCCTGCAAAAAAAGCAAAATCCAAACCTTCAAATGCTTCCGCTGTTGTGGCGACTACTTCGCAGGTTTCACCCGCAATTTCTTCGGTACGGGCACTGCGAGCCATGAAACGAATGTCCGCGCAGGGAAAGTTTCGTTGCCGCAAGATGCGCAGCATTTCAGATCCCACTGCACCGGTTCCTACGATTCCAATTCGGTATTGCTTTGCCATACATCCTCACCTGTAACTAGTCTGTACCTTCACTGTTTATCTTCATTTTTGGTAGGGCGAACCGTCCCCGGTGAGCCGTGACCGCAGAGGGGGCATGGCCAGCTCATGGAAAGACCTGCGCCTGACCATGAAAAAAGCTGCGCTAGCTGCGGACAACGGCTCGGCGAGGACGCCTCGCCCTACCTCCCAAACGTTTCATTCCCGCATCAGCTTGTCCACCCAGGTCCTCTTGCGAAGCTGATGAAATGCGTGCCACATACCAATAAAATGGTTGCCCGACTAGGACTCGAACCTAGACTGACTGATCCAGAGTCAGTTGTGCTACCATTACACCATCGGGCAAACGCAAGCAGGTTTTTGTACCCCTGCCGGTTCCATTAGTCAACTCTCATCGGCATGAGCACATAGAGGAATGGAATATCACATTTCACTACAGCCGGACTAAGGCTGTCGGTCAACTCAATGGCAATCTCGTCATTGGACAAATTCTTGAGCGGATCCTTCATATAATCCGGATTGAAGGCTACGCTGATTTCCTCGCCGCTATATTTCACGGGTATGGTCTCACGCGATTCGCCGATATCCGGGGTGTTGGTTGAAACAACAAGATTGTTATCGGCAAAGGTTAGTTTGGTGGCACTGGCTTTATCAGCCACGACGAGGGCGGCACGCCGTAATGCCGTGAGAAGGGCTTCGCGCTCGATCATCACACGTTCCTCGCACTGTGATGGAATGACTTGCCGGAAATTCGGATAGGTTCCCTCGATCAGTTTCGAGGCCAATACGATATCACCTAGATCAAACACGACCTGATTTTTGCGAGGATAAATGCGGGCCGTACCATGATCCGTCAAGGTGTGCAGCAATTCAGTTACAGCTTTGCTGGGAAGGATGATATCTGCCTCTTCCGAGAATTCGACTTCGTTCTCTACCAAGGCCAAGCGGCGGCCATCCGTAGCCACGGTCGTAAGTTTTCCATCGGCAAAGCTCATCAATACGCCGTTTAATACGAAACGGGTTTCATCTGTAGAGGCGGCATATGCTGTCTTCTTGAGCATCTCGCGTAGTACGGACTGTTCCACTTCGTAGGAAACATCGCCTTCGGGTTGCGGTAACTGCGGATAATCATCGGCAGCCAACCCTACGAGTTTGAAACGAGATTGGCCACATGTGACAATGCTTTGGTCTTTGTCATCGGTTTCGATGTTCACCATTTCACCGGGTAATTCGCGCACGATACTGGCAAGGCGCTTTACCGGCAACGTTGTGGTGCCTTCACGCTCCACGCGTCCCACGATACGGGTACGCACGCTGACATCCAGATCCGTAGTTGATAACGTCACGGCGTCCTCTGCGGCAACGATTAACACGTTCGCTAGAATGGGTAAGGTGTTACGATTACCCACCACATTCTGTACGGCCGCAAGGCCACCTGCCAAAACGGACTTCTCCACGCTTACTTTCATTTTTGCTTTTCCTCCTGGATGTCTATTGCTGCTCATGTTTATTTACAGCAAGAGAGTGTTAGTATCTAGCTTAAATATATAATCTATTCAACATAATATAGCCTGTTGATTTGTGAATAACTGCACCTTGTACGCTATTAGCAGTCTGATTCTACTGAAACACATGTTGATAGATGGGATAACCGATTGATCGAAGAATGATGATATCGTGTTTTTTGTCGATAAGTTACGGATTATCATCAATGCATGATCAGGGTATAAACAAGTTATCAAAAGCGTTTTCACGTAGGACCAGGAGGAGAGAGAGGTCGCGTAGGATCGTGGATCGTTCGAGTGTATAACGAGCGTAATCCGCATGATCGTCCATCAGCTTTAGATGGTTTGCTGTAAGCTATGCGCGGATTTGCCAAGCTTGGTCGAGATATCCTGGACTTGACGCCGTAGGGTTTGATCTACATCCATACGGTTTTGGATCGTGCGGCAGGCATGTATGACGGTTGCATGGGTCTTATCAAAGGCCGTAGCAATATCCGGGAGTGAGGATTGTGTCAGCGAGCGGCATAAATACATAGCGACTTGCCGCGGCACTGCAATCGAGCGGGGTCGAGATGTACTGCTCATATCAGCCAGTCGGATATCGTAATGTGCCGCTACCGCTTTCTGAATCGCAGATAAACTGATCTCTGCCTGTTGTTCTTCTTCAATGGTATCGCGTAATAAGCGCTTGAGGGCATCTAGCGTGAGAGGTTGCTGCGTAAGGGACATGAAAGACACGGCCCGCACGAGTGCCCCTTCCAGACGCCGTACATTGGAGCGCACATTTTCGGCGATAAATGTCAGTACCGTCTCATCGACGGATAATTCCATCTCACGCTGCTTGAAGCGCAGGATCGCCAGACGCGTTTCAAAATCAGGTTTTTCCAGCTCGGTTACCAATCCCCATTCGAAGCGCGACACCAGACGTTGCTCCAACCCATTGATCTCACTGGCAGGTCGATCAGAGGTCATGATAATTTGTTTATGGGCATCGAACAAGGCATTAAACGTGTGGAAAAACTCTTCCTGAATGCGTTCTTTCCCGGAAAGGAAATGAATATCGTCAATTAAGAGTAAGTCGACATTGCGATAGCGCTTGCGAAAATCCGTAATGCTCCGTTTTTGCAAGGCATCAATGTACTCATTCAGGAGGGTTTCACAGGTTACGTAACAAATCGTATGGGAACGATTTTTTTCAGAGACAGAGTGTCCAATGGCTTGCATCAAATGGGTTTTTCCCAGTCCGGTGCCCCCATAGATAAAAAGCGGGTTATAGGCTTTAGCAGGGGCTTCGCTTACGGCAAGTGCAGCAGCATGTGCAAAGCTATTGGGGGGTCCAACCACGAACGTGCTCATGGTGTATTTGGGGTTCAATGGCAAACGCTGATCCTGCCGACGTGGCAATAAACGCTCACGCAACGTTTTGGGAGGAGGCTGTTTCGGGGAAGGTTGTGCTTCGGCATGCGTGAACAAATCCACGGGATTGACGGTAAATGCAATATTCCAATCTTTTCCAGAGACCGCGCGCAAGGCATCACAGATCAATGGCAGGTAATGCTCTTCCAGCCAGGACTGATAGAAGTCATTATCGACGCCTAGGAAGAGCGTTTCTTTCTCGACACGTACTGGTGTGATAACCGCGATCCAGCGAGAATATACGTCGATGTGTAATGCGTCCTGCAGATGTTCGCAGGCTTGGTTCCATAAAGAAGAAATATTAACTGTATCCACAAAAAGCCCCGTAAATCGGATTGCGTTTCACGATGAAAGGTTCAATCTCAAAGCGGTGCCATAGTCTGTCTAACGCAACCTTGAAACAAGAAAAAAAAATGAAACCTATTAACAGGTTATCAACATTACGTGCTAACTGATTCTTAATACGGTACTTGCAATACCGTTGGGATCACAAAACAGATAATTTGATATGCTTTTATGAACACCATTAGCACTTGGAAATGCCCGGTTTTTTCTTGCATTCGCGTTATACCGGAATGCTATATATAATCGTAACATTCGATTGATCAATGATTTGCAATAATTTTACCAAGCCCAGACCGAAATATTTCTTTGCTTGTATCCCATGATGATCGTACGCAATGCGGTTATCCTACGGTTGACATTCTGACATGTCCGCTATGCGTTGTATCGGTTGTGGATAACACACATGATGTAGTATATATATTCACAATGTTGAAAAAACGGTGGAAGTTATACACGCTTGCGCCGAATATCAGCACCTAGGTGACGCAATTTCCGATCAACGGCTTCATATCCACGATCAATGATGTGTGCATTCCCAATGTGGCTTTCGCCTTCCGCGCATAATGCTGCCAGCAGCAAAGAGATACCTGCCCGGATATCAGGGCTATGCAAACGGGTAGCATGCAAGGGAGCCGGACCACTGACGACCACACGATGCGGGTCACACTGCACAATGCGCGCCCCCATCTCGATCATACGATCTACAAAATACATTCTGCTTTCGAACATCTTTTCGAACAAGAGAACTGTACCTTCAGCTTGCGTTGCCAAAACCAAGGTGACACCTAGTAAGTCGGATGGGAAATTAGGCCAAGGGCCATCTTCTATTTTTGGAATCGCTGACCCGAAATCATTGTTTACGCGCAGTTTTTGTTTTGCGGGTACATGCAATTGTGAGTCATTCCAGGTCCACTGTACGCCCAGTTTCGACCAGTGTTTATCAATAACGCGGAAATCTTCCGGTGCAATGTTTTCGACGGTTAATGCTCCGCCTGTGAGAATGGCAGCGGCAACAAAGCTGGCGGTTTCAATGGTGTCCGAGGCAATGCGGTGATTCGTGCCCTTGAGTTTTTTGACGCCATCGATAACCAATCGGTTTGTGCCTACGCCGGAAATGGATGCTCCCATGGACTGGAGCATGCGACAGAGGTCTTGTACATGCGGTTCGCAAGCCGCATTGAAGATGGA
The DNA here is from genome assembly GCA_003567005.1 of PVC group bacterium. Taxonomy (GTDB): domain Bacteria; phylum Verrucomicrobiota; class Kiritimatiellia; order UBA8416; family UBA8416; genus T3Sed10-140. The sequence goes on from PXBF01000028.1 coordinate 25,961, forward strand.
GGAGGTTCCTGGTGCAAGGACAGCAGCCATGATAATGTTTTCGGTAGCGGTTACACTGGCCTCATCGAGTAGGATATCGGCACCGGCAAATGTTTTCCGCGTAAAGACGCAACTACCGGAGGCGTTACGACTGATGGCAATACCGAGTTGCTGCAATCCATCGAGATGCGTATCAAAGCGCCGGCGCCCAATACTGTCGCCGCCGGGTCTGGCGATAACGGCCTTGCCATGGCGTGCTGCCAGAGGCCCTGCAAATAGGAGCGATGTACGCACTTCACGGCATTGTGCCGGATCGGGGACCCGTTTGCGAATACCCTTGCTGCATAAAACGACCTGATGCCCTTTGCGGCTAATCGATACGCCGAGTCCATCCAGAATCCGCAACATGGTTTCCACATCCCGGATGGCAGGCAAGTTCCGCAAGGTCACGGGCTCATCTGTGAGCAGACAGGCCGCAAGCATGGGTAATGCGGCATTTTTATTACCGGGGCTACGGTGCACACCATGTACACAACGTCCTCCACGGATAATGAATTCCGACATACCCTACCCTCTCCCTGCTAATGGCCTGTGTCTAATGGTCTGTGTCTCTGGATGCTTCAGGCGCGAAGATTATGCACCGTTTCCACTACGTTATCTACTGTGAAGCCGAATTGTTCGGCGAGGGTTTCACAGGGAGCGGATGCACCAAAGCGCTGCATGGCAATATAATGCGCATCATCGCCGACATATTTTTCCCAACCCATTGGTGTTGCAGCCTCGATCACAATACGTACCGGGCAACGCTTGGAAATGGTAGCGGCCTTGTAATCTGCATCCTGCTGATCGAAGAGTTCCCACGACGGCATACTTACCACCCGCACACAGCATTCCGCCGCTAATTGTTTGGCAGCGCCGAGGGCGAGCTCTACTTCCGAGCCTGAAGCAATCAAGGTGACATGGGGTTCGATGTCTTCGCTTTGCCACAGCACATAAGCGCCACGCCGAAGCGCATGTTCCGAAGCGTATACTGTGCGATCAATTACATGCAGGTTCTGGCGCGTGAGCATGATGGCGGTGGGACCACTTTTGTTTTCCAGTGCGGCGAGCCAGGCGGCAGCGGTTTCCGTGGGATCCGCCGGGCGAATGGTGGTAAGGCCGGGCATGCAGCGCAGCGATGCCATTTGTTCCACAGGCTCATGGGTGGGGCCATCTTCTCCCACATAAAAGCTGTCGTGCGTGAACACGTAGATCACGGGCAGTTTCATAATAGCGGCCAAGCGCACGGACGGGCGCATGTAGTCCACGAACACGAAGAACGTCGAACCGAAGATTCGAAAACCGCCATGCAAGGCAACGCCATTCATAACGGCGCCCATACCATGTTCGCGTACACCAAAATGAAAGTTGCGCCCGCTATAGTCACCCTTGTGAATGCTGCTGGCATCATTGATCAATGTTTTGGTGCTCGGTGCTAGGTCTGCCGATCCGCCAACAAGGTGTGGCACGGCAGCAGCCAGCGACTGCAGCACCGTCCCACCGGCGGAACGCGTTGCCACCGGCTTGGTGACATCAAAGGTAGGTAATTGTTCCACCAGATTTTCCGGCAAGACATCCTGTAAACCATTCTCCCACGCTTGCGCTTTTTCCGGATAAGCTTCCGCATAGGCCTTGAAAAGCTTGGTCCATTTGGCATGTTTGCGTTTCATGCGCGCCTGCCGGGCATCAAACAATTCTTGCACAGATTCGGAAATATAGAATGTCCGGTCTTGCGGCAAACCTAATGCCTTTTTGCTCAGAACCACTTCCTCTTCCCCCAATGGGGATCCATGGACGGATGCAGTATCTGCCTTGTTAGGGCTTCCCTTGCCGATCGTCGACTTGCAGATGATGATCGTTGGTTTTTCGCTTGAACGGCGTGCTTTACGAATGGCCTTATCGATTTCATCGAAATCGTGTGCATCTACGCGTAAGACGTTCCAATTGTAGCCTTTGAAACGGTGGCCGACATCATCGCTATAGGCCAGATCCGTGCGTCCTTCAATGGTGATGTTGTTATCATCATAGAACACGATCAGTTTATGGAGACCGAGGTGTCCCGCAAGAGCGAAAGCTTCATGGCTGACGCCCTCCATCAGATCACCATCGCCACATAATACGTAGGTATAGTGATCTACAATGGTATGATCGTCCGTGTTGAAGCGTGCGGCGAGCATCTGTTCAGCGATTGCCATGCCCACGCCGTTGCCACAACCTTGTCCGAGTGGACCTGTAGTCGTTTCCACACCTGGTGTGTCCCCCACCTCTGGATGTCCCGGTGTCATGCTTTCCCACTGGCGGAATCGTGCCAGTTCTTCAAGCGGAACATCATAGCCGGATAAGTGCAGCAAACTGTAAATCAGCATGGATCCATGTCCGGCCGACAGAACAAAACGGTCGCGATCCGCCCAGTCCGGATCGGTTGGATCTTGTTTCAAATACTGTAACCAGAGAACAGCAGCGACGTCCGCCATACCCATCGGCATGCCCGGGTGCCCGGAATTGGCGGATTGTACGCCATCCATGGAGAGACCACGTATGGTGTTGGCAGCTTGTGACAACTCTTTATGGGAGAGTTTTTTTGACATGGGTATCCTTTCTTCGGCAAAAACGTTTCTGATTACTGGTGGGTACATCTAAAGCAAGTTCATTACTCTCAAATTTAGCAAAAGTTGTCGAGCGGGAAGTCCTCTTGCCCAACGGAAGAACGCAAAGGTTGTGTCATTCCTGATATGTTATCAAAGTTTGTTGTGCGTGCGTATGCTCGTTATCCGAATCCATCTTCTCTGGATGCGATTATGATGAGGGTTCTGGTTATAGATGCATGCAGCGACGGGCTAAAATTTAGCAAATGGTTCAATGGCTAGTGCTGTACCGCAATACATGCAGGTGGGCATTCGTCCTGAATTTCGTCGGTTGCAGGATGGACAAAGCGGCCGCTGCTGTTTGGCCCGCTTGCCATCGCGTTTGCCGCTACGCAAGTCAATCTCATCGATCACGTGTTCGAGATCTGCATCGGTAAGCCCATTTACCTCTTTTAGTAATGTCCACAATGCTTCGGTGATCATAAACAAACGTTCGACATCGTTATTCACACCCTCAAGTTTGTTTCTCAGACCACCGATTGCATGTTTGGCACCTGTAGCAGATTGATTTTCAATATGCTTTGCGGTTTGCCTGGCAGCATCGAAAGCTGCTGTAGCCATAAATAAACGATTCATGATGGCATGATCTCCTTCTATTGTTTGCCCGGTTTATGAAGTATGCATATGAGCCTTTCGCATTTTATAGCACGATGAAAGCAAAAAAAGAGCGCGCGGGGCAAGTTATCTCGTCCCGCGCGCCCGATTCTTTTTCACGTTGTAGGTTTAGTCCTCGCTGATGCTCTCGTGCGGAATGAGTGCGGCGTAATCTTCTAGGGAGCCGTTATGCAGGCAACACTCAATGATTTGTTTTCCGAGCGGAATCAGATCGTCCGTAAGGAACTGTTTGATTTCCTTTTTGAAGAAATCATGCAGCGTCTTGGCGCCTTTATCGTATGCTTCTTCCCCAACTTCCGGTTGTAGATTCACCTTAAAGAACCAGGATCCGACATTTTGGCCTTCAACCATAATGCTATCGGGGTTCCAACCCAGTAATGGGCAACGGCAAGCGCTTACTTGGGACGGGCTGAATTTAGCCCCGCCGCGACGCGCCATATATTCACGCGTAATCCACTGTGGCATGAAGCTTACTTCCCAGGCACCAACATGTTGGTTTGGCGTGACGATATATTTGACCTTTGGCGTATCCAGGATTTGCTTGAGTAGCAAGTTTGCCTGGTCCACACGGCGCCCCGTTGCAAATGGCCAATATGAGCCCACACCCTCGCTGGACATGCCCTTGGTATCTACAATACTCGGGTTGGCGTGTCCACGCGGTGCAACCAGCCTCCAGAGCCATGCTAAGGACGGCGGCAACAGGTGGAACATACCAAGGATACCATAAGTGGGCTGCTCTTTGGTACAAGGCGGACAACGCACCCCGAAGGAGCGGATGTCGATATCGAGCGTCCCGCGATGAACATTGGGGACAATTTCAGCCGGTAAAACAACACGAGGATTGGGGCAAGGTACCCCCGGTTCATCTTCGATATGTTCCCAGATCAACGCCGAGCAATCCGGCTTGGCATCGATGTTGAGGAAAAGCAGCGGTTTGGGGGGGTGAATCGTTAATTTTTCCATGTGCGGGTCTACCCCGTATCCGGTGATGTGATTCACACGCACAAACCAGGACTCTTCTGCGTCCATTAACGTCAATTTTCCATTGCCCTTATCAATAGAAGGATGGCACAAGGCCATATCGTCTGTTACGGGACGAATCTTACAGAACTGTGGAATCGTCAAGCTGCGCGTCTCGCCATCCAAGATATTCTTGCCAAGCAGCATACTGCCATCATCCTGGCGATGCGGGATTTCGAGCATTTCGCTCTTGCCGCCGCCGCTGGCACCCTCATGCGAGATACCGACACGATTTTCGTATGGGGTGATGACTTGCGCCGCCGAGCAATGCATCGTGACCCAGTCTTCTTTTTCGCCAAGATGCAGGAGCACGCCGTAGATACCTTTTTTGGCGCTGGGCCCTGGGTATAGATTATAACTGAACAGTTCGTGCATCCCGGGAATCCGGTTGTGCACCACAACTTGTTTCCCATCGAGGTGTGTATGGCGGAATGGCGGTGCAATATAGACAATCGCTTTGGGAGCAAAATCAGCCGGCAGCTCATCGGCAGGAATGATGCCCTGCAACATCGCTAGACCGAGTGCAAAAAAGCCGGCGTTGGCCGGACAGATTGCCAAGGCATCCTTGCCCTTGCCTGGCATACCCGCAATAAAGGGGAAACAGGCCAGCTCTTGGGTCTTCATCCACTCGAACGTTTCTTTGCGTAATTGATCGAAGGAGGAACCATAACGCTCTTTGAAAGTAGGCTTGTTGGTAGGCCTGTCATCGCCGATTACCATACAGTCCGGGTCACGCCGCCGCATGTACACTTCATTGTAATTGGCACTGATGCCGTTTTTTACACGACACACTTTCACTTCTTCTACCAAACCCTTCCCGGGGATCTCGTAGGAGACACGATGGTATCCATCTTCGCCAACATCACGCAAGGCGAGCTTTTGCAGGTCTTCTATATTGTGTCCCAGAATGACACTGGGGGCTTCTGATAGCAGTGCTTCTGCTTCAGCGGGTAATTTGACTTTCTTTAAAAGGATCTCTCTATCTGTCATGGTTTGCTCCTTCATTATCGTGTTTCTTGCATGGCCAACGCGTATCGATTCCATGCAGGTCAACAACATATCAAATGCCTCCGCAAAAATAATAGTGCAAAAACTGATATATAGTAATACTATATTGATATCAAAAAAGGGTAGAAATCTTCCGGCTTTACGGAGCGTTACAGACTCCAAGAATGAATGATGTACGCAAACGATCTCCGATTCAAGGAGCTACTATGCCGCAAATCATAACGAAGTATTTATTTTCCAAGCTACTGGCTTCTCCGAGCTTGCGGCATTGTATGGAGCGACTACATGCCATTAGTGGAATGGATGTATTGTTGCTTGATGATTTAGGGAGCGTTCGGCTTACGGTACCGCGGCATCCATCGGTTGCCTTTGTGCAATTGCTGCGCCGGTATCCCGAAACCGAGATTCGCTTTCGCGAGATGCGTCAGGCGGGCTTAGCCGGCAAAGCGACCGTGGGTCTTGGATTACATGAAATGGTGTACACCATCATTACAGAGGGTGAAACGAGTGGGTATATGGTTTTGTCGGGCTATCGCAATGGCAGTTTTGACGATAAGGATCTAACTGCGACGCGCACGCTTTGGCGGCGTTTGGCACGGGCTGGATTATCTGTGCGCTGGGCGAGTTGGCACAGTGCTTGGTCAGCATTGCCGGCACTCACATCCACGCAGAAGATTGCCTGGAGCGAAACCGTGGCGCTGTCTATGCGGCAGGTTTTACAGAGAATGGAGGGGGTAGTACCTGATGTGGAGGTGCCCGCCTGGCCCATTCCCGTGCAAGAAACCTGTCGCCGCATTCGGGAAGCGTACGATACCCCTTTACGCTTGTATGAGATTGCTGCTGGTTTTGGTGTATGCCCAGAGCATCTCAGTCGCACGTTTCATCAAGCGACAGGCATGCGCTTTTCCGAATATTTGGCCGAAACGCGTATCGCGGCAGCCTGTGAGGCCTTAGCTACATCCCCTACCCCCATTTCCCAAATCGCCTATCAATGCGGATTCTCGACCTTGTCGCGGTTCAACCGCTGTTTTCGGCAGCATCGTGGCACTACGCCGCGCTCATGGCGCAAGCGAGCCCAAAGACAAAGCCAAACCATTCTGTAAGACCTGTAGGATTTTGTTTGATAGGTATGAGCCACCAAAAAGAATGAATTAGTGGCGAGTGGCGAGTGGCGAGTGATACCAATCACGGAAACCTATCAGTATTATTGTTCGCTTTCTGCCAGGCTGCCTCGATCCCACCGATCCCGACCTCTTGGGAGAGTCGGGACGTCGGTGGTGAAGAAAGTTGAGAGACGCCAGCAGCTTTACCGCAACGTGGGCGGTTTATACCGGAAAGTTGTAGAAGGTGGTATGAGCTGGGAGAAGGCATGGTTTTGGTGTTCGGCGTGCAGGAATGTGCAATTGGCAGAATGGTGGCTTGGCACCCGAAACCGGAATCCTGCCCCGCAACATGCAGATGCGGTATCTTGGATGCGTCTCGTAAAGATATACATATCTAACTATATAATAAGGGTTTAGAAATATATGAAAAAAGTAGTAATCGCTGTGGTTGTTTTCGGAATGCTGGCTGGTTGTTCCTCTATGCGGATCGAAGATTTTTCGGATGAAAAACCAGAACTCGTTCTGGAAGAATACTTTGAGGGTAGGCTCACTGCTTATGGACTGATAAAGAATCGTCGTGGTCGGATAACAAGTTCGTTCCGGGCTGACTTTATCGGAAGCTGGGATGAAGATGGCATAGGCACGCTCGATGAAGTATTTGTGTATAATGATGGTACCGTCCAAGAGCGTGTGTGGACTTTTGCACCGGCCGGAGAGAACCGTTACATCGGCACCGCGCCGGATATCGTTGGTGAAGCCGACATGACCGTCAAGGGCAATACGCTACGCATGGATTACGTCATTCGTGTTCCCTATGGGAATCGTACGATTGACTTATCGGTGGAAGATTGGTTACATCTGCAACCAGACGGGGTTATGCTGAACCATTCCTACATGCGCAAATTCGGGGTGCGGGTAGCTGAACTTGTGGTGACAATCATTAGAGACTTTCCCGACGCACCGGAAGAGGAAGAAGCAACACATGAATAAGCATCTCATATTGTACTACACAATCGGCTTTCTGATTTGTGCGGGTAGTTTACTCTTGCGTTTTCTATGGCTGGACGGCGGGCCCCATGTGCCGGCGATGATTCGCACGATTGTTTTTGGTCTTCCGTGGATATCTGTGGCGGGTGTGATTGTCTGGTGGCGCTCGCGGGAAATCCCCAATAAATATCCCCTCGCCTTTGTCTTTGGCACGCTCACCCCTCTTATCATTGCCACGATCTGGCTCGCACTGCGGTAGGTTGTAACGTCATTTTCTGTAGGCTGTTTTCGCCGAAAGCAGCCTCGCGCGAGGATTGTGCATAGCCAGAGCCCGTGCAAAGCCGGAAGGACACGCCACGGACACTCATGCTCTACGCATGCACGGTCTCGCTTTGATCGAAAGCGGACTACATGCAGTCACCTGTGAGTCTGCCAAAAGAATGGTCATACAGGCTTTATTGGTGGATCGCAACACTCAGAATGGCTAGGTCGGCTGGGCTGATGCCGGGGATGCGGGAAGCTTGGGCCATTGAGACGGGCCGAATCTTACTCAGTTTTTCACGTGATTCATAGCTCAATGCCTTGATTGGCCAAAAGTCAATATCAGCCGGAATGAGCTGGTCCTCCAAGTTGGCCAGCTTACGGATATTGGCTTGCTCTCGTACAATGTAGCCATGATATTTGGCAAAGATTTCGAGTTGTTCGACGACGACAGGATCGAGATCCTGTCGTGCATCCGGTAAATCGGTATACGCGGTTTCGGTCCGACGCAGTCGCTGCGACATGCTTGCTCCAGATATGGAGGTCTTGTCCATTCGCTCCGTCTCTTTTTCAATCTCACGCTTGAATCGCATGGTTTCGTCTATAAACGCCTGCGGTGCGACTCCCAATTCGCGTGCATGGTCCGAGAGGCGGAAGCGTGCATTGTCCTGCCGCAAGCTCAAGCGATGTTCGGCACGCGAGGTAAACATACGGTAGGGCTCATCGGTGCCTTTGGTGACCAAATCGTCGATCAGGACGCCAATATAGGCTTCATGGCGTCCCAATACCCATTCCGATTGTCCCCTTGCCTGACGGGCGGCATTCGCGCCTGCCATGAACCCTTGGGCTGCAGCTTCCTCATACCCCGTGGTTCCATTGATTTGCCCGGCAAAAAACAACCCCCTTATTTTTTTCGTTTCCAACGAATGCTTGAGTTGGGTAGGGTGCACATAATCATATTCAATCGCGTAGCCCCATTGCACAATCTCTGCTTTTTCCATACCCGGAATAGAATGAATCAACCGTTCCTGTACATCTTGCGGGAGACTGTTCGAGGTGCCATTTGGATAGAGAAGCGGCGTGGTGCGTCCTTCGGGTTCAATAAAAACGTGGTGCGAATCTTTCTCCGAAAATTTGACGATTTTATCTTCGATCGATGGACAATAACGAACGCCAGTGCCGCTGATCGCTCCGCTATACATCGAGCTTTTTTCCAGATTTTCGGCAATAATGGCGTGTGTTACCGGCGTTGTGTGGGTGAAGAAACAGGGCATCAAGTCCTGCCCGGGGATCCAGGGGATTCGCTCCGGCGCGATTTGTTCCACGTGGAACAGTCGCTGTAGATCTCGCTGGTGTTCCACGTGGAACAATTGGTGGATACGCCGCGCTTCCCAGGAAAACAGGGGTAGGGGATCCATGCTATGTTGTTCTTCCATTTCGCGGGTGTCGATGGAGTCACGATGGATGCGGGGAGGCGTGCCGGTTTTGAGACGTCCAGTTTCAAACCCAAGCGCGCGAATACTCTCGCCAAGGGCATCGGCAGACTTGGCGTCGCCACGCCCGCCAGCGCGCACATCTTTGCCGATATGAATACGGCCTTGGAGAAAGGTGCCCGGGGTGACTACAACGGTTTTGGTGTACACCTCCCGTCCATCGCCTAAGGCAACTCCGTAGATGCTGTCGTCTTTGACGAGCAGTTTTTGAACCGTGCCCGAGATGATGGATAGGTTTTCCTGCTGGTGCACGACAAACGCCATGCGCTGGGAGTAGACTTCTTTATCGCACTGAACGCGGGTTGCGCGTACGGCGGGACCTTTGCGTGTGTTGAGCACGCGGTATTGCAATCCTGTAAAATCGGCATTCCGTCCGGTTTCGCCACCCAAGGCATCCAGCTCACATACCAGATGGGATTTTGCAATGCCGCCAACAGCAGGGTTGCAGGGCATGGTGGCAATCTTTGAAGGATCCATGGTAAGCAGGCCCGTGCGTACACCGCTCCGGGCAGCGGCTAATGCCGCTTCGGCCCCTGCATGTCCGCCCCCGATTACAATCACATCAAAATCATTCGTTTCCTTCTGTGTTTCTTTATCTGTCATGTTGTCAATCTGCACGGTTGATGATTGCACGTCAAGTGTAATGCATGGAGGCTAGTGCCGGACGACTGTGCCTGCGGTACTACGAGCTGAAGCGGGAGCCCATTCTTCTGGTTTATTTTCCGACGCAGAAGCGGCTGAAGATGGTATCGAGGAGGTTGGCGTGGTAGCTGCGTCCGGTGATTTGGCCGAGTGATTCGACGCCGTCGCGTAGAGCCATGGCTGCAATCATTTCGCTGGATTCGCCGCCCTTGCGGAGAATGGTTTCGGTTTGCATGATGGCATGAATGGTTGTTTGCGCCATATCACGGTGGCGTTCCGCGATCACGGCATGCGATTCCGTTTGCGTGGAGAGATGCAGCATGTCGCAGAGGGCTTGTTTGCAGGCATCGAGGCCTTGTATTTGCCTGTTATTCTCATTTTCGAGGGATCCGCCTGAAGGCGGGACTACAAACGGCTCGGGATGCGGGGAAACGGTGTTCGCAGTACCGCCTTTCTCACGGTCCGCCATAGCGCGCAGCGCGAAGGAGGAAACCGGAAGATGACTAGATTGGTTCTCTTTTTTATTGGATTGCAGTAAGGAACAGGATATAACGTTATTTAACGTAACATCTTGTTCAGTAACGACTTGTCCGAGGTCTTTCTTGTTGAGAAGAACAAGCGTTCTGTCTTGGGGACAACTTTCCAGTAATGCATGGTCTTCGGCATCGAGTGGACGGGAGGCATCGACAATCATAATGACAATTTCGGCTTTTTGCATGAGCGCGCGAGATCGGCGGATACCTTCCTGTTCTATTTCGCAGTCGACGGTGCGGAGACCTGCCGTGTCCACGATGCGTAGGGGGAATCCGTTGAGGATGACTTCTTCTTCAAGACTGTCGCGGGTGGTACCGGCAATCGGCGTGACAATGGCACGGTCTTTTCCGAGCAGAAGATTAAGCAGTGTGGATTTTCCTGTGTTGGGACGCCCGGCTAGGACAACGAGGGTTCCTTCGCGTAGACGATGCCCTTCCTCCCAGGTAGCGAGGAGATTCTCGAGTTGTTTGCGGGCCAGTCCTAGCCGTAGCATTAGGTCTTCGGTTGCGCGAGCGGGTAGCTCGTCTTCATCGAAGTCGAGTTGGGCTTCGAGATCTGCCGCTACGGCAATTAACATGTCATAGATGGCATCGAACGATTGACTGAGGGAACCTTCAAGTTGTTCGACGGCAGCTTCAGCGGCCCGTTGCGATTTAGCGGCGATGAGGTCCATGACAGCCTCGGCTTGGAGTAAATCAATGCGTCCGGAAAGAAAAGCCCGTCGCGTGAATTCTCCCGGTCCGGCAGGTCGGGCACCTTTTTGAAGGATGCATTGCAGTGCTTTGCGGGCGATGATGCTGCCACCGTGCACATGTAACTCAACGACATCCTCGCGTGTGTAGCTAGCTGGTGCTCGGAAGGGTAAGAGAAGGGCTTCATCGATATCTTTTTTGCCATCAAATATATGTCCATATATAACCTGCATGGCGGGACGTGTAGAAGGGGCTGGTGGCTTGCATCGAAAGATGGCATCGGCAATGGAAAATGCCGCTGGCCCTGATATTCTAATGATGGCTATGCCTGCGGCGCCAGGGGCGGTAGCAATGGCGGCGATGGTGTCGGTTATAGATTGCATGGGCAGAGCCTACCGTATGACGGAAAGAAATGCGATTCTGTTTCTAACACGTTATCGTTTAGAATTTGATACTGAAGGCGGCTATCGCATCGATTTCGGCTTTCATGCGCTGCAGTTCTTGTTCGGGTACGACTTGACTGATTTTGAGAATTGCCAAGGAGCGGTCTGTTTTGGGGTCATGCGGGTTGCGCATGTCTTCAATGTTGATGTCGCGCTCTGCCAGCATGCGTCCGATGGTTCCAATAACACCTGGGCGATCCTGGTAGAGGAAGAGAATTACGGGGCCTACCGGCTCAAAATAGAGTTTATCGAACTCGTTGATACGTGAGATGAGCATGACGCCCTCTTCTACGGTTCCGCGTACACTTACGTGTTTCATTTGCTCTTCGCCGATCTGGGCAGTCAAATCCACGGTGATAGAGTTTTCAAATTGCTTGTTTTCGTCGACTTGGCGGTTGGTAAAGGTTAGACCGTGTTCCTCTACATACCCGTAGGTTCCTTGAGGGCCGCTGGTGCGGTCGAAGTCTTCGCAGATTCCTGCCACGATGGATGTAGCGAGCCAGTCGGCATAGGGAGCAAGTGACCCGTAGATGCTGGTTTCAATGTGGCGGGGTTTTCCCTGTAGGGTGACAATACAACGGCAGAGTTTTCCTACGGTGTAGGCCAGATCACAGAAATGTTCGTTGAGACCGAGCGGTATATCGCGATTTACCACATAGCTCATGATGCCTTTGTCATCAAAGTCGATAAGTTGTTCGGCGGCGCGAATGGCGGCATTGCGGTTGGCTTCACGGGTGCTGGCACCCAAGTGCGGTAGCATCAAGTCGGCAAGGTCTGTAACCGATTTCGGGCCCTCTTCATCCTTTGGGTACACGTCGTTGAGGAAGCGGAGATTCTTGCGCGCTTTGATTTCTCGCAGGGCGTTTTCGTCCAGGATGCCAGCTCGTGCACAGTTGATCAGGGTGGCGCCCGGTTTCATCCGTTCCAGCAATTCTGCGTTGATGCAGCCTCTGGTCTCTTCATTTTCGGGAATATGCAAAGAAATATAATCTGCCTGCTCAAAGAGTTCCTGCAGGGATAACATGGTTACATTAACATGTTTGGCGCGTTCTGCCGTCACAATGGGATCGTAGCCGAGCAACATGCATTCGAAGCCGCTTAAACGTTTGGCAACCAGTTGTCCGATATAGCCCAAACCGACAATACCTACCGTTTTGCCAGTGATTTCGGTGCCCATGAACTGCTTTTTTTCCCACTTGCCTGCTCTTACAGAGGGGTCGGCTTTGACGATATGGCGTGCGTCGGCAAGCATCATGGCAATGACTTCTTCGGCGACGGCGTTTGAGTTGGCACCCGGTGTGTTCATGACATCTACACCACGGGCGCGCGCTGCTTTTGTGTCGATCGTGTTGTAGCCTGCGCCTGCGCGTATGATGACTTTGAGTTGCGGGGCTGCCGCCAGAATCTCGGAAGTGACCTTTTCGCTTCGGACGATGAGTGCATAGGCATCATGATGCATGCGAATCAACTCCGGTAGGGGTGTCGTTTCGTCTTGTATCACGTTGTAACCACCGTGATCTTGAAGGCGTTCCGCTGTGACGACGTGTAGTTTAGTAGGAATCAGTACTTTTTTCATAGATGCTCTCAACTGCAAAATGAAACTCCAACACGGGTTCAATCTGCCTGATACATGGCAGATCCTCTTTATGTGTGATGCAGTCTAGCTATCAAGGATTGCTGAATCAAGAGTCATTGCGTGCAATCCGCTGATGGCAAAGAAAATGGTGTTTCTGGTATGTCATGGCCGCCTTTGCTCTTGCCCTTTTTTGTTGGCATCGCTACCGTGTCGGGATGCATATAAAACGGTATATACTTTTTGGTGTTGTGGGTTTGGGGGTTTTGCTCAGCGGAGTCAGTCAGGCGCAGATGGTTGAATTTGATGGCGACGACTGGGAGGGGCGCGGGACCGATGATCGTTTTTCGGGGCTTTCGCGCAAAAGCGGTACGTTTTTTCGGCGCACACGTGAAGATGATCCTGCGGCGCAGTTGGAGTATGCGGTTCGTGTGAAAGAGAGCGGACGGTTACGCTCTGCGGCACGACAATTGAATGCATTGGTGCATCAATGGCCCGATACGGATGAGGCGGCCGAAGCGCAATTGGCATTGGCACGTGTCTTCCGCATGCGTGGACGTTATGAGCGCGCGTTTCGTGAATATCAGTATCTGATTGAGCATTATGCTGGCCAGTTTCCCTATAAGACGATTTTATCTGAACAGTTAGATACGGCGCGTAGCGTGATGGAACAACGGCGGGGAAGCTTTCTGTTTCTTCCTGGCTTTGAGAGTCCTGAGCGTGCCATTCCGCTTTTTAACATCGTGCTTGCCAATGGACCCAATTGGTCGGAGGTTCCGGAAATTCGTCTCTTAATCGGCCAGATATATGAGGAGGCGCGGGACTATGCAGATGCTGTAACGGCCTACGAAAATGTTATTATATATCATGGTCAGCATGATGTGGCACGGGAAGCAATCTTTCGCAAAGGGCTTGTGCTGGAGCGGATTGCTAAACGAAATCCGCGCGATGCGCGCCGTACACACGCTGCTTTGCAGGCGCTCTTTGCGGCCTTGCGTGAAGATCTGGCGCCGGAGCAAGCCGAGGAAGCGCGTGAACGCATCCGTGTTTTACGTCGTCGCCTGGAAGAACTCCATCTTGAAAAAGCAGAATTCTATGAGAGAAGGGGTCGTAATGTACGAGCTGCGCTGATGCATTATGAGGATTTTTTGCGTCGTTTCCCGAATTCCGATCGTGAATCTTTTGTACAGGATCGGATTGCATCGCTACAAGCGTTGCTGGCAGAGAAAGAAGAGTAGACATACATGAAACGGCTAACAATATTTGCCCTTTTCGGTATACTCATACATATAGGTATCGGGTCAGGATGCCTAGGTTATCAATTGGGTTCCAGTTTGCCCCCGGGCCTTGACGTTGTACATGTACCGGTTTTTTCCAATGGAACGGATGAACCTTCGCTGGAAGTCGTGACGACGCAGGCAACAATAGCCGAATTTCAGCGTGATGGGACGTTGTCGGTGGGCGAAGAGAGTCGTGCAGATGTTACGTTGCGCGTTCGTTTGACCGGGTTTTCGTTGGATCCATTACGTTTTGAACGGGATGCGACAACAACGGCCGAAGAATATCGGATGACCATTCAAGCGGATATCCAATTGGTTGAACGAAGCACGGGAGACGTATTGGTAAATCGGCGTGTAAATGGGGAGCACGACTTTTTGCTGACAGGAGACTTGACGTCAGCAAAGCGTGCCAATTTGCGTGCAGCAGCGGATGATTTAGCCGCACGGATTGTGCGTGCATCCATTGAATTTTGGTAGGGGATAAAGGTGGACACAGGACGTATTGGGATTGGTATTGTTGGGCTTGGGCGTGCGGGCTGGGGCATGCAGTGTAAAGAAATAGCACGTCGTGAAGATCGCTTTTCGCTTGTGGCTGGATGCGATACCTTTACGCCTTGGCGGGATCGTTTTCACGCGGCTTATCCCAGAGCCCAAATCACCGATGATCTCAATAGGCTTGTACAGAACCCGGCCGTGGATGTTGTAAGTATTGCCACGCGAACCTGTGACCATATGGTGCATGCGCAAGTGGCTCTTGCCGCTGGCAAACATGTGGTTTTGGAAAAACCGATGTGTGTAACGCATGCAGAGGCGCTTGCGCTAGAAAAGGCTGCCAAACAGAGTGCTGGCAATCTCTTTATTCGTCATAATAGACGGTTCGAACCGGGGTTTTGTACCATCCGTTCGATTCTCGATGAAGGTTTGCTTGGTCGCGTGGCGGAAATCAAGCTTTCGCGCGTTAGTTTTGGTCGCCGAAATGACTGGCAAACGCTTCTACGCTATGGTGGTGGGCAGCTCGGGAACTGGGGATCGCACATCCTCGATCATGGATTGCAATTTCTCGGGGCACCCAAGCACCCCTTGCAATCCGTCACGGCTCATTTGGATTGTATCGCGGCTGTCGGTGATGCGGAGGATCATGTCAAGATTGTGATGAAGGGTCATACGGGGACCGTGGTAGATATTGAAATTAGTGGCGGCGCGGCATTGCCTGCACCTGAGTATTTGATTTGGGGCACACGTGGCGCGTTATCCTGCAAGGGACGCGACATTACATTACGCTATTTGGATCCATCGGTCCCTTTAACGCCGCGTGCATCTTATGAGGGGGTTCCTGGCGCGGCGTTTGTTTTGCCAGACGGTTCCTTGCCGTTGGGGGAGCGAACGATTGGATCGAACTTTGGGGAGCCGGAAACGCTTACATGGATCGACGAAAAGCGGATCGTGCCATCCGAGGAGCCCGGTAAGATCTGGGATGCTTTATATGAAACCCTCTTTCACGGGGAACCCTTTCCCGTACAATTGGAGGAGGCTATGGCTGTGATGGCGGTCATTGATCAAGCACGCAAAGACACGCGATTCATGCCTGCTCCGGAAGCGGTCTCATGATGTACATGGTGCGGCAGGTACCAGTGGAATCTAGAAACGAGGAGAGGGACTATGGCAGGTATACGCAAACCCATTGTATTCGATCGCGGGAACGAATGGCGAGTGACTGCGGTCCCCATTTTAGAAGATAACTTTGTTTATATTTTATCTCAACGCAAGGCTGCCGTTGTCATAGATGCAGGATCCGCTGCTCCGGTCTTATCCTCTATACAGGAGCAAAATTTTCATTTGCATGCGGTTTTGCTCACGCATCAGCATTACGACCATACAGCGGGTTTCGATGCGTTATCAGGGCAGATTACGCCGACGGACGCAGAGAAGAACCTTCATCTTGAAGCGCTTGCGTTGCCGGGACATACTTCTGATGATGTGGGTTATTATAGTGCTTTCGCCAAGGCGGTTTTCACGGGAGACTGTTTGATTAATGGGGCTTGTGGACGCGCCTTGGGTGGGAGTGTAGAGGATTTGTATCATAGTTTACAGCGGATCTTATCTCTTCCAGGCGATACCTTGGTGTTTGGGGGGCATGATTATTTGCAGGATAATTTGCGGTTTGCTTTGCAGGTTGCACCTGGCAATGCTGCGATCGAGGCACGTTTGGCGCGTTATGCTACGGATCCGGCTGGGGCGCTATTTGTAACGCTGGAAGAAGAAAAGGTCACGAATCTCTTTTTGCAGGCTAAAGACTTTGCTTCCTTTGCACAATTGCGCAAGATCAAGGATCAGTATTATTCGGGCATGCAGATAGATGGGCTTGCGCGCTGATCGACATGCGATCGGCATTAGAGGCGTGAACCGGTTTATTGGGGGTGTCGGCTTATATTGCCAAAAGGGCGTCTGGCCAGATTGTGCCTCTTCGCTTTGCTGGCTTGCTGTTGTGTAGAGGGATTGATATAGTGTGCCCATGAATAAGATGCTTTTCGTTTGGTTGGGGCTGGTGAGCATTCTCCTGACAGCTTGTGCCGGCCCCGCAACACGTAGCATTCGGCCTCTCGGACGGGACTGGGTGCCGCCTCGGGTAGCCGTTGCCTCTTTTGAAAACCGCACCGGTTTTGAGGGGCAATGGCGTTTGGGCCCCGGTATGGCGGACTTATTGGTCTCAGAATTGGTCGCTGCCAGGAATTTTGTCGTACTCGAGCGTATTCAGATTGGTACGGTCGTGGACGAAATTAACCGGCAACGGCATGGTTTGTTTCGGCGGGAAGGGAAAGTGGATGAAGGGCGATTGGATAATGCCCAGTATCTGATTCGGGGTGTTATTACCGATTTTTCGCAGACGAGTGGTGGCGAGTTTTGGATGCGGATGCGCCGTTGGCTGATTGGTGGTGGCGGGTATACCGCACGCGTTAGCTTAACGTTGACGATTGTGGATGTGGAAACCGGCACGATTATTGATTCCGTACAAAGCCGTGGTCGTGCCCGCGCGCGGGAGGCCTATGCCCAGGCCAATTATGCTGGTGTGGAGTTTGGGGGAAGTGCTTTTTTTCAAACACCATTGGGGCAAGCAACATCGGACGCGATTCGGGACGGATTGCGCGGTATTACGCAACGGATGCCGCGTTTACCTTGGACGCCTATGATTGCGGATGTAGAGGGCACGCGGGTTGTGATTAACGGCGGACGGCAACGCGGTTTGCGCGTGGGGCAGGTCTATCGTGTTCGCGGACAAGGCAAGCCTGTGACGGATCCCTTGACCGGTGACCTTTTGGAAGTGCTCCCGGGACCGATAGTGGGCGAGATCGAGGTTATGGAGGTTCGCGATAATCTATCGGTTGGAGAACGTATTTCCGGGCATGTTCTCGAGCGCGGGCAAACATTGGAGCTTGCACAGACCCGCCGCAGATCACTAGATCGGGATTAGCGCCGATCGGCTAATTGTTCGCGAATGCGTCCCGCACGATGACTGGCACGGCTTTGATTGCGCAAATCATTTACGGCGGCATATTCGAGTGCGGCATGCTCCGCTAAGGCTGCTGCACGGCGAATCAATGAGGTTGCGCGCTTGCGGGCTTCGCGTCCGGATTCGCGGAAAAAGGCGCGTGAGTCACGATCGGGGTCGGCTTGTGCAGCCGCATTCCATGCGCGTGCGGCATGATCAAAGTTTCCGGCTGCGCTCATGAGTTGCTCTGCTGCTTGCAACTCGAGTCCTGCATTGCTTGTTCGCCGATTGCGCCGTTGTGCCGCATTCTCTTCGGAGGGTTCTTCTTGTAGGGAGCCAAGAAAGTTACGTGCTAGATTCATATGGGCTTCTGCCGCAGCCTCATAATTCAAGGCTGCATCCTGTAGCTCGGCTACTGGATCCACGGGGCTATCCGACCCCGCAAATACAGAACCACTACTGAAAACCATGAGGCAAATAGATAAAAATATAAACGCTTTCAAATGAGAAACTCCTGACAACCTGAAACTGTTTTGCTACACAACTCATACGGCAGTATTATAGGTAGCTGCTATGCATTTCGCAATGGTCGCAAGCAATATTACAAAAAAAAATTGCATTATTTCGGCGCAGCGCACATGCGGGACACAGGACTATAAAAGGTTGGGTACTACATCTTGTAGCGGTGTGTATGGTATGTCGAGGCTTTCCGCAACCCCTGCGTATGTACAGGCTCCTTGATAAAGGTTTACCCCCTTTCGAAGTGGCAGGCTATTTTGCAGCGCTTTTTCCAGTCCGAGGTCGGCAATTTTGAGTCCGAGCGGGTATGTAACGCTCGTTAGGGCCATCGTAGAGCTGAGAGCTACAGCTCCGGGCATGTTGGCAACGCAATAATGCACAACGTCTTCTTCGATAAAGACAGGGTCGGTATGTGTAGTTGCGCGTGAGGTTTCAAAGCAACCTCCTTGATCGACGGCAACATCTACAATCACGGCCCCGCGTCGCATCCGTTTGAGATGGTCTCGTCGCACAAGGCGCGGTGCTGTGGCTCCAGGGATTAGCACGGCCCCGATTACAACATCAGCCTCCGCCACGGACTCCTCAATATTGCTTTCATTGGAGTATAGCGTGGTAATATGTGTACCGAAGATATCATCGAGGTAAACAAGTCGCTGAGATGCAATATCCAGGACGGTTACATCCGCGCCGATACCAATGGCCATCTTACAGGCATTGGTGCCAACCACTCCTCCGCCGAGGATCACAATTTTGCCTCTGCGAATGCCAGGTACCCCCCCTAGGAGGATGCCGCGGCCACCAAATGGTTTTTCAAGATATTTAGCGCCTTCCTGCACAGAGAGACGTCCGGCAATTTCGCTCATCGGGGTTAATAAAGGTAGGCTTCCATCATCGCGTTCAACGGTTTCATACGCGATCCCGATGATGTTACGATCCAGTAGGGCCTGCGTAAGGTTCTTGTTGGCCGCCAAGTGGAGGTAGGTGTAAAGAATCTGCCCATCCCGCAGGAGAGGAACTTCTTCGGGCATGGGTTCCTTCACTTTCACAATCATATCGGCTCTCGCAAACACCTCTTCGTTCGTTTCGACGATGAGCGCGCCAGCGGAACGATAATCGTCATCAACAAATCCACTGCCCACACCGGCTTCGCTTTGCACCATTACGGTGTGACCATGTTTGACGAATGCTTTAACAGCGACAGGGGTGAGACCGACTCGGTATTCTTCCGCTTTGATTTCTTTGGGTAAGCCGATATGCATGAAGAAAGCCTTTTTTATTGCGAATGGGTCTCCTTGATTGGCAAAAGTCCGCTATTTATGTCAGTATGGTATCTTGAAGCGAAAATTCAATACTCGATTCGGTGTCGCCGGTCTGAACGTTTTGTTATGTAAAAGGATAAGATGTAATGTTCGGTATCCTGGGGCGGTACTATAGAGTAAAGCCTAAGGAGAAGGAAACGTATGAAGCGCGTTCTATTGTACATATTATTCATGCTGTCGTTGCTGACGTCAGCTTTCGGATTTGATGCAGACCCGTTTGATGTGGTGGTACATCTTGAGGATGATATCCTGGAAATCGCCTTCACGGTGCCGGACAGGCACTATCTGTATGATCGCTATTTGGAGGTAGAAGCAGAGGGTGCTGAGATCATTTTATTGGAGAGGCCGGATCCCGTCACGGTTTTCGATCCATTTATGGATGAAGAGATGGATGTGTTTCAGGAAGACTTCGTCTTGCGTTACAGCGTGGAACATGTGACGGATGCGAACTTCAAGCTTATCGTGCGTTATATGGGGTGCGACGATGAGATTTGTTTTATGCCGCAAACGCGCGAGTTTTATCCTGCTGGCGATGCGGAGGCAACTGTAGAGGCTGCGGATACAGATGCGCAGCCGGCAATACCCGTCGCAGACGCTACGGTTTTTGATGACTTTACGATTATTGGTACCGAGGCGGGCTATCTGAATGTGGATGCATTTCTCGGTTTTATGGAACGCGTCGAGGCGGGGGAGGGCATGGCACCGTCCGGCATTGAGGCACTCTTTGCTGGCCGCGGGATCTGGATCGGCATTCTTGCCATTTTGCTGGGTGGTTTAGCCTTAAATCTTACACCCTGTGTTTTGCCGATGATCCCGATCAACATTGCGATCATTGGGGCAGGCTCTCAGGCCGGGTCGCGAGCCCGTGGGTTTGGGCTTGGCGCGGTTTACGGTGCTGGCATTGCTTTGGTTTACGGGGCATTAGGGCTCGTAGTGGTGTTCACAGGCGCACAATTCGGAGCGCTCAATGCGAACCCCTGGTTCAATATGGGTATTGCGGTATTGTTCGTGTTGCTGGCGCTGGCCATGTTTGATGTCTTTCAAATTGATTTTTCGCGCTATCAGACCATTGTCGGGCAGAATAAGAAACGTGGCCCCGTCTGGACGGCATTTTTGTTTGGTGGGGTGGCAGCACTTTTGGCAGGGGCTTGTGTTGCGCCGGTCGTGATATCCGTGCTGGTTTTGTCTACTGGATTTTATCAGGACGGCTATCCGTTGGCCTTGCTGTTACCTTTTATTCTTGGCCTAGGTATGGCCTTGCCATGGCCTTTCGCTGGGGCTGGCCTCTCGTTCTTACCCAAGCCAGGGCGCTGGATGGAACGTGTTAAAATCGGCTTTGGCGTATTGATTTTGATTGCAGCAGCTTACTATGGGTATCTGGGTGTTTCTTTATTGCGTTGGACGGGATCCAGTGGTGAAGCAACCGTGGATGCCACCGGATTCTGGTTGCATGACCCCGCGGAGGCCGCGGCAGAGGCGCAGGAGACGGGACAGGATCTTTTTATTGATTTCTGGGCGACTTGGTGTCGCAACTGTCTGGCGATGGACCGGACAACGTTCCAGGATGAATCGGTAAAGGCAGCACTGGAACCATATGTACGATTAAAGTTTCAGGCCGAGGACCCGTCAGATCCGAACACAAAACGCGTGCTTGATCAACTTGGTGTCAGAGGGCTACCATCCTATGTGATTTTGCGTCCAGAATGAGGAGCGGTAGCTAGGGGCCATGGCAACAACAGATACGACAGAGTCTATTATACGGTTTGAAGGGGTATGCAAAGCCTTCGGGGGCCCCCCTGTGTTGGATGGGATCGATTTCTCGATTCGCCGGGGGGAAACGTTTGCGTTGGTGGGGCCATCAGGGACCGGTAAGAGTGTAACATTAAAGCACATGGTTCGCCTGCTCACTCCTGATGAAGGCAATGTTTTTGTCGGGGATGTGATTGTCAATCATGCGTCAGGGCGCGCGTTGGAACAGATTCGGAACCGGTTCGGGTACTTGTTTCAGGGAGGCGCTTTGCTGGCATGGATGAGTGTAGCCGAGAACATTGCGTTACCCTTGCAGGAAAAAACCCGTATGACGACTGGTGAAATTGATCGTCGGGTTGCAGAGGTTCTGGATATGGTAGGGATGGGCGGAGATGGGAATAAACGTCCATCGGAGATTTCGGGAGGGATGAAAAAACGTGCAGGTCTGGCGCGTGCCATTGTCACGAATCCGGATATTGTATTATATGATGAGCCTACGTCGGGACTGGATCCGGTGACTTCGCGTACCATTGATCGTTTAATTGATCGTTTACGGGAAGAGACAAAGATCACGAGCGTCGTGGTAACGCATGATCTGCATAGTGCATTAGCCATTGCCCACAGTATTGCGGTTCTGCAGGAGGGGAAGATTATAGAAGTTTCTACCCCGCAAGAATTTGTTGATAGTCGTAATGAGCAAGTGGTGCGGTTTCTTGAATCGCAGTACATCACAAAACGAGGAGCTTGGGAGGAAGCGTGAAAAAAGATTGGCGTGAGCGAGAGTTAACGATGGAAATCATCGTGGGAGCATTTCTGGTCATGATCTTCCTGGGATTGGGCTACTTTACCATTATTTTATCCCAGGAATCGTTATTTCAGGATAAATATGAGATTCAGGTAACGTTTAATGATGTGAAGGGCTTGCGTACGGGCGACAATGTGGTTATGCGCGGGATGCCTGTTGGTAAGGTACGGAGACTGGAACTCACCGACGATGTTTTCTGTCATGGGGTATGCGTGACATTACAGTTAGATACGCCGGTAACCATTCGCGAGGGTTACGAGTTTCGTATTGTTACCACAACCCTTTTAGGTGGGCAGCAACTTCAGATTCACGAGGGGGATCCCGATGCGGACATTCTGGAAAAGGAGCAATATGTGGGGTCCGATCCGCATGATTTGATGCTTGATGCGGCGGAAATCGTAGCCGCAGCACGAAAGGACATCATTGAAGGGGACATTTTCGGGCGTGTACGGAATGCGGTTGAACAATTGGATGAGATGATAACGCGTGTCAATGCTGGGCAGGGCATGTTGGGCAAGCTGCTTTCCGAGGATGACACCCTATATGAAGATTTAGCTGCTTCTGCGGCAGGTGTACGTCAGATTGTGGATGGATTGACGGCTGGCGAGGGGGTGGCTGGCCGCTTGCTTTCAGATGATAGTGCTGCCGCTTGGGAAGATCTAGAGGCCATCATGGCCTCGTTGCGGACAGTAACGGAGAAGGTCGAGCGTGGTGAAGGAACGATCGGTCGCTTGCTTTCAGATGACAAGGTGTACGAGGAGATCGAGGCTACGATTCAAGAAATTCGCGCTGCCGTGGATGATTTTCGTGAAACGGCTCCGATCACGACGTTCAGCAGTATCTTTTTTGGTGCATTTTAACAATGGTTCAGCGGTTGTTGGGGCAATAGACTGTGCGCGTTTTATACGAGAAGCGTATGAAGATTACACTACAACATGGTGTATTCGGCTCTGTTAGGTATGGGATGTTGTGCTGCGTGATTTTCATGGCAGTACATAGGGCCGCTGCTTCGCGTGTGCCACCGACTGGTACTGTCGTTGTTGACACACCTGGCTACCACATGCATGTCGATGTTGGCGTTCGTTGGCAGCAGGGCACAGCCCTTGAGCTTGCATATAACGATGCCTTTGTCCTAAGTGAATTAACATGGGATATCGAAGACTTGTTTTATGCCGGCATTGCCTTGCAAGTAGGAATAGGGGAAAACTGGGCCCTACATGCGAGTTATTGGGAAGCGATTTCAGAGGGCCGTGGTGAAATGACTGATTACGATTATTTCATTCCCATGGTTTGGACGCATTTTTCAGATGGCCCCGTAGATATTAATCGTGCTTACACGTTGGACTTGCATGCGGCTTGGACGTTTTGGCAACCAGAGGCATTTCGGTTCCATCTGCTAGGGGGGTATCGCCAGCTGTACTGGGATTGGTCGCAATACGGGGGCACCTTCATTTATTCCGATACGGGCTTTCGCGATCGCCGTGGAACGTTTCCAGCTGATCAAAATGGGATCAACTACGAGCAAACGTTTCATATTCCCTACATGGGCATTGGCATGCAAACGCATTGGAGTGGGATCCTCTTTTCTGGATATATGCATTATACGCCGATTGCCCGTGCGGAAGGATTCGATGAACATGTGTTGCGCAATTTGTATTTTGAAGATACCTTTAATAATGTGAATTATTATGCTGCTGGCGTTTCGCTTCGTTATCCGATGGGAACGCGCTGGTATCTGTCCGGGGCTTGGGATTGGCACGATATTCCTGAAACCCGCGGGGATGTGCGCATTATAGATGCACGGGATCGAACAGAAGAAAAGATAGAGAATGGTGCAGGGATTGCGAATCGCGCTTGGAGTCTTTCCCTGGCTGGTGGGATGCGCTTTTAATTTTGTCCCTTGTAGAGGGCATGGCAAGGAGCTGAGCATATGCATAGTGAATGGATCAAGGTCAATTTAACAGAAGATGAACTTCCCCGGCAGTG
Organism: PVC group bacterium; assembly: GCA_003567005.1. Lineage (GTDB taxonomy): Bacteria > Verrucomicrobiota > Kiritimatiellia > UBA8416 > UBA8416 > T3Sed10-140. The sequence continues at coordinate 50,140 of PXBF01000028.1, forward strand.
GTATAATCTGAATGCGGATTTTCCCGCGCCGATGCCTCCACCGGTTGACATGGAGGGACAGCCGATCGGGCCAGATGCATTGGCTCCGGTTTTTCCCATGAATATTATTGAGCAGGAAATGTGCACCGACCGCTGGGTAGATATTCCGGAAGAGGTGCTCGGTATCTATAAACTCTGGCGTCCTACTCCGATGTATCGGGCACGCCGTCTCGAGGAATACTTGGGTACGCCTGCAAAAATCTATTATAAGAATGAGGGGGTGTCGCCAGCGGGGAGTCATAAGCCCAATAGTGCTGTAGCACAGGCCTATTACAACAAGGTTTTCGGTATTAAGCGTCTCACGACGGAGACCGGGGCAGGGCAGTGGGGGAGTGCGTTGTCTTTTGCGACCCAGTTAATCGGTCTCGAATGCAAGATATTCATGGTACGTATCAGTTTTACACAAAAGCCTTTCCGTAAAATCATGATGAAGGTGTGGGGTGGTGATTGTGTGGCGAGCCCGAGTGAGGAAACGGAAGTTGGGCGCCGCATTCTGGCAGAGGATCCGAATACACCTGGCAGTTTGGGCATTGCCATCAGTGAGGCGCTGGAGCAGGCGGTTGCCCGTGATGACACACGTTATTCTCTGGGCAGTGTTTTGAACCATGTGATGCTGCATCAAAGTATCATTGGATTAGAGGCAAAGAAGCAGTTTGAGAAGATTGGGGTATATCCCGATGTTGTTGTAGGTTGTGCCGGTGGCGGGTCTAATTTTGCGGGTATGGTGTTTCCGTTTCTGGCCGATAAAGCGGCGGGTCGTGACGTGCGTGTAGTGGGAACCGAACCTGCTGCTTGCCCCACACTTACCCGCGCGCCGTATGTTTACGATGCGGGGGATGTTGCCATGATGACCCCACTTTTGCCGATGCATAGTCTAGGGCATGCATTCATCCCGGAGCCGATTCATGCGGGTGGATTGCGGTATCATGGGATGGCACCGATGGTTAGCCATGCACTCAATCATGGATTGATTGAGGCCCATGCTATCGAGCAACTCGAGTGTTATGAGTCGGCGGTATTATGGGCGCGGACAGAAGGGTTTATTCCGGCACCGGAAACCTCGCATGCAATTGCCCAGGTGATTCGCGAAGCCAAGCAGGCCAAGGAAGAAGGCAAGGAAAAGGTTCTAGCCATGAATTGGTCTGGTCATGGCCTGATGGATTTGAGCGGGTACGATGCTTTTTTTGAGGGGCGGCTCTCCGACTACCAATTACCGGAAGAGCAACGGTTGCGTTCTTTGCTTTGCTTGGAAGGGCTGCCGAAACCACCTGCGCGATAAGGAGATTGTATGCGTATAGCCATTGTTGGAAGTGGTGTGTCGGGGTTGGTGTCCGCGCTCTTATTGAGTCGGGAGCATGATGTGACCGTCTATGAAAGCGAGGACTATATCGGAGGGCATACCCACACCATTTCCCTGCCTGATGAAAAGGTGGCGGTGGACACGGGATTTATTGTGTTCAACCATGAAAACTATCCAAACTTCGTGAAGTTGCTTGCGTCGCTCGATGTTACGGCAAAGCCCAGCAGTATGAGCTTCAGCGTGATGAATCGGCGCAGTGGGCTCGAGTACGGCTTTGCCAGCCTCCATGCATTATTTGCGCAGCGCCACAATGCATTACGTCCCGCCTTTTTGCGCATGTTGCTGGAAATTCGTAAGTTTCGCAAAGAGTTTGATGTTTTGCTTCGGGAGGCGAGGGACGACCAGAAAGTGGGCGACTACCTGTTGGAGAAAGGGTATTCGAAAGCGTTTGTCGAAGATTTCCTTATTCCGTTCGGCGCGGCCATTTGGTCTGCGGCCCCCGACCAAATGAACCGCTTTCCCCTGCGGACATTTGTGCAGTTTTTTATGCATCACGGGTTTCTGGATCCAAGCAAGCTGTTGCAATGGTACGTTGTTGATGGTGGCTCTTCCGCGTATGTAACCGCGTTATTGCGTAAGTTTCGCGGAACGATTCAGACGCGTACGCCCGTACAGTCGATTCAGCGCCACTCCGATCATATCATGCTTACGGCGGCAGGGGAATCGGCACAGCGGTTCGATCATGTGGTCTTGGCTTGTCATAGTGATCAGGCGTTGGCCTTGTTGTCTGACCCAAGTGCCCTGGAACAGGACATCCTGGGCGCTTTGCCTTATCAAACGAATGAGGTGATTTTACATACAGACATACAAGAGATGCCGAGGCGCCGCCAAGTCTGGTCCAGCTGGAATTATTGTGTTCCGGAATGTGCGAGTGATCGTGTGACGGTAACCTACGATATGAATATTTTGCAGGGGCTGAAAACGGATACGGAGTATCTGGTCACATTAAATCCTGTGCGGGACATTGCTCCCGAGAGCATTCGAGGGCGCTATCAATATGCGCATCCCGTCTTTACCCCTGAAGGTGTTGCGGCGCAACGGCGGTATCGTGAGATTGGTGGCATGGCTGCCCGTACGCATTATGCCGGGGCTTACTGGGGGTATGGTTTTCACGAAGATGGCGTAAAGAGCGCGTTGCGCGTATGTGATGATTTCAAGGTGTATTTATGATGGAACATGGGGCGCCACGTTCTAACCACGTCATACAGCATAGTGCCATCTATGTCGGGCATGTGCGTCATAGGCGTTTTCGGCCCACGCAAAATGCTTTTCGCTATCGTACGTTTATGATGTATCTGGATCTGGATGAAGTTGCGCATGTTTTCGATGGTGCCAGGCTGTGGTCGTATGAAAAGTTGAATCTGGCATGTTTTCAGCGGCGCTATTTTTATGGAAATGTAGAGCTTCCCTTAGCGGATGCAGTGCGTAGCGGCACGGCGCAGGCGATTGGCCGGGATCTTACCGGTCCGATACGGATGCTCACACATTTGCGGTATTGGGGGTATTGCTATAATCCGGTAACCTTTTACTATGTATTTGAGCCAGATGGTAAGACCTTAGAGGCGATTACGGCAGAAATCACGAATACGCCCTGGGGGGAGCGGCATGCCTATTATCTGGATTGCCGTACGGCGGAGTCCCCGAAAGACGGACGTTATCGCTGGCAGTTCCCTAAAACGTTTCACATATCTCCGTTTATGCCAATGGATGTGCACTACGACTGGCGTTTCCGTATTCCACAAGAGCATTTGAATGTGCATATGCAGAATATCATCAAAGGCAAAAAGCATTTCGATGCTACGCTTACGTTGACGCGGCAGACGATAACACCTAGTCGTCTGAATCGGATGCTTGCGTATTATCCCGTAATGACAACAAAGGTTGTTACGATGATTCACTGGCAAGCTCTGAGGCTTTGGTTTAAACGCACCCCCTTTTATGCGCACCCGAAGTATCAACAGGGACATGATACATGAGAACAATTGAAGATATAGAAGTTGCGCGGCATTATCCGCGCGTGTTGGTAAAGCCGGCACGCAAGTTATTATTCCGGTTGGCGCCGCATTTGCAGCACGGACAAATCATATTGGAAGATGGCCCCGCGCGCCATGTGTTTGGCACGGTTTCTTCGGCTTATCCGCACCCTGCGGTTTTGCGTGTGCATGATCAGGCCTTTTATGCCGACGCCGTGTATGGCGGCGTGATCGGAATCACGGAATCCTTCATTGATGGACGATGGTCAACGGATGACTTGCCCGCATTGATTCGCATCGTGTTGCATAATGAATCGCTTTATGCCGCGCTTGACCGCGGTCTTGGTTCGGTTTGGCAGCCTATTCGCAACCTAATGCATGCCTTGCGGCATAATTCCGAAAAAGGGAGTCGTCGAAATATCATGGCGCATTATGATCTGGGCAATGATTTCTTTTCCCTCTTTCTCGATGAGACCATGGCGTACTCGGCGGCATACTTTGCAACGCCGGATACAGCACTCGGAGACGCTTCCCGTGCAAAATTTGACCGACTTTGTAATCGGTTGCACTTGCAACCGGATGATCATGTGTTGGAAATTGGTACCGGATGGGGTGGATTTGCCATGCATGCTGCCAAAGAATTCGGATGCCGCGTCACGACGACAACCATATCTCCGTCCCAGCGTACCTGGGTACAAGAGCAGGTAGAGAAGGCGGGATTGCAAGACCGCGTGGAAGTCCTCGGGCTCGACTACCGTAAGTTGGAGGGGCAATACGATAAGCTTGTGTCCATTGAGATGATCGAGGCGGTGGGACATCGATACCTGAATACCTTTTTTACCTGTTGCGGGAAGTTGTTGAAACCGGATGGTTTAATGGCGTTACAAGCGATCACAGTGCCCAATCGTCGCTATGCGGAGCACAAACGCAAAGCGACCTTTATCAATCAGTATGTCTTTCCAGGGAGTTGCCTGCCGTCAGATGTTGCGATGTGCGAAAGCATCACACGGAGTAGTAACCTAGACTTGGTCTTCAAGGAAGATATCACAGCGCATTACGTTAAAACACTGGCGATTTGGCGATCAAGGTTTATGACGAAATTGGATCAGGTGCGTAAGTTTTGGCCGGGAGAAGCGTTTATTCGGACGTGGGATTTATATTTTGCAAGTTGCGAGGCCGGTTTCGCAGAGCGCGATATCTATGTGGGGCAATATTTGTTTGCTAAGCCAAAGGCAACGCCGCGTTTGTCGTATGCCAGCTAATTGGCGGTAAATCCCTGAAAAAGGAGATTTACAAATGGATAGCGTTCGAAAATCGCATCAGGTGTTTCGACTACTGGTAGGTAGCGTATTCTATCAAGTGGTATGGTTCGCCACCGTGCTTTCTGCTGGCCATGTGCAGCGTTGGTGGTGGGGGATCCTTTCGTTATTGGTATTTGTCGGGATTGTGCATTTCGGTTGGCCTGCGTTACGACAGCGCGTATGGTGGATGTTGGTCATATCTGTAGGGTGTGGACTGATTGTAGATACCGGTATGATCATGGGGCATGTCTGGCAGTCACCGAGGATTCTGCTGCCCACACCCTTGCCACCCGCATGGCTTCTGTTTCTGTGGGCAGCTTTTGGTATTTATATTGCGCTGAGTCTCGAGATGTTGTACGGCCGCTACGGTCTTGCGGCTTTTGTCGGTGCAATAGGCGGAATGTTGGCCTACCGTGGCGGAGCCTTGTTTGAAGCCATTCAATGGGGCAAACCGTTATGGCTTACAACTACGATTTTGACCCTTACCTGGGGGTTCATTTTTCCTTTGCTTGTATGGGTTGCCACCCGGTTGCGTCAGCAGGAGCAGGCGGCACGCGTACGTGCTTCTCGCATGCATGTGGCCTTCATGTAACGGTTCCAATTGGGAGGATAGGAATGGAAACAATGCACAAGAAGCACCACGGCGTCTGCTTTTTTCGTAATGCTCGTTGGATGCATGTCCTGATCGTGGGGGTCGTTTTATGGTTCCCATTGCGCGTGATAGCGGGGGATAAACTCGAAGGCGATGCTGATCGCTTCCCTCGTGAGATCACGGTTGGAGAGAGCACAGTACAGCGCAAGGGGGTTGGGCGCATGCGGCGCTGGATGATTACAGGTGCAGACGTCGCACTCTACGCCCCCGCAGGCACGAGGCGGCAGGATCTGCTCACGGGGGGCCCCTTGGCATTATCGTTTTATTACTACACGCGTATCCGCGGTGAACAGTTTGCCAGGGCGGGATTTGAAACGCTGCAACAGAATGTTGCTGCAGATATGATGCAGGAGCAGGCTGAGAATCTTGAAAAAATGGAGACGTTTTTTACCGATGTAGGGCGTGGTGATCGCTATCTACTCCAATACGAGCCAGGATACGGTACGACGCTCAAGCGCAATGGGAAAAAAGTGGGTACGATCGAAGACGAAGCGTTTGCCGCCTTCTATTTTCAGATTTGGTTGGGCGAGAATCCGATTGATGAGCGGATGTATTATGCTTTGGTTGCTTCGATGCCTGAATAAAATCAAACCTGTTCCCGTTATTATGAAAAGGTTGTAAAGGAACCAGGGAGAAAATGGCATGATGAAAGCGGATTGGTCGAACCGGCGGGTATGGATTACAGGGGCATCCTCCGGCATAGGGAAAGCATTGGCCTTGGAGTTATCTCGCGAGGGTGCGCGTATTGTTGTTTCAGGACGCAATGCAGAACGGTTAGCAGAGGTATCGAAAGCATGTGCGGGCGAGGTTTGGGTGCTGCCATTTGATGCGGCTGATCGAAAAGCCACCTGCGAGGCGGCGCGAGAAGTTGATCATGCCTGGGGAGGCATGGACACGGTCGTTCTGAATGCTGGAATCTGCGAGTACATTGATCTGCCAGCGTTTGATGCGACTTCCGTGCAACGCGTGATGGATGTTAATTTCATGGGAATCGTTTATGGGATAGAAGCGATCTTGCCTTTGTTGCGGAAAGGGCATCTTCCACATCTTGTGGGGATGAGCAGCACGGTAGCCTATACGGGATTACCTCGCGCAGAAGCCTACGGTGCCTCCAAAGCTGCCATCCGTTATCTGTTGCAGGCGCTGCGCATTGATTTGTTGGCTGAGAAGATCGATGTTTCCATTATCTGTCCTGGCTTTGTGCAGACGCCGCTGACGGATTTGAACGATTTTCCGATGCCGATGCGAATATCTGCTGAAGAGTCTGCGAAGCGCATTCGCAAAGGTTTGGAGCGGCGCGCGCATGAGATTCGCTACCCGACATGTTTCGCGTTGATCTTGCGCACGCTGGCTGTGTTGCCGAGTCGCCTGCGCACGCGGTTGTTGGCAACGATGAGCCCGAATTGGCAGCGTGCGCGATGAACGGATTGCAAGCTAGGCAGAAACATACCGGAGTCGCGGCGCTGGCGCAGCGAAGGAGCTGTAGCTTCAGAACAAATAAGTCTGTGGTCCCCTTGTCTGTATTCTTTGGTATAAACCTATGGCGGTGAAATATGTGGAATTTCGTTTTAGCTTATGTAGCCATTATTCTTGTGATGTTTGTGCTGGATGCAGTCTGGTTAGGTTGGGTAGCCAAAGGATTGTACCGACGGGGTATGAGCCGTGCTATTGTGTTTGAGGTTCGTTGGTGGGCTGCTATTCTTTTCTATCTGTTGCATGCAGCCGCTGTCTTGTATTTTGCTGTCAGCGGGGTCGGCACGATTGGAACGATCCTGTTTCGCGGTGCCTTTTTCGGTCTGGCAGCGTACGGTACCTACAACCTGACGAATCTGGCGACAGTCAAGAATTGGCCCGTTCATGTGGCCATGCTCGACATGATCTGGGGCTCGCTGATCACGATGCTCTCTGCACTCGCCGCATACGCTTTGCTGTAATCGAAGCAACATCCGATGCGCAGTCCCTGCGCGAGGCCGCTTTCGGCGAAAGACTGCCTACAGGCTTTTCCAGCGGCCAAAATGGTCACGCCAGTATTGCCAATTTCCGTACTTTTCCTTACAGACGTGATGGAGCCATTGGAGGCGCGGTACAGACCATTTCATGGGGGGCATCTGATCTTCCACGAAAGCACGGAAGTGTTTGAGGTTGTAGCAGGGAATGGCGGCGAACATGTGATGCTCAATGTGGTATTCCATATGCCAATATAGAAACGAACTGAGAGGATCCAGGCGCGCGGAACCGCAGCTCTCGCGAAAATCCGGATTGTTCGCTTCACAAGCGGCATGCTGATGTGTGCTGCACAGGGAAACGTGAAACAATGGTCCATAGAATGGGGCTAGCGTGACCAGTATCGGAAGAAACCAAAGCCCGGGGACAAGACCTGTAACATGTAGCGTCAAACAAGTAGCCACAAAGGCAACATGGCCAATGAGCGAGAAAACGGCAAAGTTATAAACGGCTTTACGGTCTTTCGCGCTGGCGCGCTTGAGAATAAATTGCTCCCAGGTGTCGAGTTGGTAGCCGCGTGCGCGCCATCCGATACTGGTGGGTTTGAGCGTAAAAAGGCGTGCGAGGTTCTGGAACATACTTTTCCAATGCAGTACGTTCAGGAAGAGGTCGTAAAAACTGCGCCATTTGAATTCGACGTACGTTGGCGTTTCTTCGCCATCACTACCTTGATGCAATGTGTAGCGGTGATGATAGTTCAAGTGGCTGATACGGTAGAGGGGCGGATTCCATGGCCAGTACAAGAAACCATAGAGTGTTACAAAGAATCGATTGAGCGCTTTGCCGGGAAAGACCGTTCCATGGTCTAGTTCGTGAATACCGTCACCAAAATGCTTATATACCGTGCCATGAAAATACAAGCCGATAACCATGAGTACCCAGTTCTGGTTCGTGAAAGCCCACCAGGAGAAGCCACCCGTCAGGGCCACGATCGCAAGGAACCCGACGGCTTGAAAAAGTCCTTTCGCGTAGCTGCGCTGCGTGAATCGTAATAAATCTTCTTTGCTGATGTCTACGCGGACCCAATTCACGTCGGTATGCTTCCATTCTTCAAGTGGGTTCCAGGGGGCGATTGCTTCCATTACATGTGTCCTTATGTTGCTGTCATCCTACGAAAGGCCAGATGGCATGATCGCAACCCCGGCCAGTCTGCAAGACTCTACTTTGCATATGCATCCTAAAACAAGTGTGAATTTGCCATGCAACGCGCCATGTGCGCGTGAAATTGCCGCTCGCGAACCAGCGCCAGAGATGTAATGAATAGAACGAAATCGCGAATAGTCGTAATGTATTATCTTAGTTTGAAACAATGTGCATACAAAAAAGTATTAGGTAAGGGTTGCTCCCTTATGGTATGATTTTCCGGTCAGTGCTCGTTTTGTTCGCCTGCATGCAGGCGTTATAGATGTAAAGATGGTCAGGTGTTTATGCGTACTTCAGTTATGAAAGTCATTGGTTTGTTGTTTTTGCTAGGGTCGGTTGCTTTTGCGCAACCACCCGACGATCAAGCAGGGGGCGGGCCACCTGTCGATGCTCCCGGACAGGTGCATGTCGCGGAGGTTCTGCGTGATCGCAGTGTGAACTGGCAAGATGCCCGGCAGCGGGAGCAGGCGATAGCACGGTTGCGGGAGGTAGAAGATATCCGTCGGACGCGTGCCCACGAACAGGCTGATGCTTTAGGCATTCCCAGAAGGCGCGTGTTGCCAGATGGGACCATTGAGGAAATCGTGGGGCTCGATGAAGATGGAGCGTTTCTCATTTACACGACGCACAATGTGAATGCAGCAATTTCGACAGGTGCGGATGCCTTGCAGATCGCGCCATACAGTCTGGATGGTACCGATGTGACCGTAGGTGTCTGGGATGGTGGGGCTGTTCGGAACACCCATCAGGAATTTCAGACCAGTTCAGGCTCCCGTGTTACGATCATGGATGGTTCTGATCTCAGCGATCACGGTACGCATGTCGGGGGCACGATTGGTGCTGCAGGTATCAGTCCAAGCCGCAGGGGTATGGCGACCAATGTATGGATTGACTCCTATGATTGGAACAATGATACGAGTGATATGGCGAGTCGTGGTGCGACGGGCCCTGGGCAGGAAACGCAAATTCACATTTCCAATCATAGTTATGGTTTTGTTACGGGATGGCGCCGGAACGGAAGTGTTTGGGAATGGACGGGGCAGGGGACCGATCAGAATGCGGTTGCCCGGCAATTCGGTCAATATACCGCACAGGCAGAAAATTGGGATGGTATTGCTTACAATGCTCCTTATTATTTGATTTTTAAGTCCGCGGGTAATGATAACAACAACAATCCTTCTGTCGGTTCACAAGTCGTCATTGACGGTGACACGGTGACGTATGATCCTGCGATTCATCCGCCCGGAGATGGTCTCTATCGTAACCCAACGGGTAACGTTGAAGACGGTTATGCCAACATTTCGCATGCGGGCAATGCAAAAAATGTCATGACGGTAGGTGCTGCCAATGCTGCCGTATCGGCTGGTGAACGTGACCCAGCGCAGAGTACTCTGGCTAACTTTTCGTCACGGGGACCGTCTGATGATGGACGCATCAAGCCCGACATTGTGGCAAATGGTGTGGGGTTGTCCTCTACAGGAGCGAGTAGTGACACGCATTATTATGGTTCCAGTGGTACGAGTATGTCTTCGCCGAATGCTGCCGGTTCAGCCGCATTACTTGTACAATTATATGGTGACCTCTTCCCGGGTAGTGCGATGCGAGCCAGCACGCTGAAAGGACTTCTCATCCATACGGCTACGGACCTAGGTGCTTTTGGCCTCGGTAATCCCGGGCCGGATTATCATTACGGTTGGGGCTTAATCAATGTGCAGAAAGCCGCCGACTTGATACTAGATCACCACACGGATCCATCGAAGCAACGCATCCGTGAGCATGCGCTTTCCACTTCGGTACCATCCCGATCCTATACCTTTACGTGGGACGGTTTATCTCCGATTCGCGCGACGCTTAGCTGGACAGATCCCCCGGGACAGGCCACTACGGCTCTGGAGAATCGCACGCCTCGCCTTGTGAATGATCTCGACCTGAAACTGATTGCCCCTGATGGAACCGAGTATCTTCCATTTGTGATGCCTTTTGTGGGGGATTGGTCCGTAGAAGCCATGGCTGAACCTGCTACGACAGGGACGAATCATGTGGATAATGTCGAGCAGGTTTTGATCGAGGATCCGCTGCAGGAAGGCACTTGGGAAGTTAAAATCACACACAAGGGCAGTCTGACGAATGGCGAACAGGTTTACAGTCTGCTGCTTTCCGGAATGGCTGGAGATCCGGATTTATTGGTGCTGCAATCCATTTCTCCCAGTGTTGCGACCGTTGGAGACACGGTAACTATGGACATACTCGGAAACGCATTAAGTGAAGATACCGTTGTGCTGTTACAAAAGGACGGTCAGCCCGATGTGCCGGGAACGGATGTGCAGATGGTTGGCAACGCACTACAATGTAGTTTTGACTTGAGTGGGGTCACATCTGCCGGGAAATGGGATGTTGTCGCCACGAACCCCGATGAACAGACCTTTACCTTGCAAGCTGCTTTCACGATACATCCTGAGACGATATGGGCAGAACATTTTGATGCATCGAGTTCGCTTCCCTCTGGGTGGACATCGAGTGGTGATGGAGAATGGAGCGTGGTGGACAGCAGCAGCCATACCCCAGATAATTCGGTGTTCATTCCAAATTATAACTTTACGACTCTTACATACTTAACCAGCCCTGTCATAGAAATCCCTGCCGGGGTCAGTGATATGCAATTTGTTTTTTGGCATGCTTATGATTTAGAGACAGTGTTTGATGGCGGCGTGTTGGAGTTTTCGGTGGACGGTGGCGATTGGCTGGATGTGGAAGACGCTGGCTCAGGCCTTTCCTTTTCCAGAAATGGCTATACCCACACCTTGAGTGAGGCCTACGATAATCCACTGGGTGGACGCACTGCATGGAGCGGTAACAGCGGTGGATACGTACAAACGGTGGTGGACATTGAAGATACCGCCATGTATGCGGGTCATAGTATACAGGTGCGGTGGGGGTTGGGCACGGATGAGATTATCGGTGCTCCCGGTTGGTATGTGGATACCGTCTCCTTACGTGGTATTGTCGAAACACCACAAGAAGGATTTTTGGCCGTTTCTCCGGTAGATGCTTTTGTTTCATTCGGTACGGAGGGCGGTCCCTTTGCTCCATCTTCTTTGACTTATACCTTGCAAAACGTTGGGTTAGAGCCATTAGACTGGGAGGTGAGCAATACCGAGGGGTGGGTTTCTCTCAGTACGCCAACGGGAGGTACGTTGGCGGCAGGGGATAGCACGACGGTAACGGCTTCGATTCATAGTTCTGCCGAATCACTGGACCTTGGTACCTACGGCGATACGATTTCCTTTGTCAATACGACCAATGGAGATGGGGACAGTACGCGTGCGGTGTCCTTGTCCGTGCTCGGCCCTGGAACCTTGGAAATTACCCCGGCAGACGATTTTCTCTCCAGTGGTTTCGAAGGGGGCCCGTTCAGCCCATCGTACCAAACCTACACGCTAACCAATCCGGGGGGTGATTCGATTGACTGGGAGGCGAGCAAAAGTGCCCCCTGGTTCGACTTGAGTGCTACATCCGGCACACTGGCGCCGGAAGCATCGGTCTCCGTTACCATAACCCTCAATAGTGAAGCAGATGTATTAGCCTTTGGCACATATGACGACACCATCTCGTTTGTAAATACGACGAATGGAAATGGGAATGATACCCGCGATGTGGAAGTAACGGTATTGGAGCTGATACCGGATGTTCCGACGGGCTTGACAGCAACAGCATTTACAGATCGCGTCGAACTGGATTGGGATGCTGCTGCGCGTGCAGCGAGTTATCATATAAAGCGCGCGGATGATGCGGGTGGTCCTTATACAACGATCGATACGACAACAACAACGTCCTTCAGTGACGACACGGTCACCGACGTACAAACATATTACTATGTCGTGTCTGCCGTGAATACGGGAGGGGAGAGTGCTGACTCCGTTGAGGTGGAGGCAGTCGTGCGTCATGCTATACCCTTTGTGGACGACTTTGAAGCGCTGGAGCCAGGTGCGCTTGCGGGACAAAATGGCTGGGAAGCATCCGGGGCTTTTGTGGAGGATGGAAACACGCAATCGGGTAATCAGGCGGTCAGGATCGAGGATGGCGAAAATTATGTTCGCCAAGTATTTGGAGATGAACAGACGCATGTCTGGACCGATTACTATTACCAGCCCGCCTTTTTTGAGAATCCGCCCACTGCAGTTGATGCGGATGCAACGGTTATATTTTTCTTCGATGAGAATGGTAATCCCGTCGTGTATAACGGCGAAACGCCTGAGACCATCAGCGAAGTAAGTATTACGCCTGGGGAATGGGTACGTGTCACGGTGGAAAGTGATTACGCTACAGGAACATGGAATTTATATATCGATGCATCGCGGGTGGCATCCGGGCTTGGGTTCTACAACGAATCCGTCACGAATTATACGTCGTTTGCTGTTCGAGGAGGCGGAAGCACGGGAGCCTATCTGGATGATGTTCAGGTTCTGCTAGAGTCCCCCTTGGAAGAAGACCCCCCCGTTGAACCTTCGACAGACGGTAGCATTATCAGATGGCGCTAGCCCGCATATCTCACAAGCCATCTACTGCGAGCGCGAATCGCACGTCATATCGGGCCCGCGACTTGCGTGGCGACCTCCATGTGTTTCTCCCGCTGCGGGACGCCGCGTAATGGGTGTGTCGTTTTTCCATGACATCTGCACCCGTTCGCATGATGCGTGCAGCAAGTATGGAGGGGGCAGAGAAAGGTTTGTCTCGCGTTATTTCAGTCCAATAATGGCCCGGTAATCGACTTCACCGGCGGCGAGCACGAGGAGGAGAGGGAGCCCATCTGTGGCGGCAATGACGCCGCGGTAGTAGGCGGCATAGGCTGCCTGCGTTTCGTCTGGATCAGGGGCGCGCAATCCCATGCAGACAAGAGCGGCATCGGCTGACTCTTCATGGATTTGCTGCATGATGCTGCCGCTTCCCGAGCGCACGACGGTTTGTACGTCTACATCTAGCCGCTGGGATTGAATGTGCTCGCGCAAGGCCTCTTCTGACGGATCTTGTTCGTCATCACTTTGGAGGATGCGCTTAATCACGATACGTGCATTTTCGAAGTAGCCGCCCCGCTGTAAGAGATAGGCAAGTGTAAGTGTGAGCCCGATGTTGCTTTGACGACCCCGCCACCAGATGTCAATGCGGCCCGTAGATACGGGGGGCGGTGTCTCGCCGGGTTCGCGTACCAACACCAGATTACGATGCAGCCGGTGAATCAGTTGCATGAGACCTGCAAAACGGTCCATGGAGTCGGGTTCGACGGTTTCGCCCATGAGAATCGTGTTGGGTGTAATCGGACCGAAACCATAGCCTTTTATGAGCACTTCCATGCCGGAGAGAATATCTTCATCTTCGACCACTTTCACGAGCGCATCGGATTCGCGTTTGCGGAGAAAGGTTTGAATGGTACGTTGCAGCTCGCGCGCCCGGTTGCTGTCGGCTTCCGGAGGAGGGATGACGGTGGCGACCGTTACGCAGCTTGGGCCGCGAACCAAGGCACGCGCTAATTCGATCAGATACCAGCGTTTTTGTGGGGAACCACTCAGTACAAGGATATTGGGCCGCCATGTGCGTTCTTCCGGTGTGTTGCGGTTGGCCAGGCGGCCAATCGAGAACCGCGCCAGAAGCATCAGAATACCATAACGCATGTCGCCCCATTGCGCGCCGAGGTCGCGGCGTTTCATCCAGAAGTAGATCGAACTTGTTACTACGCCTGCAACAAAAGTGGCTCCGGGGTTAATCATGAGCATGATCAGAAGACAGGTCACGGCACCCATCAGGGATATGGCGGGCTTGATTTGGAACTTGGGCCGCCAAGTGGGGCTATCGATTAGGCCTTCGAGACCTGCCGATAGGTTGATGAGTCCATAAGAGGTAAGAAAGAACATGGTCAATACGGGAGCCAGCAAATTCAAGTCACCCAGTAAGATGGCAGTCAGAGCCACAATAAAGGTAAGCACCATGGCATTGCGGGGTTCTTGTGCTTCGCCGTAGCCGCGGCCCAGGATGCGGGGTAATACACGATCACGGCTGAGCGCCTGCAGGGTTCGGGGCGCACCGAGTAACGAGCCTAGCGCGCTGGAGAGGGTTGCTGCCCAAACGCCAAATACGATTAGAATGCCCCAGCGTGCGACCTGCCGCATAATCATGGACTCTTGAATCAATACTTGCTGATTTGGCACCAACCGCGAAAGGAAAACAGGAATCAGCATGTAGGTAACATATCCAACGATTACGGCTCCCAAGGTGCCCCGCGGCAGGGCTTTGGCGGGATCTTTTAGGTCTCCCGACATGGCAATGCCGGCTTCGATGCCAGTGACCGCAGGAAAAAATACAGCAAAGACGACCCAGAATGGCAACTTGGTGACGGGGTCGTCGAGTTCGGATGGCGGAAGTACGGATGAGCTATCGCCCAAGAAGAAAGATCCGAGCGAAAGCACGATGAGGGCGAGTATGAGCATTTGGGTTTTGAGTGCTAGGTTGGCAGATACGAATGCAATCACTGTAAGCAGGATGAGGGTTGAAACGGCGACAAATCGTTCGGGTGTAATGGCGAATGGCAGCATAGCAGTAATATTGTCGACAGGAATGACTTGCGTGAAGGCTTCGGAAAAACCGGAAATGTAAAAGGCTACACCAATGGACTGCGCTAAAAACAGAGGTACGCCGATGGCTGAACCAATCTCTAGGCCGAGTGAGCGCGAAATGATAAAATAGGCCCCCCCGCCGCCAATATGCATGTTGGTGGCCGTGGCAGCGAGCGATAATCCGGTGAGGAATGTTACACTGGTGGCCATCGTAACAACGAGCAGTGTGAGCGGGAGACCGAGATTGCCTAGGACCCATCCAAAACGTAAATACATGATCACGCCGAGGATCGTGAGAATGCTCGGCGTGAATACGCCTTTAAAGGCACCGAACTGATTGCCATTTGTTTTTTCCATGGCGGGAAGAGTAGCTGGGGGGCATACCAGGTGGCAAGCGGGAAGTGGTCATGTAAGTCGGCGCGTCAGAGGGCGGGATCGCCCGTAATCGTCCACCGGCCCAAAGTTTCACGCATGCATCATCTGGGGGCACCCCGGGGCCGTGGCGTAAGGAGGTTGGGATATGCCGCGAAAAATGGTAGGGTACACTACGTCTATCGCGAGCAATTGGAACGAATGAATCCGTTTTGGTAATGATTTTAGGTATTCTGCGGTGAATCCGTGTTGCAGGAGAGGAGTTGAAGATGCAGAGCATTGGTTTAGGTGGGGGTTGTTTCTGGTGTCTGGATGCCGTTTACCGGCTCATGCCGGGGGTTGAGCGGGTGACAACGGGCTACAGTGGAGGACACACAAAAAACCCGGATTACGAGTCGGTTTGTAGTGGCACAACCGGTCATGCAGAAGTGGTGCAGGTGCAGTTTGATCCTGATAAGGTTACTCTTGATGATTTGCTGGATATGTTCTGGCGTGTGCATGACCCGACAACAATGAATCGGCAGGGCGCAGATGTGGGTACACAGTACCGTTCGATACTTCTATATGGGAGCGAGGAACAGAAGGCGGTCGTGGAAGCGTCTATTGAAAAAGCCCGCGAGCAGTATGAAAATCCGATTGTCACACAGGTGAAACCGTTAGAAATATTCTACGAGGCAGAGGAGTATCATCAGGATTATTTCAATCGCAATCCGGGAGCGGGGTATTGCAACATGGTTATTGCCCCAAAGGTCCAAAAGGTAAAAAGCGCGTTGTAGGGAGGGACGGATGAAGTTGTTATGGGCTGACATTATTTTGGTCATCCATTTTCTCTTCATTGCGTTTGTTGTTCTCGGGCAGGTTTGTGTTGTAGTCGGGGGCTTTCGACATTGGGCCTGGGTACGTCGTTTCCGGTTTCGGATTGCACATATTCTGGCGATTGCCATCGTGGTGGTGCAGGATTGGTTCCACATGCTATGTCCTCTGACTGTTTGGGAAAATGCGCTGCGACGTGCAGCAGGGGAACCCGGCTATTCAGGTACATTTGTGGGTCACTGGGTGGGGCGGTTGGTATACTATGAAGCCCCTCCCTGGGTGTTTACCGTGGCCTATAGTCTTTTCGGTGCCATTGTGTTGTTAAGCTGGTTTTTTGTTAAACCAATAGAAAACAGATGATCCTGCGGCAATCTCTTGCATGGGATGTAAGCCTATATGATCTTGCCGTTGAAGTCCGCAACCGCCTCGAACATTGCTACGATGTTTTGCGGCGGAACTTCAGGCAAGATGTTGTGCACCGTGTTAAAGACGAAACCACCGCCTGGGGCGAGCATTTCCAAGCGTTCGAGGACATGCCGCCGCACCTCTGCAGGTGTAGCGCGATTAAGGACAGTTCGCGTATCACATCCGCCACCCCAGAAGCAGATGTCCTTGCCAAAGTCTTTCTTGAGTTCTTGCGGATCCATGTCGCGACAGTTGGTTTGCATGGGATTGATGATATCATATCCAGCTTCGATCAAATCCGGTAGCAGTTCACGGATTGAACCACAAGAATGCAGGAACGTTTTCATGCCGCTATTACGATGCACATAGTCGCAGAGTTGTGTGTGATGTGGTTTGAAGAGATCGCGGTATACGTCGGGTGACATGAAGGGGCCGGAATCCATACCCAGATCATCCCCGAAACGAAGGATATCGCAACAATCCCCAACGGTTTTGCAGACTTTTTCCAGCGTGGCCATGTGGTGCACCATGATGGCATCAAGGAAAGCACGGACGCTATCTTGTTCTGTATAGAGATCCATCATAAAATTGTCCATGCGTCGCAGGAATGTGCCCCACTCGAATAGGTTGCAACCGCAGACAATCATGATCGCGCGGTCAGTCGATGCGCGAAGTGCCAGTGTCCGCTGACGCAATTGGTCCCAGAAGTCCGGTTCGCCGGCATGGTCCCATGGACTGTGTACCAGTTCGGCCCACAGTACCTGCTGCATGGCATCCGGTAGGGTCGCCGCCATATCAGTCGGATAGCCGTCGAGCCAGGGAAAGGTGGATTGATCGAAAAAGGTGCCACCCGCTGGCATGTGTGCGATGTCCATGCCATCGCGATTGCGGGCAATGTATGCCCCGTCTTCCTGTTGCTCGGGTTTGAACCATGCCGGATACTGGGCTTGCTGGCCGTCTGCCAAGCGGATATCGTACCAGTCTTGATCGCGTTCATTGAACGTGCGCCCCGCATCTATCACGGAAATGCCAAAATGGTCCAGAATGGCGTCCTCGGGTTGTGCGAGCTGCTGGACGACATCATAAATGCGGGTTTGCCCGGTATGCATGCCCAGATGTTTCTTAAGATTACCATAGGCCGTTGCCGAAATGCCTGAGCTGGGAGTCGCTCCCAAATCGACCGGAACCGCGTCGGGCTCGTGATGCGCTACAGCGGAAAGAATGCGCTCGCGTGCTGTCATCATCATGTTCATTGCTTTCTTTGTTGGATTGGGGGGCGTTAGCGGCCGATGACGCCTCCTGCTTCGTCCCGGAAGCGGATGACATAAAAGGGAGGTTCTGTCTTATCTTCGCCCTTGTTTAGCACCGGGCCGCGGTGCAATTGGTTGACCGCGACATAGACCCAGTTATCGGGGCCAAACGAAAAGGCATCGGGCCAGCGGAGCAGGGCGTCGTCTTGGAAGAGCTGGCGATAGCTGCCATTGGTGTTCACGATGCCGATGGCATTATTGCTTAGATCCGTAATGTAGATCTCGCCGGCATTGTTTACGGAGGAACCATCACTGATGGGCTTGTTGCCGAAGCGCTCGACATGCTCTGCCAATTGATCGTCGGTTAAGTCGGTATCAATCAGATGCCGTGTATGGATCCGGTAGATGGCGGTGCCATGCATGGGGCCGTAGTAGAGCCACTCGTTTGCCGCGTCGAGGGCAATCGGGTTCACGCCGACACGGGGGCGTATCACGGAATCATCCGGCAAACGAACCTCGGCGGGAATTTGGTCGATCACGAGATCGATATCTTCGGGAACCACGCTTTGATGGCCTTCGAGTACGCGACGGGATAACCCGTTTTCCAAGTTGACGACAATCAATGCAGATTCATCGCCCATGGGGTCGGCAATATATATGTGGTTATTTTCGCGATCAACGGCGAGGTCATTCAAAAAGGAGCTTTCATGTGAGATGGGTTCGGGGATCATAATCAATTGGTAGAGTCGATCTTCATCCAGATGCCAGCCAACGAGTTTGGGTGTGACGCTGGAGCGCATGCCGTTGTCGAGCATCCATAAAACGCCTGTAGTGTCCGTTTGGACGCCTAGAACGGTATCCAAACGTTCATAGTCTACTTTGTTCGGGTCGTTCCATTCTGCGTTTGGAAAAGGGCGGAGTTTGTGTCCATCGATGATTTCAGCCACGCGTGGTTCAGGTTCAAAGTGCTGATGCAGGCTTACGATTATGCGCCCATCCGGTGTGACGGTGATGTTACCGGGTGCTATGTCCAGCTCGGCAACTATTTCGATTCCCTCTGGTGGTGTTGGTGTAGGGGCGCTTGCAGGTTGTGTGGGTGTGGCCCTGCAGCCGCACAGTGCGAAAGCGACCGCACAAAGCGTGAATAAAGACAAGCGAGAGAGATGAAGCATTGTTTTACTCATGATTGCCTCCTGCATTCGAATGGTTGTTTTTTTTCGCTTTCTTTTGCAAGCAACTGTAAACGTATCAGGCATTTGATTGCAAAGGATTTCCTTGTGCGCGATGATAGGATCGTGGCTTTAATCTTCTGGAAAAACGTGTTGCGCGGGCCGCAAGAGAACATCTCCCGCCACGGATCTGCATATCCGCTTTGCCACACTGCTAACATGCGCGACACCAAGTGCGTGCAAAATGCAGGCTAATCGGCTTTTCCCAAATGAGCGATTGTTTACTGTTCTGCACCTCTGATGTGCGGCAACAGGAAGTCCGCCATGGTTTGCGATTGCGGTAGGATTGCAGCCTTGCCTCGTATGCATCGAGATGTTCTGCCATGGTTTGTTCGTCTTGTGCGCGCAACAGTTCCAGCGCTTCTTCCTGCAGTCGCTCTGCCCGCCTGAACCTGCCGCGCTCGGCATATGTCACCGCAAGCGTGTCCAGCGTGAACCAGGATCGATCTTTTTCTACTTCCGCCTTTGCTAGCCTGTGTGCACGTCTTCCGTCGCGTAGGGTATCATCGTGACAGGTGGCCAGCAGCCAGGCCAGATTGTTGGAAACCTTGAGATAATCGGGATCGATCTGATACAGTTCGTTGTAGTCGTGCAGGGCGGCCGCGCATTCTCCCAACTGTGAGTGCGCGATGGCGCGATTGTATAAGGGCGCGTGGTCGTCTTCCAGCGCAAGGCAAAGGCTCCAGTATTCGATGGCCTTGCGGTGCTGATTCATTCTCGCATGAGCGAGTCCGAGTCCGAAGAGGGCATCCCAGTCTTGCGGTTGCAGTATAACGGCCCGGCTGAATACGGCATGTGCACGGAGAGGCTCCTCCATATCCAGTAAGATGCGCCCCTTCAGATTCATGGCTCTTATGTCGCTGGGTGCCTTTGCCAGTGCCCGGCTGGCCCTCTCAAGTGCCGCGGGCAGTTCGCCATCGCGTTGCAGCCTTTGGGCTGCATCCGTATGCATCCTGCTTTGATCGGTTCTCTGCAGTTCGCCGGATTTACCCAGCACGATTCTCTGACCGACGGACACCCATACCCCGTCAATGACTTGTGGTTTAGCGAGATGCACGCTGTTTAGCTTTCCGTTTTCGTGTAATCGGATATTCTGATTTGCAGCACACAGAATACCATCAACTTGTGTCGGGGCGGGGGATCTGAAGCTGCGGATATCACCATGCTCGGTAAAACGGATACTTGCTCCGGCAGCAAAGTGGATGCCATTGATTTCATGGTCGGCATCCAGGACGACTTTGCTGGGGAATCCCCGCCGGTGGTGTGTCTGTACACTGCGGCATGGCATGCCGTGTATGATTGCCGGAAAAGAAATACTACGGGCACTGAGCTGCTCTGTGGGAAAGCGAACCGTTTGCCCCTTGCGGAAAAGCACCCTCTTCAGATCTCGGGTGTTCAACTCGTAATCTTTGGCCAGCTTTCCCGCGCGCACGCTCCCGTCGGCGTGAAAATGGATTTTCGTATTGGCCATGAAAAGAATGCCGTCCTGCTTGTAGTCTTCGGGGAGCATGGCGGAACCAATGCGGTCGCGCGGATACCTGCGCTGAATCCGTTCGAGTGCTTGCTGCCTTGTGGGGAGTTGCGCGTTAGGATGGTTCAACACGGTGCGGGAGATCTGGTCATCGCGTTGGTCGAGTAACCTAAGCAGCGTGGTTTCGGGAACCACGGGATTTCGCGCAAGCGCAAGCAAGGTAGCATACTCGCCCTTGTCGGCAATACTGCCGTATACTTCTTCGGTAAGATTGGTCATCGCGGCGAGGAGACGCAATGGCTCTTGTGCGGTTTCGTGCAAGGCGCGTTCGTGAACCATTCGGGGATCAATATCGTCTCGCTGCAGCATGATGGCTCGTACACCGGGGTGTTCGCTATGTAGAAGGATCGGGAGCATTTCGGGTGCAAGGTCATCGCGTCTTGCAAGGTTTTGTAGTAGTGCATCATCCGCTTTGTGTATGAGCTTCCCTAGGATATGCGGGGGGGTTCGCGGATTTTCAGACAATGTTCGCCATACCGGAAGGTGGCCGGTTTGGTACAGTTTTTCCAGCAATTCCTGATCAGCATTTTGGTGTCCAGCAATGCTTGCCAGCGTAAGGGCGCGGTCTGTTTTTGCCGCGATGCGTTGGAGGGTTTTCTTGGCTGCATTGGGGTGCTGTGCGATGGCATAGTCGTGTGTGTCCGGCAACTTGGCCAAGGCTGCGGCCGGCGTCGCGGGATAACGGGCCAGAAATCCTTGTATGCTTGTATGATCGGCCAAGTATAGCATGGCTTCTTCGTCGGTGTTGGGATGTTTCGCCAGATGCAAGGATATCTGCCGGGATATGGGAACGCGACTCAAGCGGATTACCATCTCTTTTTGCAGGGCTTCGTTCCGGCTGAGTGTCTCGATGATCTCTTGCCGGTTGCCTGCCGCAGCTATGAGCCTTTCAAAGGTTTTTTTGTCGAGATGTTTGTTAGCTGCGATCAGATGCAGCGCGACACCGGCATCGATCATATCGAGGAGTAGCCCTTGATCAACGTGATCTCTGGAAAGATACCTCTCGATATACGGATCAATCGATAGCGGGATGTAGTTTTGCTGCATGGTTGCGTGGTCGGGTTGATCGCCATCGAAAAGCGATTCCCAGTAGGCGACGAGGCGATTGTGCTTCCGGATTCGGGACATGTCATAGGGTAGCATCAGGGTGTCGGATACAATCGCGACGGGCCGATCAATCAGGACATACGCCGCAAGTCCACCCACGAAAGCCGGTGGTGCTATGAGGCAGGTTTCCGGGTGGCAGATTCTTGATGAGCCATAGATGTTGATAAGAGGTGGGAGTTCCTTGTTAAACGCTACAAGAGGTGCAAGGCCGCGTGACTCGTGATCAACGGTAGCGGGATACAGATACGGTTCTTGCTGATAGAGGTCGGCTTTGCGTACCGTCAGGGATGCACATCCACAGCACCAGACGCATAGGATGGCGAGTAGCAAGACGATCTTGATACAAGGAATGGGCGTGGCGTGTTTCATAACTGGGTAATGAGGTACATGGACCAGAACAGCATGACGAGCGCGACAACGATGGAAATAGCTTTACCGTAAGCGCAGACGATGCGATTGCGATATGGCCAAAAGTAGTGAAAATGTACACCGGCAGCAACGAGGATCCACACCCAGCCAAACAGGATGGCAGGTGTGCCTTCCACAATGAGCGGGTCATGAAGCATCGAGCCGCGATATCCGTAAAATGCTACGCGAGAGGTAACCAAGATCCGCGTGCCCCATAAAGCAAGAAGAAGCGGTAAGGCACCGCCACCCAACACTTCTGTCCAAAAGGTCTTAGAAGCTGACCCAACCATCTGATCTATAAATTCTGCATGCAGACTGTAGGAGGGCATTTCGGGTACTGATGGTTTCTTGACTTCCTTCGACCCGGATGCCGTATGATTTGTGGATGGGGCATATGCTGAATCGTGATCCGGGACAATGGGTGGCGAAACATTGAACGCATTCATTTCCACTTCGCTGGCGCGTTTACGGAGCGGTATGGCCCTATCTGGCCTACCGGTATTTTCAAGGAAGGATGCGAATTGGCGCAGAAGGTCAGCCCGTTCGCGAGGATGCGCGTTACCGTTTTGCTCGGCCACATGTAGCGCATCACGGAACGTCGTTTCGGCCTGCGTGTTCTCATGTTGATTGACATGCAGCAGCGCCAATCGTTTCATGGCGTCGGCTATGAGCGGATGATTGTTGCCGTGGGTTTGTTGTAGGACGCCAATTTCTTCTTCAAGGCTCGTGACCTCACGCAGATATTTCTCTTTTCGTTTTTTGGCAACGTCCGGATGCATATCAGCCCCCCCCCCACCATCTATCTGAGTAATGTACGGTTTGCCGTTTTGGCAAACAACACAAAATTCACATTGTTATGCTTTGGTGTTGAAAGGCTTCACTGTGCAGGAGTACTCTCGATACATGGATACTAACGCACCTGATTTTTGACGCAAGCGAGCCCGATACAATATCCAAGGGAAATGCCGAGCATGCGTTGGGATTCATCTATGTTGGACCCCATCGAGAAAAAAGGGAAGGATTATCATTGATCGATGAATGTCTGTGTGCAGGAGTCAGGATTTTTGCGTAGGCGCGAGCAACTTGTTGCGCGGGTTTATGCAGGTGACCCTGTCTATCGGCGAGACTCGGACGCAATCATCCGATTGTTTGTGGGGGGGCGCAGTGCGGTGGCACGAAACGTCGAGAGCTTGACGGTTGAAGTGATATCGCCGCAAGGCGAGGCGCTCGTGTCGGCGGTCTTGGTCTTTGCCGCTGGTCTGGTGGGGACGATGCAGGTTGCGTTTTTCGAGGCTGCGCGTGATGCGGAGGGTGCGGTTGCGATGTTCATGTGCAAGTTGCGGGACATTGCTGATGCGCATGGTTGCCGGACAATTCTTGCGGGGATGAATGGACATGTGAATTATGGGTTGGGCTTTCTGGCAGGACCGTATGAAAAGCCCCCTACTTTTGGATCGAGCTATAATCCGTCGTACTATCTGGATTACATGCGAAAGCACATGGAGCGCGAAACCCGGCTGATTTCGTATGCCTATAATATCGAAACGACCGACCGAATTGCGGAGTCGCGTTTGTTGCGTCGGCTTGAAAGCCGGTTTCAATTCCGGTGTGCGGATTTCAGACGCATACGACGGGAAGTCGGAATCTATACGGATCTGAATAATCGCTGTTTCGCGGCGCATCCTTTCTATTACCCCCGGAATGTGGAAGAGGATGTCGAGCTGTTGCAGCTCTTTCGGCCGCTCATTACAGGAGAGAATCTGCTGGTGGCCGAGTGTGCGGGCCGTCCGGTAGGTTTTTTGTTATGGTATCCGGATTTCAACGAGCTGGTGGCACCGCACCATACTGTCGGGTTGACGACCGCCATGCGTTATCGGCTGCTGCGAAGAGGGGTGGAGCATGTAAAAGTTGCCGATCTGGGGGTATTGCCGGCATTTCATGGACGGGGTGTCGCAGTGGGACTGATCGCGTTATATCACCGATTGGTGCGGGGACGGTTTCGTACTTGTGAATCGGGGTGGATCCTTGAGGGAAACGAACATTCCGCAGCGTTGTGCCAGCACTGGAATGCCGAGCAGTCGCGGACCTACGCCGTGTTTGAATCAACGGTCTAATCATGTCTATTTCGTTCAATATCCAACGTTATGATAGCTGCGCCGACCTGCCGGCCACATGGGATGCGCATGCACCCCATTTTTTTATGCGCACAGCCGCCTTGCAGGCTTTGGCGCGCACGCGTCCTTGCGGACAGCAATACTACATGGCGACGCACGACAAGGGGCTGGTAATGGCGGTTACCTATTATCATAAGTTGGCGTTGTTGGTTGGGAGGGGCCGGAATTGGTTTCCGGTTCCGGTTCGGATGGTCGGTGTGCCATGCTCGTTGTCCTGTTGCGGCTATCATGTGGAGGGCGTGAACGATCCTGTTCTTGCGCAGATTACAGGCGACAAGGGGCTGACGGTTGTAATGAATGCGATGGAACCCGAATTGGATGGATTTGCTTCGGGGCGTAGTTTGCCGTCTTGGGTTCTGTCGATACGCTGGGCAAGCTTTGCAGAATATGTCGCGTCGTTGCGTAGCGCCTATCGAAGGCGTATCCAGAAGGCGATACGGTTGGGCGCGCCCATTGTAAAGCGCCCGCTGGCCCGCTCTGCATTCGATGCTTCGCATTATCGATTGTATGAAGCCGTGTATGTGCGTTCGCGTTACAGGCTCGAGAAACTGGATGTATCCTTCTTTCGCGAATTCCCGGCTGATCTGGATGTGTTCGAGATGGATGGACAACCGATCGGGTTCGTGCAGACCTTGCTGGATGGCAACCGACTCACGTTCATGTTTGGTGGCATGGACTATCGCCAGCGTGATCGTTATGATGTATATTGGAACCTGCTTTTGCATGTGCTGGAAAAAGGTATACAGGCGGGTTGTCGTGAGATTGATTTCGGGCAGACGGCGGGTTCTACCAAGGCTCGCTTGGGTGCGGTGCCCGTGTCCCGTTGGTTTCATGCCAGACATGCCTCATCATGCTGGCATGCGGTGCTTGCCAAGGCGACACCGTTCTTGTCGCACCAGGGGGATGAGCAGCCGTTGCATGTATTTCGCGAACAGAAAAACTGAGGAGAGCATGAGGCAAAGCATCTGGGATTTCTGGGCTCCGCGTTATCATACCTTGTGGGTGCAGCCTGTATCGTTGGGCCCCACGCGTGAGGCGATTGTCCGCTGCTTGTCGGGTTTGTGCAAGACGGCAAACATTCTGGATGTGGGTTGCGGGACGGGGCAGATGTATCAGGCACTGCGCGCTGCATTTCCGGATGTTGCGATTTGCTACAGGGGAATTGACCAGTCGCGTCGTATGATCGAGGTTGCCCGGAATCAGGTGCAGGGAGCCGATGTGTGTTTCGAGGTGCTTGATGCTGACAGACTCGAACCGGACGATGGCCGGCACGATGTGATAATCTGCACGCATGCCTTTCCCTATTTTCGCGACAAGCCGCGCGTTATGGATTTCTTTTCCCGCAGCTTGAAGGAGAATGGTCGATTATTGTTGGCGCAAGCCTGCACGGATAATACGTATGATCGCGCGGTGCTGTTGTTTGTGCGTCTGACAACTTCCAAAGCGCAGTATTTATCACAGCACGAAATCCTCGCGTTGGCAGAACCCTTGTTGGGGCCGCCGACGTATGAGGAGAGGATTGGGCAGCAGTGGTGGTTGCCTTCGATTCGCCTGTTCGCGTGGCAGAAGCAGTCCGGTGCGGAGCCGGGAAAAGAGTCGGGTATATGAGAATCCTCCTGATACGTCCCAAGCCGGATCGCGAAACAATTGGTCTGCAGCATTTGATGATTTGCGAGCCGTTGGATCTCGAGTATTTGGGGTCCGTCGCACTTGACATGGGGCATACCCCGATCCTTGTCGATATGATACTTGAAGGCAGGGGGCTGGGATATTTTCTTCGGAAACATAGCCCTCGTATCGTTGCCGTTACGGGGTACATCACCCATGTTCATATCGTGAAATCGTACTGCAGGATTGCTAAGCAAATCCTGCCGGATTGCGTGACGATGGTCGGCGGCGTACATGCAGAAGTTATTCCCGAGGATTTTCGTGATGCTAGGGTTGATGTGATTGTTCGCGATTGCGCACTGGAAACGTTTCGGCATGTCATTCGTGCCGTGGATGGTGGCCGGAGTTCGGAGCGGGTACCCGGCGTGTGGTGCCCGGATGAAAAGGCAGGCTCTTCTGCCTATAAACCACCGCCTGAAGATCTTTTGCCAGCCCGGCAGCTTACGGCTCATTATAGGAACCGTTATTACTATTTGTTTCATCGTCCGTGTGCTTTGCTCAAGACCGCATTCGGTTGTCCGCATACCTGCTCGTTTTGCTATTGCCGCGCGATCACGCGCGGGACGTACATAGAGCGTTCGCTTGAGGGGGTCATGACGGAGCTGGCATCTATCGCGGAGGATGACGTTTATATTGTGGACGACAATTTTCTCGTCTCGCGGAAACGTGTGCAGGCATTTTGCGAACAGCTTGCAAAGCATGGCATCCGCAAAAAATATCTGGTTTATGGCAGGGCTGATTTTATTGCGGCGCACCCGGATGTGATTGAAACGTTTGCGGGTGTGGGGCTGCGGGCCGTTATTGTCGGTCTGGAGTCCTGCAAGCAGGATGAGCTTGACGCATACGGCAAGCGCAGTACGGTGCAGGATAATGAGGAGGCTGTGCGAGTGTTGGCTCGTTACGGCGTTGACTGCTATGCCACGATTATGATTCCTGCAACATGGACAAACCGTGATTTTCGTGAACTCGGTTGCTGGCTCAGGCGGCTGGATCTGGCATATATCAATTTGCAACCCCTGACGCCCTTGCCGGGCACGGGGGTATGTGAAGCTACAGATGCAATGCTGATTCCCCGTGATGATTACGCCAAGTGGGATCTTGCTCACGTTGTCGTGAAACTCGAGCATATCTCGGTTGCGCGCTTCTATATGAACATCTTGTGGTTGTATTACAGGGTGCTTTTGCGGCCCTCCCAGACGCGCAAGCATCTGGCACGCTACGGCTATTGGCAGAACGTCAGGATGAGTGTCGCGGTTATGCGTATATCGTTGCAATATATCCGTAAAGCCGTGTGTGCGATGTGGAGGCGGCAATGAACAGAAAACTATTGCTTATTCAGCCATCGCCCTATGGACCGAATGGCCGTCCGGTAAAAAAGGGGCGGCTTCATTTTGTGGGGTTAGCCTTGCCGTTGCTGGCAGCTTTGACGCCGGACTTCTGGAGCGTGGAGATATGTCTGGAAACGATTGAAGATGTTCCGTTCGATACGGATGCGGATCTTGTGGGGATCAGCACGATGGGGCACGGGATTATACGTTCATTTGATATCTCCGATGCATTTCGTGCGCGGGGCAAGACCGTGGTCTTGGGGGGCTACATGGCCAGCCTGATGCCGGATGAGGCGCGCAAGCATTGCGATGCCGTGTTGATCGGAGATGCTGAGGATCTCTGGCATACGGTATTGGCTGATGTAGAGCAGGGCTCGTTGCAGCCGTTATACGAGTCGAAACTAAAAAAACTTCGCCCGCCTGTGCCGCGCTATGAGTTGTTAACGGCGAAACGCATCGGGGCTTGGCTGCCCGTACAGGCGGGGAGGGGGTGTCCGCACTCTTGTTCCTTTTGTTCGGTGCATTGCCTGTATCGCGGAACCTATTTGCAGCGCCCGGTCGAAGATGTCATGCGTGATGTGCGGCGCGTCCGCGAGCTGGGGTATCGCCGGTTTCTATTGCTGGATGACAATATTCATGCCTCGCCCGCTTATCTACGTGCCCTCTGTCGCGAGATCGAGCCATTGGGTATGCAGTGGATGTCGCAATGTGCGATCACGATTGCGCGCGACCCGGTGTTGCTTGCCTGTCTGGCGGCAAGCGGTTGCACGACGCTGAGCTTCGGACTCGAGAGCATCTCTGCCGAGAGCCTGCAAACGCTCGACAAGGATTGGGCAGACCCCGGGGAGTATCCTGCACTGATTGCGGCCATACGCAAAGCCGGCATCGCGGTTTCGACGGAGATGGTGATCGGCGCCGATGGCGATACGCCTGATTCTATCTGCGCGACCGCAGATTTTATTGAAGCCTGCCAGATCGTGCTACCTCGGTTCTATATTCTTACCCCGATTCCCGGGACCGACTTTTTCCGGCAAATGAAGGATGCGGGGAGACTTTGTGATGAGAATATCCACGCCTATGATGGCACGCGGGCGGTGCATCATGCGCGGCGCATGGATGCGGGGGAGGTTACGACGGCGTACTGGGAATTGTATGACCGGATTTATTCGCTGCGCAGTATCCTACACCGGACGCTCTTGAACCGGCATGTCTGGCGAAAGCCTTCGCAGCTTGCGTTGTATCTGGCTGCCAACCTTTATTACCGCCACCACATCCGCCAGCGCATCCCGCCCAACATCTTTTGACGCTATCCCGAAATGCGGCTCGCCGGGGACGGCTCGCCCTACCGTCGGCTCAGCCGGAGCCTTCCAGTAGATATTGCCAGACGGGCATAATCTCAATCACGCCATCCGATGTGTCGAGTTGCCGGGGACCATCGTCCATCGTCACGAGCAAGGCCCGGCTACCGGGCTGTTCGCGAAGGGCTTCTTGCATTGCTGCCAGCTCACGCGCAAGGGTGTCACTCCCGTCCGGTGCTTGGTACGTCACCTGCACCAAAGTCAGTTTTCCTCCCTTATCGCGCCAAACGAAATCCACTTCTCTTCCGGATCGCGTCCGGTAGTAATATAGTTCGCGACCACGCCGCCGCCCATCGACAAACACGAGATTCTCAAGCAGGTGTCCATCGTTGACCAGAATGCCCGTAGAGGTCGAGCGCACAAGGGCATGATCCACGGCATAAATTTTCTTGGCATTGGCATGCTGGCGACTCAGCGAGGCATCAAAGATTCGTAGCGTAAACAATGCATAGGCGTCTTCCAGCCAGGCAAGCACATCCCCGACAAATGTTTTACTAACACGATGATCGAGCGATTTCAGGTAACCGGTGAGTGCATTGATACTGTACAAAGACGCGGCCGAGTTAAGCAGCCGATACGCCATGTCCCGGACAGCCCGCGGATGCAACGCATCGTGACGATCCACCACGTCACGAAACACCATGGTTTTGAAGTAGTCCTGATGGATCATGACCCGAAGCTGCGCGTCAACATGCATTACTTCAGGAAAGCCACCGGACTGCCAGTAGCTTTTGAACGCTTTACGGACATGCAAACGCGCTTGCTGGCCACGGAGATTGACAGGAATGTTATTGGCGTCCAGGTACTCCGCGAATGAAAAGGGGAATAACTCCCAGACAAGCGAACGGCCCCGCATGGCTGTGCCGACCTCGCGTGCCAGCATGTCGGCAGACGAACCAGTCAGGTAAACGCTCATCTTCTCGGCCCGCATCAAACGGTCAGCAAACGACTCCCATCCCCGGGCCATCTGGATTTCATCGAGAAAGCAATGCAGGCCTTTGCGGCCTTTGCGCTCTGGGTAAAGTCCAAAGTACGCCTCTGTAAGAAGATTCAGATTCCCCTTGCGAACCTCTTCCAGACGATCATCAAACAAATTGACATATAGAATATCCTCGACAGTAACGCCCTTATCGAGCAACCCCGAGATCATCTGATTCAGAAGCGTCGACTTACCGCTCCGCCGCGCGCCGATGCAGACAAAAGCTTTACCATCAACCAAGCGCCAGGCAAGACGCCGTGTAACCCCCGTAAAACGCTCTTGCCGCTGCGACTCCAACAGCACATCTTGAACAATCTGCATTCCATTCATGACAACAGTATGGCTATTCTAACGCCCAATCACAAGACCAATCGGTCATCATCTTTACCACTTCTTAAAACCAAAATACATCAATTCACCGCAACCGTAATACCTCTCCACGCCCCAACACGCACGCCGCCCTACCGTTGGCTGGGTAGGGCGACGCGTCCTCGCCAAGCCGTTTTGGGTGGTTTGTGGCTGCTTCGTCCATGTTTTATCCTTTGGTCTTCTATGTGCAGCGGCTCGCCCTACCTTTCGGTTGCCTTGCGGCGCAATGGTGTGGATACTAATATCTTCTGCGGTTATTCTTTCATGAGGGTGCGGAAGAAGTGGTCGAATATGCCGCGATAGTACTGCAGATCCAGAAACGCATAGGCTCCCTTGCGTTTGGCGATGCGGAAGATTTTGCGGTAGAGCTTGTGGCACTCGCGATAGTAGGCCCGCAATGACATGTGTTTGGGTTGCAGCATGCAATGCAGGAAATCGAAGTGCTGGATTTTGGTGTCGATAAACTGGTCGCGGTAATTCTCATAGATATCCGAGCCAGGCAACGGGGTGTGGATGGCTACCGAGACGTACGTCAAGTCGACGGTCTCCATCCATTTGGCCATAGCTGCGAAATCGGATTTTTGGGCGTTCTGATCCACCATCAGGAATCCCATGCATGTGATGTCGCATTCGCGCAGCACACGGATGCAGGCTTCATTGATCGCCCGGCTCGACTTTTTGTTATAGTTCTCCAGCTCAGCATCGACCATCGATTCCAGCCCGACCATCACAACGCGAACACCTGCCTGCTTGAGACGTAGCATGATGGGTTTGTTGTTGGCGATAAAATCGGCGCGACCATAGACGAGGAAGTTTTTGCGTATTCCGTTTTCTTCGATGAGGGTGATAAAGGTTTCGAGTCTGGATGTGTCGAATAGGAAATCGTCGTCCACCACGTAGATGTTATCGCACTGAATGGATTTGATTTCTTCGATGACAAGCTGCATATCCCTGGCACTGTACCGGCCACTGTTCAGCTTGCGACAGTAGCAGAAACTGCAGGCATACGGACAGCTATATGTCGTTTTGACGCTGGCACAGGGTTTGTAGTCGAGGTATTTATAGCGATCCATCGTGCGGTAGAAATACGAGCGGTCCGGTATCGGAAGATCATTGATGTCCGCGATTACATTATCGTTTTTGTGCCATATTCCGTCTGCTTGGCGATAGCAGATACCCTTGATTGCGGGAATGGCTGCTTCCTGGTCTTGGTCAATACAGCGGATGAGTTCAATGAATGTTTTGAGAGAAGAGGTATGGATGATGTAGTCGATGTTTTCATCGTACAACTGCGCGTACGTCAATTCGGCAAAGACGCCACCGACAATGACCTTGATGCAAGCAATTCTACGTTTGGCAATGGCCGCATATTTTCGGATGAGGTTGCGCTGTGTGATGTATCCCGTTATGCAGATTACGTCCGGCTGTTCGTCCAGCAATACGCGGCTAAGGGATTTGCGGTCAAGCAAGGCATCATAAATACAGGCATCGGCACCGTAGTCGCGTAGAACCGTATATAGATACTCCAGTTCCAGTGGTTCTGTATCAACCACATTCAGGTATCCGAGCGTATTTGCAGCCTTGGGCCGCACGACCAGAACTTTCATATACACCTGCCATCTTGCGTATGACGTTTGACATATGCGATTGTTACACAATATTATATTTACGTGTTTAGCACGACAGTAATTCTTGTGGAGGTTGGGGAGGGCATGTACTTTTTTGATCAGCAAGAGCGTGCCAAGCGCAAGTCGGTTGTACTGGTTATACTGTATACCATCGCCGTTGGTCTTTCCATTGGCCTCGTCTATTTGCTGGCTTTATGGGCTGCTGCGATATGCCGCTATTTCTATAATGTGATTGGATCCTATTACGACATGGATGGAACGTTCGTCCCGCTCTCGAATCCCGGACTTTGGAATGTTTGGATTTTTGCGATCGTTATCATGCTTGGGCTTGTTGTGATGGTCGGAGCGACGCTGCGCCGTATACGGTTTATGGGATCGGGCGCGGAAAGCGTGGCCCTGTTGATGGGAGGTACGCTTGTCGATCCGCGAACGCAGGATAGCGTTCACAAGCGTTTGTTGAACATTGTGGAAGAAATGGCAATTGCCAGCGGCTTGCCTATCCCTATGGTATATGTGCTTCTTCGCGAGCCAGGTATCAATGCGTTTTCGTCTGGCTTCTCGCATGATGCGACGGCGATTGCGGTGACGCAGGGCGCCTTGGATATGCTTACGCGGGAAGAGCTACAAGCGGTTGTAGCGCATGAGTTTTGTCATATCCTGTATGGGGACACGCAGCTAAAGACCCTGATGGCCGGTTTGCTGCATGGTCTTATGATGCCATGGCATGTCGTGCGCATATCCCTAATGGGCATTGTTCGTGGACACAGTGCCGTGCCGCATCCGATTGCGCTGGGCATAGTGGTTGTGACGGCAGTAGTGAGCGTACCTCTTATCGTTGTGACACAAATCAGCGCGATTATAGCCGCATGGCTGAAACGGCATGTCTCCGTTCAACGTGAATATTTGGCAGATGCAGCCGCTGTGCAATTCACGCGGAATGGGATGGCTTTGGCGGGCGCTTTCAAGAAGATTGGCGGATATATTGCCGGCTCTCGTGTTTTGAGTCCGGAGCATGAATATGCCAGCCACTTCTTCTTTGCGAATCCCTTGGCAAGTGGAATGCTGAGTTGGGCTTGGTTGCTGGTGCATCCACCGCTCGAAAAGCGTATTCGTCGGATTGATCCGGGGTTTGACGGCACGTTTGCACGTGTGGCTTCAAAGCCGAACCTGCATGCCGGGGATCCCGTTACATCCATGCCCGAAGGAGTCCAGCTAAAGACTGTCGAGCATACGATGGCCTTTCTTGATGTGGCTGAAATGCCGGACCGAAATCATCTCGACGCTGCATGCCATTTGCTGCGTGGCTTGCAGCATCAAGTAGAGATGTATGCGCGCGAACCGCAGCTTGCGCCTGTGATTGTATATGCCTTTCTGCTATCGCAGGATGCTGGCGTCCGGCAGCAACAAAGGAATAAGCTCGTAGCAACGGTTTCTTCAGACACACTCGATACATTGGATATGCTTTCTGCCGATCTTGCGGACAGGAAACGGGATGCGTTTCTGGCAGCCATTAAATTGGCAGCCCGCAGTCTGCGGTCCTTAGCCCCAGCGGATCAGGCGCAATTGATGCAAAACGTTGAAGCATTAATTGCAGTCGACGGTAAAGTGAGTTTTCTAGAAGCCGCCATCCGGCAAGCGGTGCGGCAGGAAGTCGGCCATTCGGTTCAGAATCCTAAGGGCGCAACGCATAGGAAAATGCCGGCATCGGAATTCCGAAAGACTTGTCGGGCGCTGTTGTCCTGTCTTGCCTACTGGGGAACCTACGATATTGTAGAGGAAGAGGATGCTTACAAGGCTGGCATGCGAGAGGTGCAGGAACCGCATGAGACCGTGCCCGATATGCTGGCCGCTGCCGAATGCACACAAGCTTTATTCACAGCGGCTTTGGAAAATTTTGCGCCTTTGCCTGCTAGTCAGCGAAATACGGTGATGGATGCCTGCCATGCCTGCATTGCGTCCAACAATGTTGCTACGGATGATGATATTCGGTTGTTCCGCAACATTGCCGCCGCCCTCAAATGCCCTATGCCGGAATTACCATGAAAATTCTTTGAGATCCGAAGAGTAGCCGATGTAGGTTTGTTTTGGCTGTGGAATACCTCTGATGATGTATACGTAGTGCATGGGGCTATGTGCAGCGGTATGGGTTGATCTGGCCCGCCTTCGCCCTGCGGGGCTACGGCGTGGCAATTTCGCCTGCGGCGAAATTGGTGGAGGTAAGGGGAGTCGAACCCCTGGCCTTCGCATTGCGAACGCGACGCTCTACCAACTGAGCTATACCCCCATTGGGAATTGCTCAAATAGATAGCATTGCAGGTTTTTTTCTGCAAGCAGATTGATGGTGGTTTTGTTTTGGGTTCATCGTGCTTGGTTTTGCGGCGGGTTCAGGATATGGGTAAAGTGTCTATGGAGCGGTTTTCGTTATCTAACGTTGCAGGGTAGGGAAGCGTATCTCTATTAATGGCGGTGGCTTGACTTTTGAGGTGGCCTGCTGCACGGTTCCCTATTCTTGCTGCGGTGGTTCGCGCTAGGGACGCTGTGTTGTGTCCCCCTTCTGGTTTTCTGTGGGATAGTTTGATTTATGCGACATGTGATACAACAACAAGTGCAGGTGGATTTTTTGTATCCCTGTATTTTTTCCGAGAACGTTTTTCATGTGGATTGCCCGGACGTCTGGGAGGTTCTCACGAAAGGCCGCGGGGCAGAGCAGCGGTCCAGAGTGCTGGTGGTTGTGGATCAGGCGGTAGCGGCATTGCATACGGATTTTGAACAAAAACTGGCGGCTTATTTTGCTCATCACGGAGATCGTGTCGTATTGGTGGCGGCCCCGGTTATTGTTCCGGGCGGCGAAGAGGTAAAGAATGATCCGCAGTATGTCGAACAGGTTGAAGCGCTCGTGAATCGCTATGCATTGGATCGGCACTCTTATATCTTTGCTGTTGGCGGCGGGGCTGTTCTGGATATGGTGGGCTATGCTGCGGCGATTTGTCACCGCGGTATTCGGCTGATACGCTTTCCTACGACGGTGCTTGCCCAGAACGACTCGGGGGTGGGGGTTAAGAACGGGATCAATGCCTTTGGGAAAAAGAATTTTCTAGGAACGTTTGCGCCGCCCTATGCCGTGATCAATGATTTTTCGTTTTTGCCGACCTTGGATGACCGCGACTGGCGTGGTGGCATTTCGGAGGCCATCAAGGTCGCGCTGCTGAAAGATGCCGATTTCTTTGTGTTTCTGGAGGAGCATGCCGAACATCTGGCGGCGCGGGATATGGATGCCATGAAGCAGTTGATTATCCGTTGTGCAGAGCTGCATTTGCAGCATATTGCGACATCGGGGGACCCATTTGAGGCGGGGACGTCGCGCCCGCTGGATTTTGGCCATTGGGCGGCACATAAACTGGAGCAGATTTCGTATTTTCGCATACGGCATGGTGAGGCGGTGGCGCTGGGTTTGGCGCTGGATGCAACGTATTCCATGCTGAATGGAATGCTGGAGGAAGCGGCATGGGAGCGGATTTTGCGGGTTTTTGTGGCAATGGGCTTGCGTGTATTTGCGCCGGAGATGTTGCAGCATCATGCCGGGCAGCAACTTGTGCTGCTGCAAGGTTTGGAGGAGTTTCGCGAACATTTGGGAGGAGAGCTCACCATCATGCTGCTGGAAGATATTGGACGCGGTGTGGAAACGCATTTTATGGATGAAGCGCTAGTTGTGCAGAGTTTAGAGGTTTTGCAGGGTTGGGCAGAAAAGAGACTGAAGTCGTAGGTTTGAGGACGGAAAGCTTTGAAAAGCTTTGCATAGCTGCTAGGATAGATAAGAGTTTAAAACATCGAATAGATCCCGACCTCTGTGAGTCGGGGCACGGAGAGAGGCTGGTGGCTTCATTACATGGGAACGAAAGATGCCGGACACAAATTAGGTGCCCGCAGTCTTTTATCTGTGCAAGGAGGAAATATGGATCAGTATGAGAAAAGTTGTCCGTTGACACAAAAGGAAGTGCTGGATGCTGATTTCATGAAGGCCCGGAATAATTTGCTCGAAATAGCGGCTTTTCTGGATCGTTTGGATCGGGCAAAAGCTTTGGATGGCGAAGATGATTTTCGCTTGGTTGCCTTCCGTCGCGTTCTGAAAGATGTTGCCAACCATGAGTCGGACAAGGTAAAGCGGATGCAGATGGGATTGAGCGATTTGTCGATCGAGCCGATGGTGGAACGTGATGTACAGACGGCCTTTGGTGCGGTGAAAATGTAATCGGTTTGGGAGAAAAACCCCAAACCTTGGATGAGTGGGAACCAATTATGCAATACATAGATCTACATTGTCACATGTCATCTCGTACAACGGATGACTATCATATGATGGCACTGACCGGCTGTGTCGCGATTACAGAGCCATCGTTTTGGGCTGGTTACGACAGTTGCACGCCGGACTATTTTCGGGATTACTTTCACCGTTTAACGGATTACGAGCCCAAGCGTGCGGCACAGTACGGTATTCAGCATTATGCCTGGCTTTGCCTGAACCCTAAGGAAGCCGAGAATCGAGAAATGGCGAAAGCCGTTCTGAAAATTATTCCGGAATTTATGGATATGCCCAATATTCTAGGTATCGGGGAAATCGGCTTGAACCGTGTGACGCGCAATGAACTGGCAACGTTTATCGATCATGTAGAACTTGCCATGCAGACGAATGAGTTGATTCATATTCACACGCCGCATTTAGAGGACAAATACAAAGGCACGAAGGTGATGGTGGATACGCTTATCTCGGATAAGCGGTTGACGCCTGGACGGGTGATGCTGGATCATTCCGAGGAACATACCATTGAGATGATTTTGGGTAATGGGTTCTGGACAGGATTGACGCTGTATCCGACAACCAAGGTCACGCATGGGCGTGCTGTGGATATGATCGAGCGATATGGAACAGAACGCATTTGTGTAGCTTCCGCTTGTGATTGGGGGCCGAGTCATCCGATTGCTGTACCGGAGTTTATTGCGGAAATGCGACGTCGGGGACATTCAGAGGAAACAATCCGTAAAGTTGTCTATGAAAACCCAGCGGAATTTTTGTCGCAGTGTCCGAAGTTCAAGTTAAAGCATACGGAGCCGGGAGCCGTGTTGCGGTTTGCGTAAACAGCGAGCAGGTAGGGCGAGCCGTCCTCGGTGAGCCGTGGCCGTAGATAGAGTATGATGAGAACATAGTACGCTCAAGGACCGACATGTTCCATGTCGGGTACGAATCAAATCTCTGAATGTTTGACTAGGTGAATGATGCGGATAGGGCAACAGTTTCATCTTACATATTGCACGAATATTCATCCGGGTCATGATTGGGACCAGGTCCAGTCGAGTCTGGCGGAGTATGGTCCGCGATTGAGGCAACATCTTTCTCCCAATGCTCCATTTGGGATTGGTTTGCGTCTTTCAAATCTTGCTGCAGAGGAATTGCTCGTCGGCAATCGGTTACAGGCTTTTCAAGAGCAGCTTTCCCGCGATGGTTTGTATGTCTTTACATTAAACGGGTTTCCGTATGGTTCTTTTCATCGAACGGAAGTAAAAGATCTCGTACATGCTCCAGACTGGCAGACGCCGGAGCGCGCTGATTACACGATACGTTTGGCGCGTATTTTGGCAGCGCTTTTACCCGAAGACATGCCAGCAGGCAGCATTTCGACAAGTCCGCTTTCTTATAAGCCTTGGGGGCAGACGGGAAGTTGTAGCGGCGATCTGCGAAGCTGTGGCTCCACCGGGGTTGCTGCGGAGTCGGGAGTCGAGAGTCGGGAGTCGGTGTTCCGGGCGAGTGTGAAACAGCTTGTGCGCGTGACCCGGACATTGATGGAAATCGAGCGGGAGACGGGTAAGCTGATTCATCTTGATCTGGAACCTGAACCGGATGGCTTACTGGAAACGGCAGATGAGGTTTGCGCGTTTTTCCGGGAGTATTTGTTGTTATCTGGTGCGGCGGCATTGCGTGATGCCGCGGGTGTATCAGAGAATCAGGCCCGCCGGTTCTTATTGCGGCATATTGGCGTATGTCTGGATACTTGTCATCTGGCATTGGAGTATGAGACACCGCGCGCATTTGTTGGCAAGATGGAGGCTATGGGTATCCGGATCGGCAAGGTGCAGGTGAGTTCGGCTTTACAAGTGCCATTGGCCCATGGGGAAAAAGCCGAAGGCCTTGCGCGGGATGCGATACCAAAGGTTTTGGCGCCTTATGTCGAGTCGACGTATTTACATCAGGTCATCCAGCAAAATGCGGATGGTTCGCTTACACGGTATCGCGATTTGCCGGAGGCCCTGGAGCACCTCGGGGAGCATGCGCAGGAGTGGCGCGTGCATTTTCATGTGCCCGTATGTACGGATTCCTGCGGCGCATTTTCGACGACCCAGCAGACGATTCTCGATACATTTGCCCTACTGGAAGAAAAAGCATTTTCGTCGTACTGGGAAATCGAGACCTACACATGGGAAGTTTTGCCGGCGGAATGGAAGGCAGATCTGACGGAGTCGATTGTGCGTGAATTCACGTGGACATTGTCAAACCTACCGCAATCAGTGAGAGAAGGTGAGGCGCCGTGAGTGGGCCCGCCAGAACCGGTTCCCTCGTGTCCGTATTGGGGGGGCATTTCCGATTGGCACGTATTTCGAATGTACCGACTGTCCTCACCAATGTGGCGGCGGGCGCTGCGCTGGCAGATGCGTTGTCGGGCGAAGCTTTTTCTCCCCTTGCGCTGCTCGTTCTATCGCTGGCGATGGCCTTGTTTTATACAGCGGGGATGTATTTGAATGATATTGTCGATTATGCCGTAGACTGCAAGGAGCGCCCTGAACGCCCTTTGCCCCAAGGTGTTCTCTCCCGCAAGACCGCTTTCTCTTTTGTGATCGGGTATTTTGTTGTGGGCCTCTTGTTGGTGGCATATGTGCGAGTATGGGCCTTGTTTCCTGGAGTGGCTTTGGTCGCGGTGATTATCCTTTATGACTGCTGGCACAAGAATAATCCGTTCAGTCATTGGATCATGGCTTTGACCCGAAGCTTGGTGTATGTCACGGTCTTTGTCGCATTGGGAGGCACAGATGTTTTGCACCTTCTCATAGCAGCCATTCTGATGCTTTTGTATGTAGCTGGCCTTACGTACATTGCACGTTCGGAAACGGGGCATGATTTTTCCCGCTACTGGCCGATCATACTGCTGCTGCTGCCGGCGGCCTATTTTGGCTTTCAGACGGATGGGCTTTTTCTGCTTGTACCGGCAGCATTTCTTCTATGGTGCGGCTGGAGCCTTTGGTTTGTGTATCGGCGGGAGCACAGGTCAATCGGTGGCGGTATTGTACGTTTGATCGCAGGTATTGCCTTACTGGATGCGTTGGTGCTGGCGACGGATGGGTTCGGCTTGCTGACAATAGCAGGAATCGGTATGTTTATGGTAACGCGATGCTTGCAAGGATATGTTGCGGGAAGCTGAGAAATATGCTGCGTTGGTGAATGCAGTAGGCGGTAAAAGCACAAGCTATAAGGTTTGGCAATGCACAAGACGGTTGTAATAGATGTGGTGGGATTGACGCCAGAGTTGATCGGCGAGCATACGCCCCATTTGCGTGCCTTTGTGGAGGCTGGCAAATGTGCCAGTGTGGAGCCCATCCTACCTGCAGTGACCTGCTCTGCGCAGTCCACGTACCTGACAGGACTTTGGCCTGAAGAACATGGCATTGTGGGCAATGGCTGGTATTTCAAGGATGAGGCCGAGATCAAATTCTGGCGCCAATCAAACCGATTGGTTGCAGGAGAGAAGGTCTGGGAGACGGTTCGCAGGCAGGATCCAGCTTTCACATGTGCCAAACTGTTCTGGTGGTATAATATGTATTCCACAGCGGACTGGAGTGTAACACCGCGTCCGATGTATCCGGCAGATGGCCGGAAAATCCCGGACATTTACGCGCAGCCAGATGGGTTGCGCGATGCTTTGCAGCAGGAACTGGGTCAATTCCCTCTCTTTACATTCTGGGGTCCGGCCAGTTCGATTGCATCTACCGAATGGATCGCGGCATCGGCACGCTATATTGAAATGCATTATGCCCCCACGCTGAGCCTCGTTTATCTACCGCATCTGGATTATTGCCTGCAGCGCAAGGGTCCCGATGTTTCTGCCATTGCTGAAGAATTGCAGGCCATAGATCGTGTTTGTGGCGATTTGATTGCCTTTTATGAAAAACGTGATGCGCGTATTCTGCTTTTATCGGAATATGGCATTATGCCGGTATCGCGTCAGGTGCACATCAACCGTGCTTTGCGGGAGGCGGGGTTGCTTGCTGTGCGCGAGGAGATGGGGCGTGAGCT
Organism: PVC group bacterium; assembly: GCA_003567005.1. Lineage (GTDB taxonomy): Bacteria > Verrucomicrobiota > Kiritimatiellia > UBA8416 > UBA8416 > T3Sed10-140. Next base: position 90,174 of record PXBF01000028.1, read on the forward strand.
ACTGGATGCCGGTGCCTCGCGGGCCTTTGCGGTGGCAGATCATCAGGTAGCACATGTTTACGTCGCAAACCCGCAGGATCGGGCATCGGTAGAAAAACTGCTTGCTGGTCTTGAGGGGGTGGATCTGGTGTTGGATGAAGAAGGGAAACGAGAAAATCACTTGAATCATGACCGCGCAGGCGACTTTGTGGTCGTTGCAGATAAAGATGCTTTTTTCACCTATTATTACTGGCTGGATGATGCCCGTGCCCCTGACTTTGGCAAATGTGTGGATATTCATCGTAAGCCCGGGTATGATCCAGCCGAACTATTTCTGGATCCGGCGCTACCGTTTCCCAAGGCCAAGATTGCCTGGAAGCTGTTGCAGAAAAAGCTCGGGTTCCGTTATCTACTGGATGTGATTCCATTAGATGGCGGTTTGGTTAAGGGTTCGCATGGGCGTCCGGCTGGCGATAGGAAGCGGGATCCGGTTTTGATATCGAATCGGCCCGATTTACTGGATCGGGATCGCTATGCAGCTCATGCTGTACGTGATATAATGTTGGCCCACATCAGAGAATAGGCCATAAAAACGGTTGGTGTGATGATGATAAAGCGTGAAATTATTTTTCTGGGAGGCGTGTTAACGCTGAGCATGGGGTTGGCTGTAGTTTGGTATGTCCGTGATCGGGCTTCGCGCACGATTCCTCCGCCTCCACCAGAAATCTTGTTTGATACACCTGTGCTTGCAGCAACTGCGGTATCTGCGCCAGTCGTACATTTTGACGAAAGCTTCTCCACGAGCGAAGTGGCGGAAGCTGGCGCAGAAAGCCCACCGATTTCGCAGACATGGCAAGCAGAAGAGCGGGTGGAGGAATCAGATGCAATGCAACTTCCGGATCTCTCGAGATTGACGGTTGAAGATATTCGTGCGTTGATGGAAGAGAATGACCAAGAAGAACTGCAAGCCGTGTTGCAGGCTTTAATTGCCGATGGCAATGCTTCCTTGCCCTTGTTGGATGCCATGTTGCATAGCGGTACATGGCGGGTCGAGCGGATGGCTGTTATGGCATTGTCGCGTATCGAGACAACCGAGGCTCGTTTGAAAGGAATTTCGCGATTGCTCACGCGCGAGGGGGAGCAGCGCCGCGGTTGGCATCACCTTGCTGCCATGATGGGGCGTAATTTGAATGGTGAAATGGTGGATTTACTGGCGGGGTTAGCAGAGGATGCGGAGGGGGATGCTCGTCGTCGAATCTTGACGATGATGCAACATGTGCGTGACGAAGATGGGCTCTTTCGGCTCTACCTGTTGGGAGAAGAGCATCCGGATCCCGCCGTGAGGCGCGCTTCCATCAATACGGTCTTTCGTGGACGGCGTGCTGCGAGCATCCCGCTTTTGCAAGACATCATGATGGCGCATGAAAATCCCGAGGTGGCGGGTATGGCCGCGATTGGTTTGGCCCGTGGCGGTCGTGCCGAGGGTATAGAATTTTTAGCGCAGGCTGGTAACAGCAATCAACCAGAGGCTGAGCTAGCGATCCGTGCCCTTGAACAGGCGCGTAGTCCGCGCAGCCATCGAATCCTATCAGAAGTAGCCGGCTCACCAGACTATGAAACCGAAGTGCGTTTGGCTGCGGTCCGTGCGTTGGGTACTAGCGCAAGACAAGGCCGCGCCAGGCATTTTCTTGCGCAGGTCGCAGAAGGGACGGATGTTGACGTGGTGCGTGAAACAGCTGCCTCCTTTTTGGAAGAGCAGGCGCAATAAGGGTTCTCGACCAACTTATGGCTGCATAGCGAGGGAAATGGCAAGCCTCCCGTACCGCGGTGCTTTATCCTGGAGCAAGAACAAGGGTTGTTCTCGTTGTTGCCAGTCTGTATGCTAATAGGACGAATCTGATAAAAACATATGAAGGCCGTTATGATAGAGAAATTTGTAAAGATCCTGATTCCCGGTATGTTTGTCCTCTTTTCCGTAGCAACGCATGTGCAGGGTTCGTTTTATGCGGAAGACTGGATTTTTTCGCGTCGCCCGAGCGAATCCGCAACGATGACAGAGGTGGAGCGGTTTGGTCCGGTAGGTATCAGTATCGAACTGCACCAGCCAGCTTTTGTGATGAAGATAGGCAATGTCGAGTCGGGATCACCAGCCGCAGAGACAGGCGAGCTCAAGCGCGGACAGATTATAGAGAGCATAAACGGTGAGACGTTACGAGATATTGATCCGCGGATTCAACTCGGCAACATGATCACAGAGGCCGAGGCACGAGACGGCGAGATCAATCTGCTCGTTCGGGACGATGCGGACTCAATCGCGCGCAATGTAACCGTGCGTATCCCTCGGTTAGGCGCGTACAGCGACACGTGGCCTCTGGAGTGTCAGAAGTCGGATCAAATTGTGCGTGGCTTGGCAGACTGGACGGCAGCACAGTCACCCGGTATTACCACGGGTGGTGGTATGCGCATGCTGTTTTTACTTTCGACGGGGGAACAACGTGATCTCGATGTTGTGCGTGAATGGATCCAGCAGCTTGCGAATCGGTTTGAGGGAGAGGAAATGATTGGTGCCGGTGTGAACTGGCATCTGGGCTATGGGGCCATACCGGTGGCCGAATATTATTTGCGTACGGGCGATTCAACAGCCATTCCTTTGATCGAGGGCATGGTGCGTGCTGCAGAGCACAATTATATGCCTGGTGGTTGGTCTACGCGCGGACAGGGTGTTTGGACCTATATGGGGGGCGGACGGATGAGTGCTGCAGGTGTGCATGTGGCAACGTTTTTGCTCTTGGCACAGGAGTGCGGTGTTACGGTAGATGAGACAGTGCTGCTTGGGGGGTTGCGGCAATTTATCCGTTATGCCGGTCGCGGCAATGTCGCGTATGGTGATCAACGTCCGGAGTCGGGCTATACCGACAATGGCAAGAATGGCGCGATGGCTTTTACGATGGCTGCGGCTGCGGCCGTTTCTCCGGATGGAGAAGATTCCATTTATGCAGATGCGCGCGATATAGCAGCCATGAGTGGCTTTTACTCCACGCACTGGATGCTGCACGGCCATACCGGCGGTGGTGTGGGGGAAATCTGGCGTAGTGCGTCGATGGGATTGATGTATGAGAAGGATACACCACGCTATCGTTCTTTTATGGATAACCGCAGGTGGTTCTACGAGCTTTCGCGTCGGTTTGATGGGTCCTTTGGTATCGTGGGCGGCGAACGTTATGACAATACAGATTGGGGCGTCGGTATCGGGTTGAGCTACACGATTCCTCGCCGCACATTACGCATTACAGGTGCGCCACCGACCCGTCACAGTCAAGAGGTTGCGCTGCCATCGCAAGTCTGGGGGACGGCTGCAGATAACGATTTTTATTCGTTGGAGCCTGCCGCGCCGGCACGCGGCAATCCGCCGGATGTACGTGGCGAGAGGTTGGATGGCACGTCCGGACGGGTTATCATGCGGCGTATCGGAAATGGTGATGAGGGCGTGATACGCACGTATATGCATCATCCGGATCCGGAAATTCGCCGTTTGGCGCGTCGGCGCATGAACCAGATGCCAGGTTTGGTCATGGAGGCGCTGCAGTCTGAGGACGCGCGCGTGCGAGATGTTGGCGTGTCTGCTGTGGGGGGGCACGATCATCTGATGACCGATGAAGCGGTTGATATTTTGTTGGACATGATTAATAACCCGGACGAATCCTGGTGGGTGGTTGATCGCGCTTTGCAGGCGTTGCGCCGCGTGGATTATACGAAAGTAAAGCCCCACACGGACCGGTTGCTATATTGGGTGGAACATGAAGATTGGTGGATGAGTAGTTCCGCCATCGAACTGGCAATGTCAGTAGCTGCGCAAGGGCACGAACCGAATACAATCATGCGCAGTGTCGGACGTGTTGTGGCCGCAAACCGACGCTATGGCCGCTGGCGTCCCCAAGTATTTACCCGCGGTTTTGAAAATGCTTCCTCTGAAGTACAGAAACATTTGCTAGCAACATTGAGCACCATTTATCAGGTTTGGCCGTTAGATACGGATATGCATCAAGATCCGACGCATCCAGGGTCGGAGCCTGAATTTATTAATGCTCTTGCACGTGCGATTGCAGAGCAGGATGGTGGTCTTGATCGGCTCTACGCGCTTTCACAGCAGCGCTTTCCGGACAGAACCCTGGCGCATCGAGACATCTTTTTGGGGAGTCGCCGCATGGAAGAGAATCCGGAGATGCAGGAGCGTTTGATTCCGCTGACGCGTGAAGAGTTGATTCCTGAATTTGTGGTTCAGCATGCGGGGCGTTTGTGGGCGGCTTATGATGAGCCAACCTCATCTACGGAAACGATACTGGACGAGCTTGTCGGTCTCTATAATCGGATTGGTGAGGATGCATTTGACTGGCACGACTATGGTCCCGAGCGCACAGAGATGGAATGGGACTATTTCACGTTTGACCCCGTCGAACAGCCACCAGTCGGGCGAGAGCGTGCCCGTTTGGGGCGCTATCGCGAGATCACGTATCCCGAGGGCATGGAAAATTGGAACCAGCCCACCTTTGATGCTTCCCGTGCGGGTTGGAGTCCGGGGCTGGCACCATTTGCCTCTCTCAATGGGGAGTTGCGTTCGCCCGGCGGTTGCAATCGGCACGAAAACCGTGGTATGGCCTTTTGTGGTTGCGGTGAGGAACCGAATACGCTCTGGGAAAATGAAGTTTTACTCAAGCGTGGCTTTTTTGAGATTCCTCCCTTTGAGGATGGATATGTCTATCGCATTCTCGTTGGTGGGTCCTCGCATGTGGGCTTTGGAGATGGTACGCATATCTATGTGAACGGGGAACGGATTTTCCGGAGCCAAAGTGCTGTTGATCGCCGGGCGGGTGGTCGTCGTATTGGTACGGCGATACAACGTGACCGGTGGTCGGACTTCCAAGGCGATCGTACACATCTGGCCGCGAAGAGCTTTTTGAAATATTACCCGCGAGGGGGGCGCTATGGGAACTATTTAACGGTCTTCCTGCGTCGGATGCAGATTCCGCCCTTATGGGATGAATTGGTCAAGGGCGTGCAGCTTGTTGAAATGCGTGATGCCGAATGGCAGGAATGGCAAGACCCTGATACCAATATAGACCCTGCAGAAAACTTATTTGTTTGGGATGGTATTTTTAGGGATAATCCCTCTGCGATCGGAACGTGGAAAGTGGTTGATGAGGTAAAAGAGATTCGTGACTTCGATCCAAGTTCACCGCAACGGCCATCGCGTGGTTGGCGACCTCCGGTAGAGGAAATTACCCTGGAGAATGACTTGTATACGGGTGATCCGCTTTTCATTTGGACCGGCGCGAAATTGTTGGATATAGAGCGTTTGGAAGCACTATCCGTTCAACAGGATCGTGTAAGGGGAACGGATTATCTCTTCATCCAACGTGGCGGATTTAGTCCCGACCATGAAGCGGGGTGGACCTCTCCGTGGCTGGTATTTGAAAAGCAGTAAGCATCAAGTCAGCCCCGGCCCCGGGGATGCCCCCAGATGATGCGGGAATGAGACTTTTGGCAGGTAGGGCGAGGCGTTCTCGCCGAGCCGTTGTCCGCAGCTAGCGCATTTTTTTCATGTTCAGGCGCATGTCTTTCCATGAGCCGAGCATGCCCCCTCTACGGTCACGGCTCACCGGGTATCCTACTTCGCCCAAGGCTTCGTAGGACATGGCTGGTTCGCCCTACCAAAAACGAAGATAAACAATGAAGTTACTGGCTAGCGACAGCCATCTCCACGGTCATAGGGTACACATTCGCAACGCCACGAATGCCATCGGTGCCGAATAGATTACGCATTGGTACAGTGTTCCCAATTGGATGTTATGTTCTCGATAAAAGATTGTAACCATGCGCGTACTTCCTGTTTGCGATCCGGGGGCATGGATTGGATGCAGGAAAGGTAATCCGTTTTTTGCTGTTCCCGGTTATACTGCATAAACGCTAAAGGGGTCAGTCCTTGCATTGTCGCATTTTTGCCCCAAGCACCATTCTTTCCCTCGAACATATCATGCGACAATGCAAGGACTGACCCCTTGTGTGCGAGTAGGCGCGTCAGGTGGGCATGCGTTGGGTGGGGCGATGGAGATGTTGCTGCTTTTGTGGCAAGTTTTTCTAGTTGTTTGATGCGTTCGTCGGTCATCTGTTGAATGCGCTTGCAAGCCCCCTGCCAACAGGCTTTGGGAAAGGGATCTATTACCATGAATTCTTGCCGTACGTTCTGATACCATGCATATAGGGCATGCAGATTTCCTATGTATATCAGGTTGTTGCGCACGATGCGGTCGATGTTACCGAAGCGCGTTACGTCGAATGTTGTTTTAGAAGTTACTGCCGGCGCTTTCTCGGTGTGGATCGTTCCAGGTTCGAGAACATCTTTACGGCAGATGGATCCGGCTGGCAGGATGGTTCCGTAGGCAATACGCACGGGGCCTACAACGCCACACTGTCCCCCGAGAAAGATGGGCGGTTGATCAAGCAGAACACCGCTTGGAACGTCGCCAAAGAGCGAAGGTGTTGCCTTGTCCTGACGCGGTGTGAAATTGAAATGCACGAAGAAAGAGCCCACTTCACTGTGATGCGATCTGATGGTCCCGCCAGCCATCAGGCAGTCGCAGAAATTAATCAGGCTTCCGAGGGTCACGAATGGCAGGAGTAGCGTTTGTTTCAGACCAACGCAATGTGCCAGGCATACCTGCTCCTCGAGCAGCGTTCCCGGGCGAATGTGGGCATTGGCACCAATCGTGACGCCATCGAGCATGGTTGCTTGTTTGGCAAAGCCACTGGTAAAGGTAACATTTTCGCCAAGCTGGCAGTCTTGTAGCGTTACGGGACCTTCTGTGCCGATACGGCAGTGAGGACCGATGCTGGTGCTTTTTCCACTGATCCGGCATCCCGGAAAAATTTCGGTGCCGGCTGCGATTTGTTCTGGCTCCATATCAAGCGTAATCGTGGTGGGGTTGTGCAGTTTGATGTCTCGTTCGATAAACGCTTGATACATAGACACGGTTACTTACTCCACGGTAACGGATTTTGCAAGATTGCGGGGCTTGTCGATCGGGCATCCTCGTAGATCTGCAATATGGTAAGCCAATCGTTGCAAGGCAAGCTAAACCTTTTTATTTAAGCTGCTGGCAAGCATTCCCGTTATTCGTGAGGCCACTGGGGGCACCAAGATGTTGTGGGTGCGTATCCTTGATTTTGACAGAGCAGTAGGGCTGCCCCCTGTAGACGCGTCTCGGTATAAACCGTATTTTACAGGTTGGTAAATGAAGTCCTTGTCAGGATCATGCTGATTGCAGCGATACATAGTAGGATGTTTTCAATAGGTCTGGATCATCGCATGCGTACAGGTGTGCGAGCAGGAAAGAGTTGAGGTGTTAAGATGACAGGTGGGCAGAAACAAGTTGTGGTTCGGAAGAGCAAGGATCGCGGTGTAGCGGATTTCGGATGGCTACAGAGTCGGCATAGTTTTTCTTTTGGGGATTATTATGATCCTGCGCATATGGGGTTTCGTTCTTTGCGTGTTATCAATCAGGATCAAGTTGCTCCGGGAGGAGGCTTTCCTACCCATCCGCACAAGGATATGGAAATTTTCAGTTATGTCGTTGCGGGCGGTCTGGCACATCAGGACAGCATGGGTAACGGGCGCGTTTTGCAACCTGGACAAATCCAGCTCATGAGTGCCGGGCATGGCGTTACGCACAGTGAGTTTAATGCGAGCGAGACAGACCCTGTGCATTTTTTGCAGATTTGGATACAACCGCACACGCAACAGCTGGAGCCCGGTTACTCAGAGTGGCACCCTCTGCCCGAGCACCAAGATCGGGCAAAGGTGCTTGTGATTTCGCCGGATGGTCGAGATCAATCAGCCTGCATACAGCAAGATGCATATGTATACAGGTTGCGCTTGCGAACAGGAAAGGAGGTTGAGCATGCTCTCGAGTCAGGCCGCGGCCTTTGGCTGCAATTGATTACGGGTGCAATGATACTTGATGGTGTTGCCTTATCTGCAGGCGATGGTGCCTCTGTTGAAGATGCGGGTGTGCATAACATTGCTGCCACTGCTGACAGTGAAGCCTTGTTATTTGACCTCGTATAATGGCAGTCCGCGCGCGGCCGGCTTCATAGGCAGATATGGCGTAAGTTGTGGATTGATGCCGTTGCTTTTCTTTCATAAAGTGCATCCATGAAATTGCTTGGTATAAACATGCCCACCATTTGGCCGATCCGGCATCCATTCCGATTCGTTGTTTTTTTTGTGCTTGCTCTTGTCATGGTAACGGGGGCATGGACGGTGTTTAAGCCTTTACCTGCTGGCGTGGATGTCTCCGGGGATTGGCATGCATTGCCCGAGGTGCATTTTTTGCGGGATATCACGTACCTGGACGAATCAGAACAGCGCCGGTATGACCATCAAATCATGGATGCCATGTTCGATATGATAGGGGAGGCTGAAACATTCCTTATATTGGATCAATTTCTGTTCAATGCGTTTGCGGGTGAAGAGGGCGCAATCAAAAGGCCGCTTTCGCATGAGCTCACGGATACCATCGTTGCGCGCATGGAAGAAAATCCGGATTTGTCGACGTGGTTTATCACGGATCCCATTAATACGTTATATGGCGGTGTTGTCTCTCCACAGCTAGAGCGTTTACACGCATCCGGCGTTACGGTAATACAAACACGGTTGACAGCTTTACGTGATAGTAATCCAACCCATGCTGTTTGGTGGCGACTATTGTGGCGGCACTACCCTGTTGATTGGGGGCCGCATCTTCCGAATCCTCTCGGGCCTGGCCGTGTCCCTTTACGTAGCTATCTTGACTTACTGAACTTTAAGGCGAACCATCGCAAGACCATGGTACTGGATCGGGGTGGAGAGCTGTGGGGTATGATCAGTTCTGCCAATCCGCACGATGCCAGCAGTGCGCATGACAATGTTGCTGTGATTTTCAATGGTAAAGGGGTCGGTGATCTGCTGGAGACAGAACGTGCCGTCGCGACGTTTTCGGGGGAGTCCATTCCGGCTTGGTCTGAAGAGCATGTCGCAGATCATGCGTCACGGGAAGCGGGGGACATGCGTGGACGCATTCTTACAGAACGCGCTGTCGAAAGAGCCGCTTTGGAACTGCTGGACGATTCAGAGCCGGGCGACCAGGTGATGCTTGCCATGTTTTATTTGTCTTCGCGTCCCATTGTACGCGGTTTACAGCGGGCTCACGAGCGCGGGGTGAAGGTGCGTGTATTACTAGATCCTAATAAGGATGCTTTTGGTCGTGAGAAGAATGGTGTACCGAATCGTCCGGTGGGTGTTCAGTTGCATCGGGCTGGCATTTCCGTGCGCTGGGCGCGTACACACGGCGAGCAATTTCACACGAAAATGATAGCACGATTAGGAAGAGATGGGGAAGCTACAGCGATTATCGGGTCTTCTAATTATACCCGACGTAATTTGAGGAACCTGAATCTGGAAACCTGTATCGAAGTGCGTGGTCCTGCATCAGACCCCTTTTTCCAAGATGTGCTCGCTTATCTTACGCAAGTCTGGACAAATCGTGGTGGCCGGATCGTGAGCACAGGGTTTGATGCATTTGATGACGTGCCAGCGTGGCACCATGCCCTGTATTGGTTTCAAGAGGTTACGGGCATGAGCACATTCTGATGTTTGTCTCGCGCAGCCTGTCACACGTTGCCACTCACGTACAGCCTACTTTTTTTTGCGTGCTTCTTCTTCCTGCATGAAGAGTTTATATTCCACGCTGTCAAGGAGCGCGAGCCAGGATGCCTCGATAATATTTTCCGAGACGCCTACGGTACCCCAGGTTTTCTTACCATCGCTGGATTCAATCTGAACCTGTGTCGTAGCGGCCGTTGCTTCTTGTGGGTCGAGAATGCGCACACGAAAATCTGCCAGTTGGACATTTTCGATTTCCGGGAAGAAGGGGCTGATGGCTTTGCGGAGGGCTCCATCCAACGCGTTTACCGGGCCATCGCCTTCTGCGACGGTATGCGCAACCGTATCCTGTACACGAACCTTCACGGTGGCTTCGGAGATACAGGGCTCATCGGCTCCACGTTTTTCCACCACCACGCGGAAACCTTCCAGCGCAAAGAACGGTTTGTGTTTGTTGAGCACTTTCTGTACAAGGATTCTGAACGAGGCATCAGCCGCTTCGAAGGCATAGCCTTTGTGCTCGAGTGCTTTTAGCTCCTTGAGGATGGCTGCCGTTTCTTCTTTGGTGGCAGTGCCGCCCCCGACCTCCTGGGCCTTGAGAAGAATGCTGCTGCCGCCGGATACTTCGGAGAGCAGAACATGGCGCTCATTGCCGACGTCTTCAGGATGAATGTGTTCAAACGTTTCGGGGTTTTTCTGGACGGCGTTGACATGGGCGCCCCCTTTGTGACTGAAAGCGGCATGGCCCACAAATGGTGCGCGTACGTCGCTTCGCAGGTTGACGAGGTCATCCACAAAGAGGGATAGGTCGCGTAGATGTTGCAATTGATTGCGCGCAATACAAGCAATGCCCATTTTAAGTTGGAGTGCTGGCATTATCGTTGTCAGATTACAATTGCCGCATCGTTCTCCGTATCCGTTCATGGTGCCTTGCACCTGCACCGCACCTGCACGCACGGCCTCAATGGCATTGGCAACACCACAACCGGCATCATTGTGGGTGTGAATCCCCAGATTGGCTGCGGTTGCTTCCTGGATGTTTTGCGTGATGGCGAATACCTCGTTCGGCATGCACCCACCATTCGTGTCGCAGAGAACGAGCGTATCGGCCCCTGCCTTTTGCGCAGTTAGCAGCACTTGCATGGCATAATCCGGATCGTGTTTATAACCATCGAAAAAATGCTCGGCATCGAAAATGACCTCTTTTCCGTTGTCTTTCAAGAAAGCCACCGTGTCGCTAACCATCGCGAGATTCTCTTCTGCGGTTGTGCGGAGAACATCTTTTACATGGAGCTTCCAGCTCTTGCCATAAATCGTTACGACGGGCGTTTTCGCTTGCAGCAGTCCTTGCACGATCGGATCGTTCTGCACTTTCGTCTTTACGCGACGCGTGCTGCCAAAGGCCGCAATTTTGGCGTGTTGGAAGGTCTCTTTCTGAGCGGCCTCGAAAAAGGCCATATCTTTGGGGTTGGAGCCCGGAAATCCTCCTTCAATGTAATCGACACCGAATGCATCGAGTTGTCGTGCGAGCTGTATTTTGCCAAGAGAGGAAAACGAAACGCCCTCAGCCTGTGCACCATCGCGTAAAGTTGTATCGTAGATTGCTACTTTCTTGTTTTTCATGGCTTTCTATCTCCTGACCGGGGATTAACTACCTTCGGCAGCTGGATGTTCAAAGAATTCCTTGTACAAGGCCTTGAGAGCGGGCAAAGCATCGTGTTCGCTGACGCCAAACATCATGCTGATCTCGGAAGATCCCTAATTGAGCATTTCCAAATTAACGCCTGCTTTAGCCAGGCACTGCGTGGCGGTACTGGCAATGCCCACGGCATAACGCATACCTTCCCCGACGATCATGATCAGTGCCATGCCGCGTTCCACGTTCACATTGTCGGGTTCCAGTTCTTTCTCAATGCGTTCGCAGACGGCTTTTTCCGTGCTTTCGGGAAAGCTGGCCTCATCGACAATGATAGATATATTATCGATCCCGGATGGGGTATGTTCGTAGGATACACCCTCTTCCTCGAAGATCTGCAGGAGGCGGCGGCCGAACCCGATTTCGCGGTTCATGAGGTATTTACTGACAAACACGGTACAGAATCCACCGCTGGCAGCGATGCCCACAACGCGGCTATCGATGACTTGGTGTTCCGGCACGATCATGGTGCCAGGCGCGTCAGGGGCGTTCGTGTTTTTGATACAGATGGGAATATTGGCACGCACAGCGGGGATAATGGCTTCGTCATGCAGTACGCCAAACCCAGCATACGATAATTCGCGCATTTCACGGTACGTAATTTCGCGCACGGCGAGTGGCGCTTTAATAATGCGGGGATCGGCGACGAATACGGCATCAACATCCGTAAAATTCTCATATAATTCTGCCCCGATGGCAGCGGCGAGAATGGCTCCGGTAATGTCGGAACCACCGCGGGAGAAGGTAACCACTTCACCATTGGGTGTGTAGCCAAAGAACCCGGGAAAGACGACGATATCCTTGACGTAGGCCAATTCTCCGAGCTTTTCGAGGGAGCCGGGCAGGAGTCGGGCATGGCCGTATTCATCGGTTACATGTAGCCCCGCTTCTCCGGGGTTGAGATATCGTGCGGTACAGCCCATTTTTCGCAAGGCTCCCGCAATGACACGCGCACTATTATCTTCACCTGCAGCCTTGACGGCATCCTGATAGCGGCCAATATGTTCGGTGGAACCGCACACGACATCACGCAAAGCCTGGGTTACGGATTTGATGACTTCGGCAGGCAGATCAAGCTCCTGGCAGATGCCACGATAACGTTCGATCACTTGTTCGAGTGGTTCCTCCCAATCACCTTCTGCAAGCCGCGCGTCTGCACAACGCATTAGCATGTCCGTAACTTTAATGTCATCTTCAAAGCGTTTTCCAGGAGCTGAAACCACAATGACCTGGCGGGCGGGATCCGCCATAATAATTTGGCAGATTTTTCTGATTTGTTTGGCATCCGATACTGAGCTTCCGCCGAATTTACATACTTTCATGTTATTATCCTTACAACTTGGCTAGATGGTTGCGATCCGTAAACGTACGGTTGGTGGTTTTACAATGGAGAATTCCGCAATCGCGGCGAGTGCAGCATTCATGTCTGATTCCAGCGCCTCGTGGGTTACAATGACGAGCGCTGCGTCTCCCTGAATATCGGGGCGCTTTTGAATGAATGACTCGATGCTGATGTCATGCTTTGCCAGCAGTCCGGTAATTTTTGCCAGTACACCGGGCTGGTCATCCACAAGTATGCGCAGATAATAACGGCAGCGGATGTCTTCGATTGATTTGAGCTGCAGGGATTCGCCTGTGGGGGGGATAGGCGGAACGCGCATCATTGCGTCCATCGCGAGATTGCGGGCCGTGTCCGCGATATCGGCTAGTACCGTGCTGGCGGTTGGGAGTCTGCCGGCTCCCCGACCATAGTACATGGTGTGATCTGCCAAATCCGATTCTACCATGACGGCATTGAAAACGCCGTTGACAGAGGCCAGCATGGAGTTTTGCGGGACGAGCGTGGGCGCAACACGGATTTCTACACTGTCGATATCCCTACGAATGATGCCCAGTAATTTTATGCGATATCCGAGAGTGGCCGCCTGTTCAACATCCGTCCGAACAAGCCTGCGGATTCCTTCCACATGTACTTTATGCAATTCGAAGGCTTTGCCGTACGCGAGCGAAGCAAGGATTACGGCTTTGTGTGCGGTGTCGTAGCCGTCGATATCCAAAGCAGGGTCGGCCTCGGCGAAGCCAAGTCTTTGTGCATCTTCCAGTACGGTTTCAAAGGGAAGCCCTTCCTGTTCCATTCGGGTGAGGATGTAGTTGGACGTACCATTTAAAATGCCTTGGATGGCCAGAATCCGGTTTCCGGCGAGGCCCTCGCGAAGCGCACGAATAATCGGTATACCGCCACCTACGCTGGCACCAAAATGCAAGTCGGTGTGATATGCCCTAGAAAGTGCATATAAGCTCTCGCCATACTCTGCGAGCAGCTTTTTGTTGGCTGTGACGACCGGCTTTCCCTTTTTGAGTGCTTGTTCGATGAACGTGCGCGCGATCCCTGTTCCGCCAATCAACTCTACGATAATGTCAACATCTTCGCGATCGATCAGTGCTTGCGCATCGGTTGTTAGCATTTCAGGGGAAAGGCCGATACCCCGATCGGTTTCGATATCTAAATCAGCAACACCCTTTAATACCGGTTTTACACCGAGGCGTTGGGCCAGAAGGTCGCCGTTGTGCAGCAATCCTTCCACAACCCCAGCCCCAACGGTCCCGAATCCGATTATTCCGACACCAACCGTTTGCATGTTGACCCCTACCTAAAAGTTCTGAACGTGTTTCGCTTCGAAGATGTGTTTTCCCCAATATCATTCTACATTCTGTTACGATGCAGTCGCTCATGGTATGCGGATGCGGGGCACGATACAAGTATTTTACTACCTGTGCATAGAGACGGGGAGCGGTCATCGAGTGGTGGCATGGCTCGGTGATTCATTATATCAACGTCCAACGCCGATTATCGCTTGCAAGGAATCGTGAAGAACGAAGTGACGCACTACTCCTTGTCGCCTGCATGGTCTTGTTGGAGCTGTATTTCAGGGGCTTCTACATGCAGGAATCGTGACGTTGTGTGCGTCTCATGCTTGAAGATTAATACCTCGCCTTGTTTTTCGATCAGGTTTTTCTCATCGTCAAAAATCAAACGTATCACGCCAAGATATTCGCGCTCGTTGTAGCCATGTCCCGCTTGAGCAATCAAGACACCGTTGCGCATTTCTGGCGGGTTCAAAAGCGTATGGGAATGTCCCCCGATTATCACGTCGATCAGATCGCCGTATTCGTCTGCAAGCATCCGGTCCTTTTGAACACCGATATGCGTCAAGAGAACAAATGCATGACTCTCGTCATGCAATTTTCTGTGGTTGTATACAGTGTCCGATACATTTGCGAGACGGATCCCTTCAGCATTGTCGAAGCCTCCACCGCACAAACCGAGAACAGCGAGTCTCATTCCACCGTCCGCTTTGAAGACAAGATACGCTTTGGGTTCATCAAAGTAGTCTGTAGAAACCATCACATTCGCTCCCAAAAACGGGAAGTCTGCTTGTCGCAAAAGATCTCTGGTAACTGTTTTGTAATAGCCCAATTCATGATTACCCAAAACGGCGGCATGATAGCCGAGCTCATTCATATTTCTGACCATGATTTGCATCCGCTTCTCATACGCATCCGCATTGCTTACAATATTTCTCTGTGCCCAACGCGTTGGACGAATCGTAAAATCACCCGCATCAAATAGGAAAACATCGGCATATTGGTCCCGGAAACGGGAAATCTTGTCCTGCATGGTGCCAGCATGCTTGATATTGAAATGGAGATCGTTCGTATGAAGGAGAATGATCGCGCGCTGATCATCTTCCGGCTCGTGGGCAATGACAATCCCGCTACAGGCCATGCTGCAAAGAAGGATCACTGCAGTCACATAAGACCAACGGTACCAATTGTTCCTGCCGCGACACGGTCTCTGATTATCCGGATAGGTCTGGTTTCCCATGATAACTGCCTTTCTATTGGCGAGGAGTCACTTTGCCCGCACGTTCTGAGGGTTGGTTTCGATCCAGGGCCATCAAGAAAACATTGGCGACGGAATCCTTGGGGAGGCCGGTCGCGGACGACCTTGACTCCACGAACAAGTGACTACCCTGGGGGCACTTCAAAGCGGACGGCCACCGGGGAAGTTCCCTCAATACAAGATGATCCGCGTGGCGGGCGGCGCGGGCCTGCTCAGGACGGAATCGTAGGTCCGGCCCATCCGGATCTCGTCGAGAATCGACTGGCCCGTGTCCCAGAGCGCGATCCGGTCGAAGGTGGACTGGTCGAAGTCGGCCGTCAGGGAGGCGACCGCTTCCGCCTCTTCGGGCTCGTTCTCGGTGACGTCCGAGATGTTGAAGATGTATAGTTCGTCCGGCGTGCCCTCCGGCTTCCAGTTAATCTTCCCGACCACCAGCATCGTGTCGAAATGCGTGCCGCCGTCCTGAAGAACCGGCGTAAAAGTGGCCACATCGACGGTTGCGGATTCCGAGTTAATGAAGGCCACAGCGTTGGGACTTCCCGTGCCGTCGCCAGATGATCCATCATCGTCGGTTCTTAACCCAACACCGAATCCATGGCCCGGTCCATCCATGCCGCCACCTTCGACCATCCCATTGTCACCAAAGATGAAGGTTGCCCGCCGGGCATTACCCTGGGCGGTGGCTCCAAGGAGTATCGAGAACCAGATCGTGGTATCGTCCTGCGTCAGATCCGCCAGCTCTTCGGCGGAGATCGATCTTTCAGCCCACCGCTGGCCCGCAGGACCGAAACGGGTCAAGGCGCTCCCCACGGTAGGAAGCCCCGGAAACTCTAATCCGCCATGCTCATTCACGGTCGTTCCATCGCCAAGGTTGAAGTTTGTGCGCCCGGTTTGCCATGCCTGATTCCAGCCGCCCACGTCCCAGGCCTCATCGAAACCAAACCCGCCGTCCTGGCCGTTGAGACTGACGTTCACGCCTTCATAGTCGAATCCCTCGTAGACCAGTAAGTCTGGCACGTTAAGGGGTTCCTCTATCTGTTGCGCCGGCGTATTAAGAGCCCAGATTCCCAGAACCACCGCCAGCGCTGCTGCGCCGACTCGTCGACATGCTGCTTTCCGCCTCATGGCATCCCTCCGTGTTTGTTTTGCTTTCTGGGTTCTGGATCCACGGAACACCCTATCGTGGCGTACATTCCCAGTGTATAATATTTAAAATTAATCACGAATCACGCCATTTGTCAAGCCTAAGCACTTCTGGCATCTTTTGCCCGATGCCCCGATTTGTATTGGATTTCTACCATTTCTGATCGCGTTTTGGGGTGGAGTTCAAATTAGACCACAGACTACAGACTACAGACTTTTTGGCGCGGGGCGCGGTCAAGACGGGCACCGAACGATTGGACCCCTTGTCTCGCACTTCGTCTAGTTGGACATGGTGCGAGACAAGGTGCGAGACAAAGGTAGTTCCATCCTCCCACGCACCCACAAACTCACCCACAAGTTTCTCACCCCCGCATCATCTTGGCACCCCAAGTGCCGGGGCTCTAGCTTGGCCTTCGGCCTGAACAAGCTAGCCCGTATATCTCACAAACTTCGTAGCGAGAGTGTGAAGCGAGCGTCATAGCGGGTTCGCGGCGCAGTGTGGCGGGCGACAGTGTGTAGAAACACATGGAGGTCGCCACGCAAGTCGCGGTCCCGATATGACGTGCGATTCGCGCTCGCAGTAGATGGCTTGTTAGATATGCGGGCTAGCGACAAATGCCCTCGAATGTGTTGAACTGCGAATGCTTTATTGTCTGCCGATACTATATTAGTCGAACACAATCGTCGGCTTGGATTCGTCAATGGCAAACTCGGGCTTGTTGCAGGCGGGGCAGTGCTTCAGATCCTCCAGGCTCTTGATTTCTGCAAAAGGTCCTTTGCAGTCCGGGCATGCAAAGATGGTTAGCGTTGAGCCGGTCCGGAGATCGAGTATCTTGCCTAGTGGTTCCGGAGGCTCTACTATCTCGGCGTTTGGGTCCACCAAGGGACTGCCTTTCCGCGTCCATTGCAGGTAGACGAACTTCTCGCAGGATTGGCAATAGCCCGTCAGTTGCTGAAAAGCCATGCCGCCACCGAACATTACTCCTGCTTCGAACCCACAAGTCTTCGACTCGCATTTCATGTTGAAAAGGGTGCCTGCAAAAACGACTGTTGTGACAGCGATGATTGCCAAAAATGTGATTGATACCATTACCGCTTTCATGTGTGTGGTTCCTTTTGTTGTAGATGCAGAGTGCCTATCACGCTGCTTTCATCTTAATACGTTACGTATAACGGCTTTCTTGGATTCATTTTCATACAGAACGTGTGTCTAACCCGCTGAGGGCAGTTGTGTTCAACGTCCCGCAGTATGGTTCCGGCGTTATTTCATTTTCCAACGCGCGGCCTTCAGGCTGTCACCTGCAGGTGATGGTTGGCTCTTCTGTTGGCCTACTCACGATTCAGGCACCGTCGGCCTACTTCTGAGTTCTGCCATTTATGCGCATGCACACCACGCTCTTTCAGAGCCAGTTCCCAAGTAAATGTTTTGTCCTTTTCAGGGGGGGCGTCTGGATTGAAACCCGTGTTGGGTCTGGGAAGCTCTGCGTCGGTCTCGGCTAGCCACTGGTCCAGAACCTTTCGGAGTTGAGTGGCCCGTTCCGGACATATTGTCGCAAGGTCGCTCTGCTCGTAGGGATCAGAAGACATATCAAAAAGCTGCTCAGCTCCAGAGGTATCGTTGTAGAACCGGATCAGCTTCCAGTCTTCGAGGATGACAGATGAGAATGGTCCCGCTGCATGCGTATAGTGCGGGTGATGAAAGAAGATGGGGCGAGGGGCCGGCCGGATGCCAGATGTCAGTAAAGGCAAAAGACTCTCACCGTCCAGCGTAGTTGCCGCCGGTGCTTGTGCCCCGGTCATTTCCAGCCAGGTCGGGACAAAGTCGACCGACACAGTACGGGTCGCTTCCCTGCGCCCAGCAGCCACTTTCTCTGGCCATTTGACAATAAGTGGAACCCGCATTCCCGCTTCATAGCAGAAACTCTTCCCTCCCATGAGTGGATAGTTTGAAGTGCTATGGGGTGACAAGCCTCCGTTATCGGAAGTGAATATGACCATGGTATTACGCTCCACACCCAGACTGCGCAGCGTGTCAACAATTCTGCCAACGCTGTCGTCAACCTTCTCTATCATGGCCGCATAGATGGCATTATCCTGATCCGTTGTGGGAAGCTTGCGATATTTTGCTACCAGTTCCTCGGGGGCGCTCAGTTTTGTGTGGACAGCGTAATGCGAGAGTATGAGAAAGAATGGTTTATCTTTTGCGGCCGCATCTGTAAGGAATGCAACAGCCCTGTCCGTCAGGACATCGGTCATATAGTCGTCCTCGCCCAGATCCTCAAGACCCTTGCATTGGAAAGGAATGAAGTCCCGTCCAAAATGGCCTTTGGTCGCCGACGCCACGGTGCGGAACCCCTCAGCAATATGCCACCCTCGTTTGTCCGGCCAATGCGCCTCATTCCATCCACAATGCCATTTCCCGATAAACCCCGTGTGATAACCCGTATCCCTGATCATTTCTGCAATGGTTGGAATGGTCGGTGGAAGACAGTGGCGATGAAGGGCCTCGTGGTTCTGCGTGTTGCCTTGGATTGGTTTACTCACCTCATGCAGTCTCGCATCTTGTTCAACGTATGGCCGGATGACAGCCGTGAACTTGCTTCGAGCAGGATATTGTCCGCTGTAGATTGCTCCGCGTGAAGGGCTACAGATGGGTGCTGCGGAGTAGGCCTGCGTGAAAAGCATGCCATCGGCAGCCAGTTGATCAATATGGGGTGTCTGATAGTAGTGACTTCCCGTGCAGCCAAGATCTTTCCACCCCTGATCATCTGTCAAGATCAAGACGATATTCGGTCGCATGTTCTTTTCCTTTAGTATAGCGTTTCGTTATCCTTATCAATTCACCCGTCACCCTAATCTTTCACCCTAATCTCTCCTTTTCAGTAACCGCTTGCCCCTTTTCATACGTTTTCATAAAACTTTTGACAGTTCCCTGCGGTCTGTAGACGAACCACGAAGGTACGGGTTAAAAGAACATGGCGATGATGCGGCCAGCGACGAGGATAATGGCGAGCAGCAAGACGAGAATGAAATATTTACGGGTATTATGGCTGGAGATGTACAGGGAGAGATGTGTACCGATCCAGGTTCCCAACATGCCGCCTGCGAGCAGAATGGCGAGCAGGATCCAATGCACATTGCCGATAAAGAGGTTGTTGACGGCTCCGGCAAAAGATGCAATCCAGACGAGCAAGAGGCTGGTGCCGGCGGCTTTATGGGTATGCAGTCC
Source organism: PVC group bacterium (assembly GCA_003567005.1). Taxonomy (GTDB): domain Bacteria; phylum Verrucomicrobiota; class Kiritimatiellia; order UBA8416; family UBA8416; genus T3Sed10-140. The sequence goes on from PXBF01000028.1 coordinate 109,822, forward strand.
TACGAGATAGATAAGTGCCGGGAGCATAATCACGCCTCCGCCGATCCCGAGTAATCCGGTTAAAATGCCGCCGAATACCCCGAACAGGAAAAGCGCGGGAATCGACATACGCGGTTCGTCCAGCATCTGAAACGAGCCATAGGGTGGCAATTTCACGCGTGCTAAGAGTCCCACTTGTATTTCGTCATCGCTACGTAAGCGGGCGGCATAGCGAACATCCCAATACATGAAGATGGCAATGCCGGTCAGCAGCAGCAGGAAAACGATCATCAATACCAGTTCGAGCAAGGATTGTTCACGGCCCATCAGCGTGATCGGTGGCAGCTTGTTCAGGGATTCAAGGATCCAGGATCCCAGCATGACGCCAACCATACTGCCAATACCGACCAGGAGTGCAATTTTCGGGGCGACAGTTCCGGATCCGCGTCGCTTGATGATCCCCAATGTACTGTTGGCAAAAAAGTTTACCAATCCGGTCCCGACAGCCATAGGGCCGGGGATCGCTACCAGAATGATCAAGGCAGGCGTCATGAGAAACCCGCCACCGACACCAAAAATCCCGGTCAATAGCCCGACGAGTAAGGCAATGACTCCTGAAACGATGATCTGAACAAACGATAAATCCACACGCTATCCATTCGGTTGAATTGAAAAAGTAAGAAACTAACCAGATTTGCGTTCGAATTCAAAGACAAAGCGGGGAAGGTTTGATGGTCGCCCTGGGGATGCCCGGCTGATGCGGGGCGCTGCGCAGTCTTTACAGTCCGCGTATGCCATTGTAGATGAGAAAGAAGGACGCGACGGCGAGGGCACAATAGACCAGGATATTGAAGTAATCGGGTCGGGTCAGGCGATTGAGAAAGAAACCGCTTAATACAGCGATCGGGATGACCGGTAGCATCAAGAGAGCAAGTTGCAGATATTGCAATTGGATGCGCCCCATGAGGCTAAAAGGAACCATTTTCATGGAATTGAGAATCAAGAAGTAGCCAGTCATAGTAGCGACAAATGCGCGTTTGGGCAGTTTTTGCGGCAAGAGCACCATTTGCATGAGGGGGCCGGCTGCGTGGGCCAGCGACGAGGTAATGCCGGCAAGGATACCGTAGCCAAAGCAGGCGCGTTGACTCGGCATACGAGCTTGTGCCAGATGTTTGCGAATCCATGCGCTGGCGGCATGCCAGACCACAAAACATAATCCCAGTGCACCAATTGCAATGCGCAATGCGGCATCGGTCACTTCGATGAGGGCATGTTGTTCTGAAATGAAGAGGGCGGCGGCGAGGGCAACCCCTGCGATCGAACCGGGGATCATGCGCAGGATGCGTTTCCATTGTACATGTTTGCGGTAGAGCGAGGTGGAAGCAACATCCATCAAACAGAGTAAGGGTAACATGAATCCGACAGCGGCCCGTGCCGCGCCAGCTTGCGCAGGCCACATCAAAACAAGCAGCGGCATGGCAATACTACCTACCGGAAATCCTCCTTTACTCATGCCAATCAGAAAGAGCGAAAAGGCAATCCAGGCAAGATCCGTCCAGCTATATGTGGCAAGTATATCGGCAATCATCCTATACCGGTCAGATAGAGGTGCACAAAAAACCATGCGAGTGGTAGCAGCGAGGCTGTGATCGTGAGCAGGGCCCACTGCATCGCAGCGGAAAGGTTGGCGATACTATGGGGGCGGTAGGCAATCGGTAGCGCAATCGCCAAGCCACAAACGAAGCCGAAGAAATGTGCGGCGATATCGCTGCCCTCACTGGTGCCGGTGAGGCCGAGTAGGGCAATGCCTGCGGCAATCGGGATTCCCGTTTTGCGCCATACCGGCCTCCAGCTATGGAAACGGCGGTAGAGATGTCCGGCCTGCACGACACAGAGAATGCCGAGCGCGGCAAAGCAGGCTGTGGATGCCCCCACGCTGCGTTGGTGGGGTGCGGCCGTTAGGGCGGCCACATAATTTCCGGCAATACCGCCCATCACAATGGCGGCCAGGCCCAGTCCGCGTCCCAGTTCCCGCACAACCGCTTGTCCGACAAAGAACAGAAAGAATACGTTGGCCATCAAGTGGGCAAAACCACTGTGTAGGGTTAATGCTGTGATGCTGCGCCACCACTCGCCTTGCAAGAGTGCGGTGCGCGACATGGCGCCCGCGACATGCAAGGGGTTGGAAGCATCGAATGCACCCAATGACAAGTGTAGGATCACCAACGTGTATGCGGCCCAGAAGGCCGTCCAATAGGCTGTCTGTCCGGAACCAAGCGCAATCGGCACCTTGGGAGGCGTATGCGGTTGTGCAGGGTGTTGTTCGTCCGCTTCAAAGGCTTGGATCTCGGCCCAGGCTTGGGCGGCTTGGGCGGCCGGAAGGTGTAAGTGCCAGTGACCCGCCTCATGCGATAAACGGTACGCCATACCGGCAGCGGATAGAACGGTAATCCACTGCAGCGTCTTTTCCGCCGATGGCGGCGTTACGGTCTGCTCAGTTGGTTCATCGGGATTAGGGGGTTCTGTTATATGGGTTGCCTGCATGCGCAGGAGCATGCCACAGGCAAGGGCTCGCATGAAAGCGGATTCTACTCTCAATAATAGCTGAGTTCCAACTGTGCAATGCCAGCGGGATCCTGGGCTTTGTGCAGGGTTTGTCGGCGCGTGCGGGTACGTCCACCTCGCGTACTGCGACGCACTTGCACAACATCTTCTGGAATGACCAATGGAATCTCCAGGGATCCTGCTTGTTCGCCCGAGACAATACTTGCACGTCCTGCCGCGACAACTTTTGCATTGCCCAGATTCGAGATTTCGCCTGCCAGGAAGTTGAACGGAAAGCGCGCCAATGCCGTGAGGCCAGGACCCACCGCTACCCGCGCGGCTTCGCTGCCGGCCGCGCGCAAGACGGCTTGTCCGATGGCACCTGCCACACGCGCAATTTGTTGCGCGGTCATCGAATCGGAGACTTGCACCACCACGCCAAATGGACCTTGTACGTTTTCCTTGAAAAGAATCGTTTCGCTCCAATGTAAATCCTTTACATCCAAACCATCGGGCGTAAAGGTGTGGGTCTGAACCGCGACCCGCGATGCAACCAAGGGCCGCGGCCAGATTAAACTTACCGTGATGATCCGCTCGGTATGCTTGGCACCACGCGACCAAGGCCCTTCGCCCTGTATTCCCCGCAAATGCAATTCCATCGTGTTACGTTGATACATCGCCCTTACTCCTGTTTATCGGCTGCGCCGGAAGTAGGCACGCGGAACAAGCAATCCTAACGGTCAAAGTCACCGGCAGCTTCGGGTTGATAGAGTACTTTAATGATTTCGAGGGTACGTTCACCGGACGGCACCTTCCAGGTTACCTTGTCGCCTTCTTGATAGCCAAGAATGGCTGTGCCAATCGGGGCCAGAACAGAAATGGCACCTTTGTCAATGTTGGCGTCCTGGGGAAAGACCAGTGTGTAGGTTACTTCCTTGCCATCCTGTACATCGCGCAAGAGTACTTCCGAGTTCATGGTGACAACATTGGGCGGAACATCTTGGGGGGCGACCAGTTGCGCCCGGTTCATTTCGGTCGAAAGTCCATTCAAGTCGGCGCGCGCACGATCACCAAATTCAATCGCTACCGCAATCAATTCTTCCAACCGCTGCTTGTCAAATTCTGTCAAAAAAATCTTTCTGTCTTTCATCGCATTTCTCCTGTCCAAATCTATACACATGTTTGCATGCTAGCATGCTGAAACTATAGCTGTGTTTAAAAATAATGCCAGTGGAATTATTGGCGGGACGTGGGAGGGGGAAGCGCCCGTAATCGTAAACCTCGTGGCATGTGGGGGACGATTATGATTATGGTGGGGCTAACCCCTGCTCCTTACGCCTGTTTCCCGCAGGGGCAGAGGTTGCAGGGAGTCTGGGAGGGTTTATATTCCGGGATCATGGTTTTGAGGACGGCTTTGAGGCGTTCGATTTCGTATTCCTGCGTGCATTGCAGCAGGGTGTCGAGGTCGGCCAGCAGTTTGTCGTGTGCATAGTCACCATGATGATTGCGCAGGACCATGATTTTTTCGTGTTCCGTGGGCACGACATCTTCATCTGCGGTAATCAATTCTTCATAGAGCTTTTCGCCGGGGCGGAGTCCTGTGTATACGATGAGAATATCCACATCCGGTTCCTTGCCGGACAGTCGGATCAAGTCGCGCGCCATATCGGCAATCTTTACGGGGGTACCCATTTCCAGCACAAAAATTTCGCCGCCTTCGCCAAGCGCGCCTGCTTGCAAGACGAGCTGGCATGCCTCCGGGGCGTCATGAAGTAGCGCGTAATTTCAGGGTGTATGACCGTGACGGGATGCCTGGCTCACCTGATACGCAACGCCAAGGAAAACGCCGATCGCATCGAGCTGATGCCGGAAAACAAACAGGACAGCAATGCGTTAGGCTTCTGTAAGTCGGTGAAGAAGTTCTTTGCGCTTTGCTGTCGCATTGACCAGCGTCGCAAAAGCGGTGGGGCTCGATATTTACGAGGACCAAGGCAAACAGTAATGGGCACAGGTTTCCCAGGGAGCCTACATGCTGCGCACCAACTGCACCGAAGAGGACCCCGTCAAGCTCTGGCGCTGGCATATACACCTGACGCGGTAGAGGATGCTTTCGGGGTGAGCAAATCGGATCTGGGGCTACGCCCCGTGTACCAACAGAAGCACGATCGCGTGCAAGCTCATATCATGGTCTGCTTCCTGGCTCTGGCAATGTGGCGGGTGCTTGAGGCTTGGCTCTGCTCCAAACATCTCGGCGACTGCGCTCGACAGATAATCAAACAGATGGAAACTATACACTCGATGGACGTGCTGCTGCCGGTAAAGGACAAAGCCAATCTCAGGCTCAGACTCGTGGCAAAACCCGATAAACTCACCGCTGACCTGCTCGATAACATGGGACTGAAAATCCCCTCAAGACCGAAAATCGTCGAAAATGTAGTGGAGAAAAACGGGTAGCGAAAAGTGAGTTTCCTAGGAAAGTGACATTTTCAGGCTCGTAACTGTCGAACTTGGGTTAGGCTTTTGGGGGACGGTTGACGATTACGGGCGACGATTACGGGGGGGGATGGGGGACTGGTGGGCTTTGGTTGGGGGGATGATGCGTTGTTCGGGTTCGAGTTGGATGTCGAAGCGGTCTTGGACGCGTTGCTGGATGTGTTGGATGAGTTCGAGGAGTTGTTGTCCGGTGGCAGGTCCCACTTTTTCGATGAATCCACTGTGTTTGGGTGATACGCGGAAGCCACCATGGGTATAGCCTTTGAGTTGGAGTTCGTCGAGCATGGGCCCTACGTAGCGTCCGGCAGGACGCTTGAAGACGCTGCCGGCATTGGGGTATTCGCGGGGTTGTTTGGCCCAGCGTTCGGCTTTGATGGTATGCATTTTTTCGCGAATGCGGGCGGGGTCATCTTTTCGCAGGCGGAAGGTAGCGGAGAGGACGATTTTGGTTGGATCTTGCTGAAAGATGCTGTTGCGGTAGCGGAAGCCAGCGGCGGCGTTGGGGATGGTGCGGGGACAGGGTTTCGGGGCTGGTGGGCTTTGAGAGCCAGGCTGGAGCCTGGCGTTCCCAGCGGGGCTCGGCGTTTCGGTGCCGGTCAGCCCTGACGGGCAAGTGTCGAGGTAGGTGACGGTTTCGAGGATGCCGGAGATATCTTCGTCGGGGTAGCCGGCATTCATGACGATGGCGCCGCCGATGGAGCTGGGGATATCGTAGAAAAGTTCGAATCCGGAGAGGGCGTGGGCAAGGGCTTTTTCGCAGACGTCCTGGGTGAAGGCGCCGGCCCCAATGGTCATGATTTCGCCGCAGACATGGATCTGGTTCAGGTTGCCATGAAAGATCACGAAGGGGGCATCGTAGAAGTCGCAGGCGAGGATGACGTTATGTCCGCTGCCCAGAATGATGGGGCTGGTTTGGGCAAGCTGGTCGCGAAAGAGTGCGGCTACCTCGTCGGCGGATTCGGGGAAGTAGGCGACGCGGCAGCGCGCGGGGATCTGGTAGGAGTTGTAGCGGGTGAGGGCGCAGTTGTGGATGGTTTTCATGGTATCGGGTGTCGGGGGAAGGCAGGGTGGGGGTTAGAGGGTGGGGGCGAGTTGGCGGATGTAGGCGGCGAGTTCGGTGCGCATTTCGGGGTCACGTAGGGCAAAGTCGATATTGGTGGTGACGAAGTCGGTTTTGTTACCGACATCGTAGCGTTTGCCTTCGAATTGGAGTCCGTAGGCGGAGCGGGTTTGGAGGAGTGAGCGGATGGCATCGGTGATCTGGATCTCGTTGTTTTTGCCGCGTTTGGTTTCGGCAATGAATCCAAAGATTTCGGGGGTGAGGATGTAGCGGGCGGAGACGGCGAGTCGGGAGGGGGCTTCTTCGATGGAGGGTTTTTCGATGAGGTCGGTTACTTCCATGATGCCGTTCCGGGGTTCGGTGCCTTTGGCAATGCCGTAGCGGCTGACGTGTTGGGGAGATACTTCCTGGAGGGCGATGACAGGGGCATCGTGGGCATCGTGGATATCGGCGAGTTGGCGGGTGACGGGCCGCTCGGTGGCAGACTCGATGATGGTATCGCCCAGCAGGACGGCGAAGGGTTCGTCGCCGACATGATGTCGGGCGCAGTAGATGGCATCGCCAAGCCCGCGCATCTCGCGTTGCCACACGAAATGAATGTCGGCCATCTCGGAAATGTCGCGTATTGCTTGCAGGCGTGCGGTTTTGCCGCTTTTTTCGAGTTGGGCTTCGAGTTCGAAGGAGCGGTCGAAATGTTCTTCGATGGCGCGTTTGCCGCGTCCGATAACGATGATGATATCGGTGATGCCGGATTGTACGGCTTCGGTGACGACATATTGGATAACGGGGGTATCGACGACCGGGAGCATCTCTTTGGGTTGGGCTTTGGTGGCGGGGAGGAATCGGGTTCCAAATCCGGCGGCGGGGATGACGGCTTTACGTATCATGGGTTCTCCTTTGGTGATGGGGGGTAAGGGGTGGGTGTTTGTTTGGGTTTACGGCTATTGTTTTATCAGGTCTGTTGTCTGGGATGGCGGGTGAGATGCTGGGTTGGAAGATATCGCATTGTAGGGGTGCAAGTGCTTGTTGGAGTGCGTGGAACATGGTTTCGTTTTCGTAGGTGCCGATGATGGCGCCGCCGGATCCGGTAAATTTGGCGCTGGCACCGGTGTTGCGGGCGGCTTCGACCATTTTGCGGTTGCCTTCGCCGACATCGTAGAGGGCGGTGCGGCGATCGAAGTTGGCATTGAGCAGGGGGCCCAGTTTGTAGCCTTCGTTTGCAAGCAGGCAATTGCGTGCCTGGTCGGTGAGGTCGGCCCAGAAGGCGATGGCATCGAGTACTTCGGGATCGTTGCGGATAAAGCGCTGGCGTAGATTGTTGTGGATGACTTCGGAGCCTTCGGAGAGGTCGCGTCGATAGGCGATATAGAGGGGCGGCAAGGATTCGGGCTGGAGTGGCTCGTAGGTACCGTGTCCCTGGGTTTGCATCGTGTGTTGATTGAAGTCCATGTATACGAGTCCGCCATAGACTTGGGCCACGCGATCCTGGAGTCCGGCGGAGATGCCGAGTTCTTCGGTTTCGACGGAGAGGATGAGATTGGCGAGTTCGGGGTGGGGTATGGAGACATCGTAGCATTCCATGAGACAACGCAGGCAGGCGGTGATGATGGCGCTGGAGCCTGCGAGTCCGACTTGGTGGGGGATATCGGAGGTGTAGTGCAGGGTAAAGTTGCGGTCGTGGAGCGGATAGCCGCGTTCGGTGGCATAGTCGTAGAATTTTTTGACGGATGCTTTGAGCAGGCGGATGCCGCCGTAGTATCCAAAGCTATTGACGTCGCGGGCGAGTTCATCGATGCCATTGAAGCGGGAGTGGTCGCGTCGATTGGGGAGAATTTCGAGGTCGGGGGTTTCGTAGAGGACGACATCGGCGCGGAAATCCATAAAGGTGAGGGCGATGGTTTTGCCGAAGTAGCCATCGGATGGATTTCCTATGAGTCCGCCGCGCGCATAGGCTTTTTGTCGAATCATCATGGTGTGGATGTTCCTGTGGGTTTGTGTATGGCGAGGTTGTAGCAGAGGTGGGCGGCGGGTGTCGAGTGTGGAGTGTGGAGGGGGGAGATCGGTTGGGGGTTGGCGGTTGGGGGGATAGGAAAAAGCTGAAATGCTGAAAAGCTGAAAGCTGAAATGGGGTGCTGTTAGGATTTGTGGGGGG
>PXBF01000141.1 GCA_003567005.1 PVC group bacterium
TCATTGCCTCCCAGACAGGACCACAGCCCATCGAGGCATCACCAATATTGGCAATCACGACACCCGCTTTGCGGTTGATTTTCTTGAACAAGGCAGCACCGGCCGCAATATCCGCCGATCCACCTACCAAGGCATTGTTCGGGTAAATACCGAATGGCGTAAAGAATGCGTGCATCGAACCACCCAAACCACGATTGAACCCCGTCTTGCGCGCAAAGATCTCGGCTAATGAACCGTACACCAAAAACTGTCGAGCCAATGCGTGCACACTGTCCGTCTTGCTATTCTTTTCAACGATCGAGAGACATTCCCCATCCATGAAATGCCGCATGATGTCCAGTAAGGCATCATCCTCAAGCTTGCGAATGGCAGACATCCCTTTCGCCAGAATTTCACCATGCGAGCGATGCGACCCAAATATGTGGTCATCAACGCCAAGGTGATAGGCCTGTCCAACCGCAGCCGCTTCCTGTCCCATGGATAAGTGGGCCGGCCCCGGATGATTGTATGCTATGCCCTTGTAGGCACCTGCTGTCTTGATTTCATTCAGCATGAACTCGAATTCACGAATCAGCAGCATGTCCTCCAACATGCCGAGCAACCCCTTTTTACCAAGACTCTTGGCTTCCTGTGGAATGCTTTTCTTATATTGATTCAACGCAATCTCGGGAAACGTGATTGTCCCCGCCTGACGTTCCTTATTCGGATCTACCACTACATTCTTTGGCATCTGCTACTCTCTCTTTCTTTTCACAACTCAGAAGCAAGTTGGCACAACTTGCTTTACCTAAAGTACAGCAGGTTTCTTGTCATACGTCTTGTCCTGCATAGCTGCAAGCGACGCATGGAAGCTTTACGCGAAATATGATCCCGCACCTACTGCCCCAACGCGTCAACAAAGGCATCGACGATGGGATTTACACACTCAATGAATCATCAAAACCGTTTCACGAATCAATTCCGACACCGTCGGGTGCGGAAACACAATATCATCTATCTCAGCAATGCGTTGCTCCGTTTCAATCATGGCCGCAGCACCAAAGATCATTTCCGAGCAGGCGCCACCAACCATATGCACACCCAACAAAGCCTGCGTTTCAGCATGCACGATCACCTTGCAGAAGCCTTTACCGCCAGCATGCTCGGCCAAATAACGCCCGCTGGCAACCATAGGGCGTTTGGCCGTTTTAACGGGAATACCCCGCTCTTTAGCCTGCGCCTCTGTCAGCCCGACCGTTGCAACTTCCGGCGTTGTGTATACCACACCGGGGATGGCATCATAACGCATCCGGTCCGCGCGCCCACAAAGATTATGGACCACAACTTCTCCCATACGCGACGCCGCATGCGCCAGCCATTGCCGACCCGTCACATCGCCCACGGCATACACGCCCGGAACGTTAGTGGCACAAGTGTCATCCACACGAATGCCTCGGCGATCAAAATCCACCCCGGCGACCTCCAGTCCCAAGTCCTGCACATTACAGCTTCGCCCCGTTGCCATCAGCACAACGCCCGCATCTACTTCAGCCATACCTTTTTCCGTTTCAAACTGCACAACCTCAGGACGGATGGATTGCACTTTAGCACCCAAATGAAACGTCACCCCGCGTCCGGTCAATTCTTGACGCAAAACCTTCGCAACTTCCGGATCCACTGCAGGACAAATCTCAGGCAGCATCTCAATCACGGTGACCGGTATGCCCAAACTGCCAAAGAAACACGCAAACTCGCAGCCAATCACACCACCGCCAATAATTGTGACCCGCTCTGGCGAGACATCCAAATTCAAAATGCCGGTAGAGTCATACACATTAGGGGAGTCGATACCAGGGATTGGCGGACGTGCAGGTGAAGATCCCGTTGCAAGCAAAATGGCCTTGCCGCGATACACCTTGTCGCTGACAGCAACTTCACCCAGGTTGGCAGTCAAGCGTCCATGCCCCTTGACCACCTCTACCTTATTCATCTTCATTAACCCGGCGACGCCTTTACGCAGGTTACCAATCACCTTTTGCTTGCGCGCCATGACCTTGGCCCAATCAAACGTAACATTCTCTGCCGTCACACCATAAGCATCGCCATGCTTCGCATAATGAAAGACTTTCGCAGAATGCAGCAGCGTCTTGGAAGGTATGCAGCCACAATTCAGACACACACCGCCTAATTCGGCGGCTTCCACCAGCAAGACCTTCTTGCCCTTTTCGCCAGCCCGCTCGGCAGCCACATAGCCACCCGGGCCACCACCCATTACAATCAAATCATATTCCATATCACATCCTCCTCACCCTGCAAGCGTCAAGCTAATCTGCTCCAGCGCCGTGCACAGATCCTTCAGGAACCGCGCGGCAGGTGCCCCATCAACGGCTTGATGATCAACCGTCAAACTCAAGTTGATGGCCTGCACATGCTTTACGTTTCCACCCTTCTCGATGACCGGCTTGGCAAACAGTCCGCTTACCCCGAGAATGGCCACTTCCGGAACATTGAGAACCGGCGTAAAACTTTCAATGCCTAACACACCGAGATTCGTGATCGTGAAGGTACCACCCTGCAACAAATCAGGATTGATACTGCCAGATTGGCACGCTTTGGCTAACGGTTTGATCGATTCTGACAACTGCCGCAAGCTCATCTGCTCGGCACCCTGCACGACAGGAACCATTAAGCCTCGTTCTGTGTCCGTCGCAATGCCAAGATGGACATGACCAAATTCTACGATCTTGTCGCCCAGGAAGTGGGCATTCAAATTCGGATGCCGCATTAAGGTGCGAATCGTAGCAAACGCAATCAAATCATTGATAGTGATATTCGGAAGCCCCATGGCTTCGGCTTGTGCTTTCACACTCGCACGATAAGCCAGCAAAGCTGTCGCATCAAAACTCTTGTTCAACGTAATCTGCGCGGTTTGTGATAACGATTCACGCATTTTCGCCGCGATGACCTTGCGAATCCCCTTAACCGGGACTTCCCGGTCAGCAAAGGACTGTACTGATGCCGCAACGGGCTCCTGCGTTCCAATGTCTCCCGCCACGACCATACCACCAGGCCCTGTACCAACGGCCGGAACCGAACCATTACCTGCCGCTGCACGCGCAACTGGGGTCATACGCGGTTGTGATTCCGCAGCAGAGGCGACATCACGCGCAATCACACGCCCCCCCGGCCCCGTGCCGGCAATACCACTAACCGTCAAACCAGCCTCAGCTGCCATTTTACGCGCACGCGGGCTCACTCCAGATCCGGTGGTTGTTTGCGATGATGCAGGCGCAGAAGCGACAGGCTCCCTTTCCGGCTCGCTAGCCGCAGGTTCTGTTGCAATATCTGCAGCGGGCGCTTCTTCTGCCACAGCATCCGATTCGGACTCTGACCCACCATCCGGCCGCATTCCTGACACATCTTCCCCTTCTTCGCCAATCGCACCAATCACGGTAAGAACCGGAATATCTTCACCCGCTGAAAAAAAATGCCCGAGCATCACACCATCGGCAGGACTCTCAACTTCAAATACGGCTTTGTCCGTTTCAATGCTTGCAAGTGGCTGACCTGCCGAGACCCTTTCGCCCTCCTGAACCAACCATTCCACTAAGATGCAACTCTCCACGGATTGCCCCTGACGTGGCATTAATACTTCTGTTGCCATAACATTTCTCCTTCTTTCACTGTTCAATATCTCGTAATGTCACAAATCCACTCAAACCGTTTCCACCACAACACCCTTCTTGCGGAGCTGCTTTACAAAAGCCTCTGGAGCGCCCTTATCCGTAATAAATGTATCCACATCCTGCAGGTTGCCTGAACATGCAAACGAAACGACACCGATTTTCTGGCTATCGGCAAGCAGCATGACGCGCTTCGAACGAGACATCACGAGCTCTTTGGTATAGGCCTCACCTGGATCCGTCGTTGTCAAGGAATCCGCCGTCAACCCGATCGTGCCCATAAAAGCAACATCCAACGAGATCGTCTGTAACAAAGTACGCGTCAGCGGTCCGGTAATCGTCTGACTCCGCCGCCGTAACTCCCCTCCTAGCAAAATGAGTCGCGGTCCTGCCGCCGACAACTCTGCCGCCGCCCGCAACGAATTGGTCACAACTGTCAGATTGGAGCGGTCACGTAACAACGCAGCTAGCTCGAGCAATGTACTGCCGCCATCGATATATACGGTATCCCCCGCATGAATATGCTCCAACGCCTGTCGTGCAATGCGCTGCTTCTCACCGCTCGCTACCTCCGTCTTATCATCAAAAAGTGGTTCATCCAGCAAAGCGCGCCCTGATACCGCACCGCCATGCACACGCCGCAATGCGCCCGTTCCCTCTAGGATTTCCAAGTCTCGACGGATCGTAGCAGGCGATACCGACAACATATCACACAAGGTATCAACCCGTATGGCACCATGGTCACGCACGAGTGTCAGTACCTGCTTTTGTCTCTCAGGCGCCAGATTCTTGTGTCCGATTTCTGTTTGCATATTTGCTCTATACCAAACATAAACAATCAAAGTCAATCATATATAATCACATTCAATCAAATTACATGCATTGCTTTTGCCATGTGAAATGATAGCATTCGACGCATGAAAGCAATTATTGAAGTCACTATAGACGGTCGGGAACCGCAACTTGTTCCCGAAGGTACGCAAGTACAGGAAATTCTACCTCCAGCAAAATCCCCTAGCCTTCCGTGGATGGGTGCCATCGTAAACAATGACCTCGTGTCACTTACCTTTCCACTATCCGTAAATTGTACATTGCGGCCGCTCAACATGGAAGATCCCGATGGATGGAGAATCTATCGTAATTCTGTCTGCTTTCTTCTATGCAAGGCCGTGGAAGATATCATGCCTGGGGCGCGCTTTTCGATTGAGCATGCGATTGGCCCGGGTATTTATTACACCTTGGAGACCAACGGAACCGGCATGGAAGAAGCGTGCGAGGCCATTAGCGCGCGTATGCAGGAGATGACGGAAAAGGCTCTACCCATAGAAAGACGAAAGTTGTCGTTCCATGAAGCAGTCGAAACATTTGAAAAAAATGGATCAATCGAAAAATTGCATCTCTTGCAGTATCGCAACCCACCGCGCATTGTCTTGTTCAAATGTGAATCATACTGTGACCTCGCTCATAGTCCCGTAACCCCGGATACCGCCCATTTACAACACTTCAAACTGATCCCGTATCATCCCGGTTTTATTCTACAACTACCGACGGCACAAGACTCCAGCGTGATACCACCCTTTCAAGATCAGCCGCATCTCTTTCGGATTTTCCAGGACCACAAGAGCTGGGGGCGTTCGCTTGGCGTGACCACGGCCGGGGACTTGAACCGCATGATCTACAATGCAGAAGAAGAACAATTCATCTTCACGGCAGAAGCATTACATGAAAAGAAAATGGCCGAAATTGCCGACATGATTACGGGACGCACTGACCCTATCCGCGTCATTCTCATAGCGGGCCCCTCTTCCGCCGGCAAAACCACCTTTGCCAAACGTCTCTCGATTCACCTCCGTGTGCATGGATACAAACCCGTCACGCTCGGAACGGATGATTATTTCGTCGGCGATGGTCACAATCCCCTAGATGAAGATGGAAAGCCCGATTACGAACATATTGAAGCCGTCGACCTGGAAGGTTTTAACCATGATCTTTTGGCTTTAATCGAAGGCCGTGCCATTCCCACACGTCGCTTCGACTTTGGCACGAAGGCTCCTGTATTTTCGCATGAGAAAATGCAGTTGCGCGAAGATCAAGTACTGCTGATTGAAGGTATTCACGGACTGAATCCAAGGCTCACGGAAATGATCCCTGCCAATCAGAAATTCAAAATCTACGTCAATGCATTTACCCAGTTAAATGTAGACAGTCAGAATCGGATCTCTACCACTGACAACCGGTTAATCCGACGGATGGTGCGCGATCATCAATTTCGGAATCATAGCCCACTGAAGACCATTTCCATGTGGCCAATGGTGCGGCGCGGTGAGCAGCGCTGGATCTTCCCCTTTGAGCAGGAGGCCGATGCAACCTTCAATTCTGCACTCGATTATGAACTCGCCGTATTGAAGGCCTTTGCAGAACCACTCTTAATGCAGGTAAAAACTTTTCATCCGGAGTATGCCGAGTCACGTCGGTTAACCGAGTTCCTGATGAATTTCATTCCCATTCAAGAAGATCTCGTACCCAAAAATTCGATTCTACGCGAATACATTGGCGGAAGCGCCCTGCGCTATTGAGCATTTGCCGTTTCCCACTTGAGATGCGGCATAATATTGGTGACCGTACGCGCTGTGATGCGCGGCACGCGCAATAAATCCTCCGGCTTTGTAAACGGACGATGTTCGA
>PXBF01000149.1 GCA_003567005.1 PVC group bacterium
CAGGTCAACCTCCGGCTCACGGGCGCCTGTGGCGGATGCCCCCACGCCACCATGACAATCAAACAAGGCATCGAAAGAATTCTTCGCGAACAAGTCGACCCGGAAATCGTTGTAGAACAAGTTGCGTAATCAGGAGAGAGCAAACATGTCCCCAATGCAGCACGCACTGCAGTTGCTGCGTGTTGCGATGCGACCGCGCAAGCGCTTGCTGACTTTTTGCATCATTATGGTCTTGATGCTGAACGTATTCGAGCTTGCAACACCCAAAATCCTGCAACTCTTTATCGATGCACTGGCCGGCGATCCCCTCATGCTCTGGGGACTCGAATTGCCGGCATGGCTCGCACGCGGCTACGGACTTCTCCTTCTCCCGACCGCATTATTTACTTTCGCGGGCGCCCGATGGGCCACCGCATATTTTCGCGCAGTCTCCGAAAGCCGTCTTGGACAAGGCGCTCTCTTCGATCTGCGATGTCGTATTTTCGACACCATGCAGCACCTCTCCTTCGCCTACCACGACAGCTCTCACAGCGGTACCCTGATCTCAAATGTGGTCGAAGATGTAAACTACACCACCATGTTCATGCAGCAAGGCATGATGCTTATCCTCGAATCTGCCGCCTTTGTGATCGTATCGTATATCTTCATGTTTTTCATTTGTTGGCAGGCCGCACTTGTATCCCTCATTCTCTTTAGTATGGGATGCCTGACCATTAAACTGGGAATCCAACACGGGTATCCCCTTTTCGCTCGCACGAAAGCACTATTTGCCGCGACGGTAGAATTGTTCTCGGAATCGGTCGAAGGGAGCTTGGTGGTCAAAGCTTTTGGAGCAGGCCCTGCACTACGAGAACGCTACGAAGCACGCGTCGACCGGTTACACGACTCCGAATTCAAAGAACGCGTACTCGGTTCTGCCATTAATCAAGCCTTGCAATGGACCGCCATCCTGGGCATCGCCGCTGTAATCGGAACCGCTTTATGGGTTGACCAAATGGGACATTGGGAACTCTCTACCGGACGCTTATTTCTATTGTTTTATTTGCAAAGCGGCATCCGCTTACGTACATGGCGTATCGCACGAGCAATCGAAACCGGGGTTCGCTTTGCGGTAACGGCAGAAAGAATAGATCGATTATTACAAGCCGATGCCTACCTCGAAGATCAAGGATCCGCCAAAATCCCCATAGAAGGGCCCGGCATCGAGATTCAAAACGTATCCTTCTCCTATGGCAACCGAGAACACTCCGTGCGCAATCTATCCCTCCGCATTCCAACCGGCGATACAATCGGACTCGTGGGCAAAACGGGGGTTGGGAAAAGTACACTGGCATTGCTCCTGTGCCGCTTCTATGACCCGGATGAAGGACGCGTGATGCTGCATGGACGAGATATACGTGAATACGCCATCGCCGAACTACGGCATAGCTTTGCCTTTGTCTTCCAGGATACATTCCTCTTCTCTGCATCGATCCGCGACAATATTGCGTATGGTAGACCGGGGGCGCGCTTTGAGGATATCGTCCACGCCGCTTCCCTTGCCTGTATCCACGATTTCATCATGGAACAACCGGATGGATATGATACCGTAATCGGCGAACGTGGCGTGACGCTATCCGGTGGACAAAGACAACGCATCAGTATCGCCCGCGCCATTCTCCATAAACCACGTTTTTTGATTCTTGATGCATGCACCTCTGCCCTCGACACCGCAACGGAGCGCGCCGTCCAGGAAGGCCTCCAGTCCTTGTCCCCCGGCACAACCACGATCATTATTGCCCATCGACTATCGAGCATTGAACATGCCGACTCGATTTACGTGCTGGACGATGGCCAAATTGTCGAATCCGGCCCCCCCGACACGCTGGCCCGCGAAGGAGAACAATTCAAAAGGATATTGCAGCTGTGAGTAAATCCCTATCGGAAAATATCGAAACGCAAGAAGAACAATCCCTCTCGCTGGGATTGACGCTACGGATTTTCTCGATTCTCGGGCCCTACCGATGGTTTATATTCTTCGCTACCCTCATGGTCTGTGTCAGCGCTTGGGCTGATATGCAAATCATCCACTATGCCAGCCAACTCTTCGATTCGCAGGAATGGGAAGAAGTCGGCATTTTCCGCGCAATCCTTCCCTTGGCGCTACTCGGTCTTGCCAATCGTGCTTTTGGTTGGGGGCAACTGCTCATTTCCGTCTATTGCGGAAACCAAGCCATCGCTGGCCTGCGCAAAACCCTTTTTCAACGGCTCATGATCTTTTCCAAATCCTTTTTTGACCGCCACAAGGCCGGATGGCTCGTCGCGCGCAGCACGGGAGATATTGCCATACTGAAAGACTTCATGACCTATGCACTCATGATGCTTGGCGTTTTCGGCACCATTACCCTCTCAGCATTATTCCGCATCACCCGCATTGCTCCCCTGCTGCTTGTCCCCGCGGCAATCATGCTGCCTCTCGTCGCATTTCTTACCGCACGCTACAAAAAACGCATGACCAAACTGCAACGCGCCGCACGCGACCAAAATAGCCGCCTCGTTGCCAACATGGCTGAAACCGTTCGAGGCGTGCGCGTCGTACACGCATTCTACCGCCAAGAACGCAACCTCGAAGACTTTAATGCCATCAATACGATCAACCATGATACCGAAGTCAGTATTGCCAAACTCAATGGCATGTTTTTACCCGTTCTGGACTTTCTCGGGGTATTGAATTTGATCCTCGTCGTGCTGTTTGCCACCTGGATCCTGCACGATCCACGCATGCAAAGTATGGCTGAGCACATCAACATGGGCGATGTCATCGCCTATGTGCTTTACATGAATATGCTCATATGGCCTACACGCATGATTGTCGAACTGTACAGCATGGCCCTGCGTGCAATGAGTGCCGGCGAACGTATCTTTGAAATCATCGACATGGAGCCAGACGTAAAAGATCCCGAGAACCCGGTTTCGATAAACGAGATCAAGGGTGCCATCGATTTCCAACAGGTTCATTTCCGCTACAAGGAAGACGGGGAATGGATCATTAAAGACTTGGATCTCAGCATTCACCCCGGCGAAACGATTGCGCTCGCAGGCCCCACCGGCGCTGGCAAAACCACGATATTGTCACTCGTGGCACGGTTCTTCGATCCCCAGAAAGGACATATCCTGCTCGATGGAACCGACCTACGCAATTTTAACCAGGACGATTTACATCAACATATGGGCATTGTGCTGCAACAAGGATACCTCTTCTCCGGCACAGTCATGGAAAACCTCAAATTCCGACGTTCCGACCTTACCGATAGCTACGTCATCGAACAATCCAAACGTCTCGGCACCCACGAAGCCATTGCAGCACTATCCGACGGCTATGAAACACGCATCCTCGAAGGCGGCGAATCCCTCTCGCTAGGCCAACGGCAGATCATTGCCATTACAAGGGCACTCCTGGCAGACCCATCCATTTTGATGCTGGATGAACCGACTTCCTCCCTCGATGTCTATACGGAATCCATTATCCAGCAAGCCATTCAGAGAGTCATGAAAAACCGTACCTCATTAGTAATTGCACACCGTTTATCCACCATCCAAAAGGCTGACCGTATTCTGGTTATCGATCATGGCAAGATCATGGAACAAGGATCCCACGAGCAGCTCATGAATCACGACGGCCCCTACCGCCGCCTCATCCTCCACGGCAAACTCGCCGAACATCACGAATAACCTACTTCTAGCCGCGTGAACACACAACAGGCCAGCTCAACATGCACACCTGACAGCACATCAGTCTACTGACATCGTAAGAGCAAGACGGAAGCCAACAGAAGCCCGCCGGGTTGTAATGCCTCTGGAATCACGATGAGCGGAACGGAAAACACGAGCTTCACCGTCAGTCCAACTACCTCCCCGGTTCACACGAAGAAACGGCCCCGAGCTTGGCCCTACGGGATCTATCGTCCCGTCCGGCGCATCTTCATACCAGTCCAGACACAACTCCCACACATTCCCATGCATATCATATAATCCCCACGCATTTGGCAGATAAGACCCCACTGTCGAGGTCCCTTCACTAGGGTCTCCTTCCAGGTCGGCAACATCAGAGCCACCATTAAACCAGTATCGCCCAACTTCCCCCACATTCGGACAAGATACTGTGCCGGTTAGATTCTTGCCGCTGTTCAGCGCTGTAAGCGTGCCCGCGCGGCAGGCATACTCCCACTGCGCTTCTGTTGGCAAATCAAATGCCAGACCCGTACGAGAGTGGATCTGCTGCATAAAGCCTCCTCCTGCAGGCGGACCTCCCGGCCACGTCCCTCCACGAACATCATCCCAGGAACGATTTTCTAATGGCCGACTGTTCCGATACGTTGGATGATTAAAACCACTGGGCCAATCACCCATGACACGTTCCCATTGTTTTTGCGTCACAGGAAAAACACCAATGTAAAAATCGCGCGTCAGCGTTACCTCACGCATGGCTTCTCGATTTGCATTGCGCCCCAGCTCACCCGCTGGTGAGCCCATCATAAATGTCCCCGCCGCAATTCGCCGCATCACAAGCTTCGTGGTCTTGTATTCTTCCGTCCACCCTCCCACGGGTACTGCATCATAATAGGCAATGGGGTAACGCGCTGCGGTAGGTCCTTCAGAGAGATCGACAACCAGATAAGTGTCCAATACAATATCATCTACATCTCCAATGCCGATGATCGGCAATGCCTGCAATCCAGATGTAGCATCCGACCGAACAGTAACCTCTCCCGCATACATCTGCCCCTCTTGCGGGGCAAATGCAATACGAACGATTTGGGTAGAGCCTGCATGTATCGCACCCGACCAATCACCACTGAAACCCTCCGGTAAATCCAATCCTTCAACAGTCAACACGTCTGTTCCGTGATTCGCAAGCACCAGGTCACGTGCTGACGTTGTCGCTAGCGGGATCGCACCAAAGTCCAGGTTTCCACGCAAAACCAGTTTTCGTTCCCGCTCGCTTCCGGCTGACAAGACTGTGCGAAAACCCAAATCACTTTCGCTTGAACCGGTACTAAAAGGCATCAACGAATATTGCCAACCTACCCGGCTATAGTAAGCATCGGTCCCCCAACTTCCCCCGCGGACAACACGGGACCAGCGTCCACCGTCAAAACACCACTCCCGCACGTTGCCCACCATATCATAGAGCCCAAATTCGTTTGCAGGAAAAGATCCGACAGGACTCGTGTAAGGCTTATCTTCCACTTCGAATGAAGGATGGTACGTGAAACTCGTGTATGGACTCGTGTCGAACAACGAGCCGCTACCATGAGCCAAATAATTGGCATAGTCATGGTTGATCGTATCTCCCCACGGAAACCGCTTGCCTTGCACCCCGCCTCGGGCAGCATATCCTGACTCTTCGGCTGTCGGTAGTCGATAACCGACCAAGTGCGATACTTCAACATCATCTTCCCTGCCAGAACGGTACACGGCACCTTCAACTGTGTATACGGCAGGACGACCCTCCATTTCACTGCGGGCGTTGCACCATTTGACAGCATCATACCAATTAACAGAATGGACAGGATGGTTTGTACCTTTGGCTAAACCCGCTGTTTCAAAATCGTACCCATTTTCTAATGCCCACGAAGCAACCTTGTCCCAGAGTTCTTGGGTAACCGGATATTGATCCATATAAAAAGAAGATACCGTTAGTAAATACGGGCCAAAATCAGGATCAATACCACCATTGCTGCCACCGGGAACCAGAACCATTCTTTCTGGCGGGAGCAGATCAAAAACGCGAGAAGATGCCGTAGCAATATCCATTTGGACGCGAGCATGATCGCGCCACCCCTCAGAATCTTGCAAATTCAAGGATCGCTGAATAAGTACAGAGCCGCTACCTGGGACACTATTGCTCCACGCCACGGTGCCATCTGATCGTATCTCGGTAATCCGCGTTCCCGAAGGACCGATGATACGATAAAACGCACTTTCACCGGCCCAAAGCATGCTCGTTACCAGCAAACCCGCAAACAAAATCCCTATCGCGTTAACACATCGCTTCATCATCACCCTTTCCCATCTATTCCGCATCAAGTGCCCAAACGGCCGCATAAATTATACATCTATACACGTTAGACTCCCATAAAGCGAAAATCTTTGAAAAAAGATGCAGCAGATATTCCTGTCTGCAATGGCTCTGTTTTAGAATGACCGCACCACCTTTACCCAGCACTCACGCCAAAGCAGCACCACTTCCCCCGTCAAACGTACAACAGGCGGCTTGATTTCCGCTCTATCTACTGGCAACCTAAATATATGACAACTACAGGACAGAGAAAACCGACACACGGCAGCGGGCCAAATCCGTTAC
>PXBF01000190.1 GCA_003567005.1 PVC group bacterium
AACACGAAGAACTTTATGCCTCTTCGAAACATAAAGATCGTATTGATAATGCCTTACGAAAGATATAGCATATTTAGTGTAACAACCTTGTTCGATGTTGGACGTTCAAACATATTGTGATAGATCGTTGGAGAAACCACAACATCTTGTGGTCACAAATGAAGGTACAGCTTAGGTTTGGAAGCTTCGCATCATTTGATGATACATGGAAAGGTGTTCGTCAATCAGCTCGCGGCTTTGTTTCATGAGCGTATTCCAAGTGTCTGATGCGCGGATATACTCGTTTTTGAGATCATCGAGGTTAACCAGCCGCGTTTGCGCTGTTGCCAGGGAAGGCGCAATATTGCGAGGGGTGGCGAGATCCATCAGCAGTACCGGCCGACCGGTCAGTTGCGTGGCCATATCATCGGTCAAAATCGGCTGCGATGCAGCCACAGCCGTAATCACGCCGTCGGATCGCGACAAGAGGCGCTTACATGCCTGCCATGCATGCAAGGTTATGTGCGGAGGAATGTCGTTTGGTGCATGGCGATGATAGACCCAGTGGCAAGGAATGTGCAGACGGGACAGACGCTCGATGATGCCTTGTCCGACGGTACCTGTGCCGATCACGGTTATGTAGGGGGCGTTCGATGGCTGCGGCAGAGACAACGACTTGCACAGGTAATCGATCGCTGCATCTTCAATCTCACCTCGAAAAATATCACGCGGGATGCGTTGCCGGATGCTTTTAGAGATATGCAATGCGGCATCGATCCATTCTTTGAGCATTCCATTGGACCATTCGTACTGCTGAGCAAGTGCAAGTGCATCTTTGATTTGGGACACAATATGGTTTTCTCCAGTCATCTGAGAGAGCAATCCGGATGCAAGATAGGCAGTATGTGCGAAGGCATCTTCACCTTGCTTGCTGTAGATACTTTCAGGGGGCAGTACATCAAGCCTCAATATACGTTTCAGTAGGCTGTCTATGGTTGCGTGCTGCGCCTTAACGCCCATGATTTCGATACGGTTACAGGTGTCTAATAGCATAAACCCATGGATGCCCCATATGTGAGTCAGCATGGTGCCGATTTCCCGAATGGTGTTGTGTTGCAGTTGAACTTTTTCCCGTTCGGCAAGTGGCAACTGCTGATAACTGACACCCATCACAAAAAGGTTCGCGGCATCTACCAGATCGAGATGGCGTGCGAGGTTTTCCTTGATCATGCGCGAGCGTCGACAATTTTGTCCGCCGGTGGAAATGGCTACTGAAAGATGATCTTTGCGAATAACGGCAGGTGTGACAAAGTCGCCCAGCATCCAATTTCCATCAACGCAACAGCAAGGAACACGGGCTTCGCGGCAATCTCGTAAAACCATACGATTGATCTGGCGGTTTCCGGTGGCTGCAAATACGATGGTTTGATTGTGTACATCCCCGCTTTCATAGGGTCGTGCGATATGCGCGATTTTCTTGCGCTGTATATAGATTTGCAATGCGGGAGTCAGAGCAGGGGCAACCATGGTTATCGCAGCACGGGATGCCAGCAAAGCTTCTGCTTTGCGCAAGGCGGCTCGGCCACCCCCGACAATCAAACAAGGGCGGTTTTCCAGCAGTAACCCAATCGGTAGAATGTCTTTTGTTACATTGGCATGCACGGATATCTCTTTTTCGATTCTGGTATCATCCTTTAAGAAACCTAATATTCGCATCCTTTTTGTGCGGGGTGACCGGTATCCATACTATGTTTGATACAGCGCATTTCGGTTGCGGTGTCGGCCAGTTCCAGGATGGCGGGGGTGGCGCCACGCCCTGTGAGAGCGATAATCAGGTCGGGGTCGGCGCGCTTGATAAGCTGGATTATGTCGGCTTCCGCGAGGAGTTGAAGTTGTAGGGCGGTGCAGATTTCATCGAGCACAATCAGTTCGTATTGGCCGCTCTGCACGGCTTCTGTAGCCAGCATCAAGCCATGTTCAGCAGCGGTTTTGTGAGAGGCAAACTGCGGGTGGCTCGGTTTGGGAACGAATCCTTTCCCCACTTGTTGTATTTCAACATGCGGGAAGGCTTTAGATGCGGTTATCTCTCCGGTTTTGTCTTCGGCTTTGAGAAACTGGAGAATGCGTGTGCGCATGCCATGTCCGGCTGCGCGCAGGGCCATACCCAGAGCTGCGGTTGTTTTGCCTTTCCCGTCGCCTGTGAAAATGAGGATTCGCGCCTTGTGATGCGTGGCCTTTTTCGTGGGATCTTTCATAACGTTTTTTAGCATTGCTCCTGTACGCTGTAAGAAAGGAGGGTGCATATCATGGCAATGTATATGTGTCAATCAGGTGGTTTGCGGGTTTATCGTTTGCAAGTGGTCTTGTATAACATACATTGCAGGCATGCATGATCATGAAGTACAGGTTTTGCCGATTGAGGTAGCCAATCAGATTGCCGCGGGCGAGGTCGTAGAGCGTCCATCATCCGTCGTCAAGGAGTTATTGGAGAATGCGATTGATGCGGGAGGGAACCGTTTAGAGGTGGTGGTGCAGGCTGCCGGGAGTAAGCTCATTGCGGTTTCTGATAATGGTCGCGGGATGCGCCGTGAAGATGCCTTGTTGTCTATTGCTCGTCATGCCACAAGCAAAATACGTGGGATTGGGGATATGGATGCCATTCGTACCCTCGGTTTTAGAGGAGAGGCTTTGGCGGCAATCAGTAGTGTGAGTCGTTTTCGGTTGACGACTTGTAGAGAAGGAGAAACCGTAGGTACAGAATTGCTTGTTTATGGTGGTCAGGTGCAGGCACCTCAGGATTGTGGTGTTCCAGAAGGCACGCGCGTTGAGGTGCGGGATTTGTTTTACAATGTCCCTGCCCGCCGGAAATTCTTGCGTAGTGCACAGACAGAGCTTTCGCATATTCGCGATGTATTTTTGACGCAAGCTCTTGCCGTGCCGTCCTTGTCGATGCGTTTGACAATTGATGGCAAGGATTTATATCGATTGGCTGGTGCAGAACAGTTGCATGACCGATTGCGTGATGTTTTTGGGCCGGATGTGGTTGCGCAATTGTTGCCGGTGGATGTGCGGAGTAAGGATGTGGCCATCCACGGGTATATCAGCACACCTGCCCAACATCGTGCAGACCGAAATGAGCAATACTTTTTTGTCAATGGTCGTTGTGTGGGACCATCGATCTTGCAGTATGCGGTGCGCGAAGCCTATCAGCATGCATTGCCGAAAGGTCGGCATCCGTCCGTATTTTTGTTTGTGGATTTGCACCCCAGCCAAGTGGATGTAAATGTGCATCCGACGAAAAAAGAAGTTCGTTTTCGTCGTCCGATGCAAGTGCGCGATCAAATCATTTCCGCTCTTTCGCAGGCTTTGCAGCAGCGAACCATACGTTCAGCAGCGTTGATGGTAGAAGGGGAAGATGCGCCTGTCGCACCGGAGGCACAGGTGCCCGAGGTGCCAGCCGAAGCCGCGGCATTACCAATCGCTGATCTTCCGCCTTTGCCATCTTTTCGGTATCCGCGTCGTAAAACGACCATTTCAGATTTGCCACTGGATGGACGTCCCGTGGATGAGGTTTTTGGTGCTTCCTCCTCGCATTCTGTTTCTCCATCCCACACAAGTCATGCATCTGGCGGTAAGGAAAAGGCTGCTAGCACGCAGGATGATGCTGTGTCGGGGGGCACGGCACCTTGGTCTTGGTGTCGCGTCATGGGGCAGGTGGGCGGTATTTACGTTGCCTTGGAAACAGAGGCCGGATTGGTTTTGATGGATCCGCGTGCTGCGCATGAACGCGTTTTATTTGAGCGTCTGCGTGCTTCCGTTGCTATGCAGAAGGCTACTTCGCAACCCTTGCTGCTTCCGGATACCCTGCATCTCACACCTCGTGATGCTGACAGATTGAGGAAGCACGTATCCTTATTTGAAAGTATGGGGTTCGGTATATCTGCTTTAGATGGTAATAGCTTTTTGCTGGATGCATTGCCTGCCTTGTTTGAAGGCGTTTCCGGGGAGGCATTGGTGGGCAAAATGCTGGCCGATTTGGAAGGGTCGGGTCAGCGGTTGAACCAAGCCGTTATGGAGTCGCACCTTTTGGAGGCAGCTTGCCGTGCTGCGGTAGGGTTACGCAAGCAATTGTCACTATCCGAGATCGAGAATATTGTAGTGGAATTGGCGCATTGTGAGATGCCGTATACATCTCCGCGTGGGCGTCCCACCCTTATTCTGATGTCGCTTCGGGAATTGCATCGGAAGTTTGGTCGCGAGGGGACGAATCCATAAATACATGAATAAGGGGGTGTGTTTCCTGAATGTGCTGAACGATTTCCATGATGGTTCCCACTCGCATATCAGCCGGCGCATAGAAAAATACGGCATTGATGCCCGGACGCATTGATTCCATTTTGTCGGCGAGGCTCTCTGGATTTTGGATGGGAATGTCTTGCGTTTGTATTTGGGGGCGCGCTTCTCCTTGCAGCCACTCTTCCTCAATGTGTATGAGCATGGGAGGATCTTCATGAGACAGGTGCAATTCCCAAGGTTGTGCGATACGATCGGCCCGGTTGCGCCGACTTTCATCGGGCATAAAGGCGCGATAGAATAATTCTCCCTCTGGTGGTTGAAGCACGCGTAATCCTTCTTCCTGTTCCATGGTGTGCAGTATGGTAGCAGCACTATGTGCTTGGGCCAGTGACACATGAGGGGCTACCCGCACGCTTACAAATGGATCCTGCTGCTTGGATACCTGCTCACGGATATGATTCACGAAGTTCTGCAGGGAAGATGCTTCCATATGTGTTTTGGTGTCGTCATCGACGACTTGTTGTAACGTAAAGCGCACATTGGCAATGGGTACTGTGTGCGTTGGATCTTCGGTTGCGGTCAAGGTGAGGTCCATTTCCTGCACCCGCCGGGAACCATCCGGTCTTTCGGGAACAATTTTCACGGTCAAGAGTTCACCGGGATCAAAGCGAATATCCGGATTCTGCACTTGCTGGGTATAGACTTCCGATTGTGGGGCTTGAAACGGGACGTCCAGGATGGTATTCGGCTCGTTATAATTCGAGGCGATGGAGAAGGGAGCTTCAACATGTGCTGCCAGTTGTTTTTCACCATCTCTTTTCACATGACGGGATGCCGTGAAGACGAAACCTTCTCTTTTCGCGGTACTGCTGGTTCTTTTATCAAGGATCAAATCGGCTGCATGGTGGTCGTTCAAAAAGAGGTGGACTCTTTCCCCCTGGGGCCAGAATCGCATGGCGCGCTGATCCACGTGTAGTCCGCGGGGCAGTCCCATTTTTTCGATGGCCTTGGCAATGTCTTTCGGTTGTGCAAGGGCAACGGCCACTGCCTCGTAGGCATTGCCGCTGCGCTCCCCGATGAGATAAAACTCGACAATTTCGTTGGCTGCAAGGCCTGTGGCTTCGGCTTTGAACAGGACAGATGGTTCTTTGGTATCGATCACAATGCGGGGAAGCAGTTTCCAATGCGCATTGGTGGTGGCTGCAGCTTGTTGATCCGCAAACCATGCCGCCGTTTTTTCGAGGTTGGCCGCGCGCACTTCGTCGATGGGTTCATCGGCATGCAGACCGGTGGGTGGTATGATCTGGATCGCGCATAGTAACAAGCTGGCCAGAAACAATCGCGTTGGGTATGCAAGGATAACACTTTTGCTATCCAACCAGCGTCCATGTTTCGGTGCATGAAAAGGTTGGGCTGATTGGATGCCGGTCTGATTATCACCTTGTTTGCCCAAACGGCGTACAGCCGATGGGCGCGGCACGGTATATTTCAATTCTAGCGTTTGCATAACAGGAAGGGTAATCGGAAGCAGGCGCGAAACCAAGCGGGAAAATGCAGGGGTTGCAAAGAATCAGATTTCTTCAGGTTTGGGAAGGGGTCAGCCAAACGTGTAGCCCGCTTTCGCGAAAGCGCGGCTGGGCTTGTGTCGTGCATGGGGTGTCCGTAGCGTGTCCCAGGGGCTTTTCAAGGGGTGAAGATGTTCGCCTGACGCGCGAGGCTGCTTTCGGCGAAAACAGCCTACAAACCATGAAGCACTGGGCTGATCGGTACAACCAATCGCAGATATACCGCAACTGCATATTCTACCGAAATTTCGATGAACAAAAAGAATTACTGCAGCTATGTGCTACTAAAATGGTAGCAGATAATGAAAAATTTAACAATTTTGTTATTACAATATTGTTAAAAAATGGATAAACTCCTGACCGAAATGAACAACGCGTCATGAGGTATGAAATGCAGATATTGAGCATCCTGCGAAAAAGTGTGTTAGGCTTGTTACTTGCGAGCTTGGTGTTCGGACCCCATTCGCTT
>PXBF01000138.1 GCA_003567005.1 PVC group bacterium
ATATGGTGTACAGCCATACTGAGGTTCTTACGCCCAACGCCGAGAATCAGGCTTTGCCGCGCTAGCGGCAATAGCCTGCATTCTTTTGTTGGGCAATTCAATAACATAAGGGGAATTATGAACAACATAGATAAACTCGTAAACATGCTAGTTTTTCGCGTACCGGAACGGGTACGGGAAAAAGAATTGGATATGATGCGCCGCAGTAAACCTGCGCTGCATAGAGCGGTCTTGCAAAAGCTGCGCTTGTTGAGAGAAAAAGTGTCATAAGCACAACGTGTGCCTCACCCGCTAGGGGAAGTTGTATTCAACTTCCCCTAGTAGGGTGCAGGCGATTGTTGGTGTTTTTTTCTGTGCAGGAGCAGATTCCTGATTTTCTGACTTAATCGTTTCACACTGTTTTTCGCAAAGTATTCTTTTAGCTCTATAATGTCGGTAACGGGAGCACTGTCGGATTTGATTACAATATCCCCGGTAAAAGGGCAATCGTCATCAATTGAATAGGAATGACATCGAAATGTGAATGTTGCATGCCGGTTCGCATCTTCGCTGGATAGGCAGAATTTCTTCCAGTAAGATTTCAGTGGAAGTCTAAATTTAACATCAGGGTGGGAGGCAAGGTGGCGGCACGCTGCATCAATGCTGAGATCTCGTGCATCAACAATAAATTGGCGGTCAGAATGTTGATTGTCCTTAATCATAATTTTAACACCAACGTTGCGGTGACCCTTTTCAGGAAGTTGTATTCAACTTCCTGAAATAGGTGTCCACCGATTTGTTCTGCATCGTTCTTAATCGACCTGAGTGCTAGCGTAGACTGGCGGGTACCCTACGATTGCTTTATCGGTCTTTGATACATTAAATCGAAAGTTGCTTGTCCCCCCAGTTCGAATTGAAACACGATACAAATTGTTTGTAACAGGATATATAGTAATTTTGTTGCCCCATAAGTATTGTGGTTCACGCTGAGGGGCATAATGGTACAGGTTTGTTAAGTCAAACCGTAGTCCCCCCAACCCTATAGTCTTATCATAATCTAGAAGTTTTTCAGAATCTTTCAGAAGTTCATTCATGAACTCCTCGGGATCTACATCTCCAATACCTTCAGTCATTCCGTGCTGTTCAACAGTTAACTCATTGGTGTGAATATTGCCATGAACTACTTCCAAGGCAAACTTTAGCTGTTCATTATATTTAGAATACAGAGCATTCATTTTATCAAAAACAGAATCTTCATGAACTCTAACATCGGCAGAACTGAGGCGTTCGGTTTTGCTTAACTCAATCTCATGCTGAAAGAACTGCCATTTTGCTTCATCACTTGGAGGCCAAGTGGGACGATCAGGGTATAGAATAACCGCTACTGGACCATGCAGGCCGCGAGAACGATTTCGTAATCGGCCAATATCGCGTTCATCTGTTTCCTCAAGACCAGGAAAAGGAATATCGCAATATATCCAGTCATTTATCCGCGAAACGAGATCGTATACTTGCTCATCTGTCCAGCCGTGATTGGATTCGTTAGGGAGTTGCTCTATAGTATCCGGTTTTTCTTTACAGGAAACTGACGATAACAAAACGAACATGAATAGAAGGTGAAGTTTCATTATTATCTTTTGCAGAACAGTTTTATTAGACGGATTGCATCCATATAATATATTTTGGTATTCCCTTTTCAAATTTCAAGACGTGCTTGAAAATGTGATTATTTATGTGTAATACTATCAAAATCATGAAACCGATCAAGCCGCAATCTGAAATGACGGAGCGTGAGCGTAATTATTGGCGCAAATACGCCGAATATCTTCTTTCAAATAACATAAGTGGTCGTGCTGCTGAGGCTTGTATTCGGCATGCTCAGCAATTTGCTTACAGCCTGGAAAAGAAAAAATTACGGGATGTAGATAAAGCGACATTACAGGCATATTTTGATGAATTAGGTAGATTCGACAAAATTGTAGCATGGCAATATTCTCAGGCGGTATCGGCGATTGAAATGTTGTTTGAAATGTTGGGATTGAAGCAGGTTTTGGCATCGTTTAATTGGGATGAATGTCGTGAGGCTGCGAGGGAGCTCGGACGTGAGCATTCGACTGTGGCACGGTCAGCCTCTTCCCGTGAAATTGTCGAGAATCGGGCCCAGGGAGACGCATCATTGATGTCTCCTGATGTTCTGCGCGTTTTGGGACGGTTGCGTGATGTTGTGCGGATACGTAATTTGACGATTCGAACGGAGCAGAGCTATTCGGCGTGGGCGGAGCGCTTTGTAAGATTTTGTAAAGGGGCAATCCCGCAAGAGCCGCAACGGATTGGTGCTTTTCTGGAACATTTGGCTTTGGTGGAAAAAGTTGCACCTGCGACGCAGGCGCAGGCTCTGAATGCGTTGGTTTTTCTTTATCGGCATGTGTTGGAGATTGATCCCGAGGACTTGGGGGGATACCAGCGTCCGCGGGCGAAGCGGAAATTGCCAGTCGTACTGTCTCCGTCTGAAGTGGATCGGCTGTTGTCGGCGATGCCGGATACGGCCGGGCTGATGACGCGGATAATGTATGGAACCGGTATGCGCCTGATGGAATGTGTGCGGTTGCGGGTGAAGGATATTGATTGGGATAACGGATATATTGATGTGGTTGGTGGCAAGGGGGATAAGTCGCGCAGGGTTCCGTTGCCGGATGCATATCGGGAGGAGTTGGAGCTACATCTGGCATCTCGCAAATCGCAACATCAGAAGGATTTGGCGGCAGGGTTCGGAGAGGTTTTCGTGCCTGATAGTCTTCTGCGTAAATCTCCAAGGGTGGCAAGATCATGGGGTTGGCAATATGTGTTTGCTGCTTTTCGCATCAGCACAGATCCGCGAACGGGAAGACACATGCGTCATCATATAAGCGAGAATGTGCCGCAAAAGGCTATTAAAAAGGCGGCGATTGAGGTGGGTATTGCGAAACAGGTGAGTTGTCATACGCTCCGTCATTCGTTTGCGACCCATTTGTTGCGTGCTGGGTACGATATTCGAACCGTGCAGGAGTTGTTGGGGCATTCCGATGTGGCAACTACTATGATTTACACGCATGTCTTGAATCGCCCCGGCGTTAGTGCCTTAAGTCCTGCTGACTTGCGTATACCGGGGGCAAGTCGTCAGCTTTCGTAAAGATCTCGAATTTGACACTTTGAAAGTGTGCCTAACCCGCCGAGGAAAATTGTATTCAATTCGCCACCGGTTCAGGCGATTGTTCGAATCCGATTATGCATGGGCATGTTCAAGCCGATCTGCAAT
Organism: PVC group bacterium; assembly: GCA_003567005.1. Lineage (GTDB taxonomy): Bacteria > Verrucomicrobiota > Kiritimatiellia > UBA8416 > UBA8416 > T3Sed10-140. The sequence continues at coordinate 3,275 of PXBF01000138.1, forward strand.
CCAGACTTTGATTACAGACTGCCTTGGAACGCCAAGCCGTTTAGCTTCACGGTCAAGAGACTGGATCATCCAGACGGGAAAATCCACGTTGACGCGCTTTTGCTCCCTCCCTGGGCGGGTGGCTTTCGAGAAGTCAAGATACTTTGAAACATCCTCGCCCTTATCGAATTTTTTGTCGAATTCACTACTCTTCATACTGATCAACCTTCTTTAGTAGGGTTCAGGCGATTCGCCGAATTATTCGTAGTGCGTCCACATCCTGATGATTTTTACCGTTTTACTGTCATCCATGGCTTGATAGACAAGTCTGTGTTGAATATTGATGCGGCGGGAACATGCTCCCGCTAAGTCGCCCATTAGTCGTTCGTATGGCGGGGGCGTTTGGTAGGGGTTCTTGGTGAGGATATCCAGTAGCTTTTGTGCTTGCGGTTTCAGTCCGGTACGAGAAAGCTTTTTGGCATCCCGCTTGGCTTGCGTCGTATAGACGAGAGTCCAGCTCACCAGTCGAGCTCCGTTGCACACTTCTCAATCGGTGTTTTTAGTCCTTTGCGTATGGAATCGCGCATGCCGGGGATAGAGACGAGGTAGAGTGTTTCTTGGACGGATCGCCAGTCGTCTTCGGACAAAAGAACCGCTGCATTTCTTCGTCCAGCAATTCGAATGGGTTCGTGCGATTCGGCAACATCATCCAGTAGGTTGTATAGTCTTTTACGCGCTTCGGTTGCGGTAATCGTTGTCATGTTTATTGTCTCCTTGCGTACGAAATAGCGTACGTTGTTGCCTCGGGGTAATCAATCATCTTTTTGGGCGAAGGTGTTTCTAATCCAGTTGGGAGAAGTTCAGGCGGAGGTCAATGGTCGGAGGAGGGATGAGGGATGGAAGCTGATAGCTCTGGCGGTTGGGTCGGCCACGCTGGAGCGTGGCGTTCCCGGAGGTTCGGCACACTCCGTGCCGGTCAATTATGCAGCTTGCATACCTGCAAATTGATCTGAATCTAATTCTGTTTATACCCTTTAGACTTTGTTGGGGCCAGAATCTTTGAAAAAAGTGAAAAATATGTCGGGTGTCGGGGGCTAATTGGCTTTGCTGATTAGACAGAAAGATTGGGGACGTAAAAAAACGTGTAGGCTCTGTGGGGGTGATGGGGGATGTGCTGGTGGGTTATTCGGGTTCGGCGGAGCCTTCGAGGATTTTGTGGCGGGTTTCGGGGAAACGTTGGTACCAGAGGGCGAGTGTGTCGCGGTAGTGTTTGGCGTAGCGATAGTGCGCGCCGATGCCGGTGCGTAATTCGGCTTCGTATATGAATTTGTCGGCTGTGGTGCAGCGCTCAAATGGGAATTGCGTGCCCAGCAATGTGTAGTATACGGATGATGGGTCGTTCTGTGCGAGGCGGTCGCGGGCATGGGCGGTTATGCGGCGGCCGGTTTCTTGCAGGTTGCGAATGGCGGCGACGGTTTCTTTTAATGCCGGGGCGGGCTGTGCCGGTAGTTGATCGAGGGCGGTGTAGAATCCGACGGGTAGCATGGGGAGATAGCGGTTGCCTGTGCGATGGCGGTTGAGGTCGCGAATTTCCCCGAGGGCCATTGCCTGCCAGCGGTAGCGTACGCTGGTGCGTTTGAGGGCACTTCCGGTCCAGCCGTAGCGGTTGTGGTGATGGGTAAGTGCGGCGGTTATATCGGCATCGGTTACGTCGGGCGGTATGCTGATTTCGAGTGTGGCGTGGGGCGCAGCTTCTGCTGTGGGGGCATTTGGCGAGAGGTTGGCGGGCATGCCTTCTGTTGCGGCTTGTTGGGCGAGCCGTTGCCATTCGTCTTGCATGCCGGCTGCCATCCCTTCCTGTCGGGTTGCGTGTTTGAGTAGGCGCGGGGAGGCAAGTGCCAGTTCTTGGCGTACACAGGTGCCCAGTTTTTGGGGCTCGGGAAGAGGGTGGGATAGGAGGTATTGGCAGAGCTGCACCCAGCCGCGGGCTGACATGACCATCATCATGTTGGTGCTGGCGGCAGCGGGCAGGAAGTAGCGGGCGCGATCAAAACGATAGTTGCGCATCATGCGGGCTACGGTTTTGCGTGACTTTTCGTCGGTGGCAGCCAGCAGGTCTTTGGGAATGGCAGTTTGTTCGGGGTGTGCTTCACCTATTGTGGTCCAATGTGTGAGCGCTTGGCTGTATGCCTGGAAGGCTGCCTGCATTTCAGCTTGCCAGTGTGCAGCTGGAGATATGCCGAGAGATGCGGGGTCGGGTAGCGCCTCGGGGTCGATTTCTATGTATCGCGTGGAGGATTCCTGACCGCCGGCGGTGGGGCACAGGGACCAGACATGACAGGCAAGCCAGATGGAGATGTTGTCGATAAAAATGCCGACGGGCGCCATGTCTGCGATGGATTGGTGCCCGTAGTCGACCATGCGGAAAATGCTATCGACGGAGCGGTCCATGTTCTCGGGGTCAATGCGTGCGAGGATGGCCTCGAGTCCTTCATTGTTTCTGGAGTAGCGGGCTCCGGATGCGGCGAGTAGTTCGGGGGTTAGCGCGGGGCGTCCGGCTTGTTGGGCTTGTTCGGTGGGTATGAGGGATACAAGTGTTGCTTTCATACATGAAAGAAGAGGAGGTGAAATGTTGCTTAGCGCAATGCCAGAGGTGGCCCCAGAATTTCGCGCAGCAGGATGGCTTGGCGTTGGGTCTTTTCCTTGTTGAGAAGCTGCCGTAGTTCGCGAGCCTGTTCTGATGTGGCGCGGTCGGCGGTCCCCATTACGGTGGTGGGCAGTTGTGCCGGCCCTGCCGCTTGCAGTGTAGGGGTGCGGACCGTTACTTTTGGCGTTGGCGGTGGCGGCGGGGTGGCTTTGCGTTTGCGAGCGGGGCGACGGCGTGAAGCCGATGGTTGTTCCGGTGCCGGCTGCGGCATCGGGTCCGCTATCCGTTCGAGGAACTGGCGCAGTTCATCTTTGCGATCTTGATAGGTGGTGCGCGGTTTCTGTGGCCTCTGGGGTTTTTGGCCAGGCGGGTCGCGCCGCTCCGCGGGTGCGGAGC
>PXBF01000042.1 GCA_003567005.1 PVC group bacterium
AACTAATGTCAGGACCAGAAAGATGGTATTCGCTCGAGGAAATCGCGGAACACCTCGGCGTCAGCCAAGATACAATTCACCGCTGGATCAGAACGAAGGATATGCCCGCGCACAAGGTTGGTCGGCTTTGGAAGTTTGACGTTTCCGAAGTCAACGCATGGGTGAAATCCGGGAAAGCCGGAGAAAACACCGAGGACAACTGATATGCGGTTGACAGACTACCATGCGAAATATTACGCGCACGAGCTGACGAAGCGCTGCCCGTCCGACAGTATGGAGAAGCTCGCAGCGTCGCTGATTGACGCACAGGTTGACCTTAATCCCCACCAAGTAGAGGCGGCGCTCTTCGCTTTCAAGTCTCCGCTCTCAATGGGTGCAATTCTTGCGGATGAAGTCGGTCTCGGGAAGACGATTGAGGCTGGGATGGTCATTTCGCAGCGCTGGGCAGAACGAAAGCGCAAAATTTTGATCATCGTTCCGTCAAGCCTGCGAAAGCAATGGAACCAGGAGCTTCTGGACAAGTTTTTTCTCCCATCCCACATTCTTGAAGCCCGAACATTTAATGCCGCAATCAAACGCGGCAGGAATAATCCTTTTGATCACAAAGATATCGTCATTTGCTCCTATCACTTTGCCCGCAACAAATCTGAATATCTTGTTGGTGTGAAGTGGGATTTGGTTATCATCGATGAAGCCCATCGACTTCGGAACGTCTATAAGCCATCAAATAAGATAGCCCGTACACTAAAGAACGTGCTGGAAGGTACACCCAAAATTCTACTTACCGCGACTCCACTTCAAAACTCGTTGCTGGAGTTGTATGGACTCGTCAGCTTTATTGACGAGTATGCCTTCGGCGATATGAAGAGTTTTCGCGCCCAGTACACACGTTTGACCAACAATGACACATATACCGAATTGAAAGCGCGACTTGCGCCGATCTGCAAGCGAACGCTCCGCCGACAGGTTCTCGAGTACATTAAGTACACGAATCGAATACCCATTACGCAAGAGTTTATCCCGACGGCAGAGGAAGAATGCCTCTACGATATGGTGTCTGATTATCTTCGCCGCGAGAACCTGCAGGCACTTCCCGCAAGCCAGCGCACGCTGATGACTCTCGTTTTGCGAAAACTGCTTGCGTCGTCCACATTTGCCATTGCCGGAGCTCTTGACTCTCTTGTACGCAAGCTCAAGGCGCGACTACACGACAACATGAAAGCGGAAGAAGCTGCCGAGGATGAACTCGCCGAAGACTACGAAGGGCTAGACGAGTTGCGCGACGAATGGGAAGACAGCGAGAATACTGATCCCCTCACGCAGGAGGATATTGATGCGATGGAGGCTGAGATCCAGGATCTTGAGGCTTTTCGGGATCTGGCCGTATCCATTTCTGAAAACGCCAAGGGTGAGGCCCTGCTTTCCGCTCTCAAGGTCGGTTTCGAGAAAGCCGTGTCACTGGGTTCAGCTCGAAAAGCCGTAATCTTCACTGAATCGCGCCGCACCCAGTCGTATCTTCTCAACTTGCTTGAGAGAAATGGCTATGTCGGAAAGATATGCCTCTTTAACGGCTCCAACAGCGACTCAGGCTCGCGCGCTATTTATGCCGACTGGAAAGAGCGGCATGCAGACTCCGACCGGGTGACGGGGTCGCGAAGTGCAGACATGCGCTCGGCTTTGGTCGATTTTTTCAAGACTGAAGCTGATATCATGATTGCTACAGAGGCAGCAGCCGAGGGCATTAATCTTCAGTTCTGTTCGCTTGTCGTGAACTACGATCTTCCATGGAACCCACAACGCATTGAACAGCGCATCGGACGCTGTCACCGCTACGGACAGAAGCACGATGTTGTCGTCGTGAATTTTCTCAACAGGAAGAATGCCGCCGATCAACGCGTTTACGAGCTTCTTGCCGAGAAGTTCCAGTTGTTCAGTGGTGTATTCGGGGCAAGTGATGAAGTTCTTGGCAGCATCGAATCCGGCATTGATCTCGAGAAACGGATAGTTTCCATTTATCAGAACTGCCGTACCACTGAAGCGATTCAGCTCTCATTTGACGCTCTTCAGGCAGAACTCGGCACACAGATTGACGAGAACATACAAAACACTCGCCAAAAACTTCTGGAGAATTTTGACGAAGAAGTCCACGAGAAGCTCCGCGTTAATTTGCGCGAAAGCCGAAACTACCTGAACAAGTACGAAACCATGCTCTGGGATCTAACGCAATATGCCCTCGCCCCCTATGCCGAATTCTACGCAGGCCGCCACGCCTTTATGCTCAAACGAATCCCGTTTGATCATGTCACGTTGCCGCTTGGCCCTTACGAGATGGGCCGCGACATCGAGAACGCGCACGTCTACCGGATCGGTCACCCCGTGGCACAGCACATCCTGAAGCTGGCCGGGGGCAGACAACTCGACGCAGCCCGGCTCGTTTTCGACTACACCGGCTACCCGCTGAAGGTATCCGTGCTTGAACCCCTTGTTGGGCAAAGCGGCACGCTTGCGCTCAGCCGCCTCAGCGTTGAATCCTTGGATGCCGAGGATTACCTCATCTTTGGTGCGGTCACCACGGATGGAGAGGAACTGGATCAAGAATTGTGCCGGAGGTTGTTCTCGCTGCCGGGAAGAGTGGAACCACGAATAGACACGAATGCACACGAATCTGAAGCCCCAAGCATTGGTGTCCATTCGTGTTCATTAGTGGTTCAAAAACACCGCGACGTCATCCTCGAACAGATCGGCACGCGAAACGCCGCATTCTTCGATCAGGAAATGGAGAAGCTCGACCACTGGGCAGGCGACCGCCGCGCCACCCTGAAGACCAATCTCAAGGAGATGGACGACCAGATCAAGGAACTCAAGAAACAGGTGCGCCATTCAAGCAGCCTACCCGAGAAGATCGAGCTTCAGAAGAGGGTGAAGGCACTCGACAAGAAGCGTGATGATGCCTGGCGGGCATACGACGAGGCAGCCAAGAAGATCGAGAGTCGCAAGGATGAGATCATCGATTCTGTTGAAGCGCGATTGAAACAGAACATCACGGAAAATACACTGTTTGTAATCGAATGGGCGGTCCGGTAGGACGCCTGGAATTGAGACGAAAGGACAAACGATATGGACAAACCACAGAAGGCAGACCTGACATCGATGGATGTTGCTGAGGACAAACGGCGGCAACTTGGACAGCTCTTCCCTGAGGTCGTGACGGAGACCTTGACGGATGATGGCAAACTCGTGCAGGCGGTGGATTTCGAGCGACTGAAGGGTGTACTGGGGGAATTTTCCGAGATTCTGGAGAACCAGCGCGAACGCTACGGCATGACATGGCCGGGCAAGAACGAATGCCTCAAAATTATCCAGCAGCCCAGTATCGCCACCCTGAAACCCTGTCGCGAAGAATCCGTCAACTTCGATGAGACTGAAAACCTGTTCATTGAGGGCGACAATCTCGAAGCACTAAAACTCCTCCAGAAGGCTTACTACGGCAAGGTGAAGATGATCTACATCGATCCTCCCTATAACACCGGCAAGGAGTTCATTTATCCCGACAACTACTCCGAGAATCTCGACACCTATTTGCGATACACCGGCCAAGTGGATGCTGAGGGCCGCAAATTTTCCTCCAACACCGAAGCCGAAGGCCGCTTCCACTCCAAATGGCTCAACATGATGCTCCCCCGGCTCTACCTGGCCCGCAACCTCCTGCGTGATGATGGGGTGATCTTCATCAGCATTGATGACCACGAAGTAAAGAACCTGCGGGAACTCTGCGACGAGGTTTTTGGGGAGGAGAGTTTTGTAAGCACAATTGTTTGGGAAAAACGATACAGCCCCCAGAATGCTGTAAAATGGTTTTCGGACTCGCACGATTTCTTATTGGTCTACGCCAAGAATAAACTGAATTGGTATCCAAAGTTATTGAATCGGTCAGAGGCGATGAATAATCGCTATCGGAATCTCGATGATGATCCACGGGGCGTATGGAAGCCAGCTGACGCCACCGCGCAAGGTGGTCACGGAACCGAGAGCCAGTTCTATGTATTGACGGCTCCTAACGGAAAGAAACACGCCTTACCTAATGGTCGTTGCTGGGTTTACACTGAACCAGTTTTTCAAAAGATGGTTGAAGACAACCGTGTTTGGTTTGGGGCAGATGGAAATAATGTTCCGGCCATAAAACGTTTTCTATCAGAAGTCAAACAGGGCACAGCGTGCCAGACGATTTGGAAATATAGCGACGTTGGGCACAACCAAGAAGGGAAAAAGGAAGTTAATTCGTTATTTCCAGAATCTTCGGTCTTTGACACACCAAAACCAGTTCGATTATTGAATCGCATTTTACACGTCTCAACAGAGCCCGACTCCATCATCCTCGACTTCTTTTCCGGTTCCTGCACGACGGCGCATGCGGTGCTTGAGTTGAACAAGCAGGATGGCGGCAACCGGAAATTCATCATGGTGCAGTTGCCGGAGCCCTGCGACGAGCAATCCGAGGCGTACAAGGCGGGCTACAAGACGATTGCCGACATCGGCAAGGAGCGCATCCGCCGCGTGATCAAGAAGCTGGAAGAAGAGGAACCGCGAATAGACGCCAATAAACGCGAATCAAAGCAGGAACAGCTCTTTTCAGATCCGGATATTGGCGTCCATTCGCGTTCATTAGCGGTTCAATCTCCCCCCGGTTTCAAGGTATTCAAGCTCGACCGTTCCAACTTCCGCCTTTGGGATGGATCGCAGTCTGGCGAAGACGCAGACAAGATCGCGACGCAGCTTGAGCTTCACGAGCAGCACATCGACCCCGGAGCCACACAAGAGGATATTCTGTACGAACTTCTGTTGAAGGCGGGATTCCCGCTTGCGACCAAGGTCGAACCGCTCTACCTGGTCGACGGCAAACTCCAGAAAGAGGAACCACGAATAGACACGAATCAACACGAATCGAAACAAAAAGACATTGGTGTCCATTCGTGTTCATTCGTGGTTCCTTCCGTCTTCTCGATCGCGGAGGGTGCGCTGCTGATCTGCCTGCAAGAAGAAATCACGAAGGAACTCATCAAGGCAATGGCCGACGCCGATCCGCTACAGGTGATCTGCCTGGACTCCGGATTCAAGAACAACGACCAGCTCAAGGCGAACGCGGTCCAGACATTCAAGGCGCGTAACAAGAGCGCTGAAACGGCGACCGTTTTCCGTACAGTTTAGGGGGAGGAACCACGAATGGACACGAATGGACACGAATCGAAGAAGCGGAAAGTTTCGGCGAAGAGGGAAGTTTCTCTGGTTCGCTCTTCGGCGGCGGAGTATCTGACGTTTGTTGCTGCTGGTGGCGGATCCGAATCCAGCGTGGAAATGCGCTACGAGGACGAGAATATCTGGCTAACGCAGAAGATGATGGCCGTCTTGTACGATGTTACGGTTCCCGCCATAAACCAGCATCTGAAGCGCATCTTTGCCGATAACGAATTGCAGGAAGAATCAGCTATTAAGCAATACTTAATAACTGCCGCTGACGGAAAAAACTACAACACAAAGCATTACAATCTCCAGGCGATTATCGCTGTCGGGTTCAAGATCGAGAATGAGCGCGCCGTGCAGTTCCGTAAGTGGGCAAACCAGATTGTCAAAGACTACACGATTCAAGGCTGGACCATGGATGTCGAGCGGCTGAAAAATGGCGGCATCCTGACGGACGAGTTTTTCGAATGCCAATTGGAGAAAATCCGGGAAATTCGCCTGTCCGAACGCAAATTCTACCAGAAAATCACGGATATCTATTGTACGTCCATTGACTATGATGTGACCGCCCAAGCCACCAAACGCTTTTTTGCAACCGTACAAAACAAATTGCACTGGGCCATTCACGGGCAAACCGCCGCTGAGTTGATTGTGGACCGGGCCGATGCCGGGAAACAGAATATGGGCTTGACCACATGGAAAGATGCGCCGCATGGGAAAATCCAGAAATATGACGTGGTGGTTGCTAAGAACTACCTGACCGAATATGAAATGGCACAACTTTCGCGCTTGGTTTCAGCCTATCTGGACGTCGCCGAAGATATGGCACTGCGCAAGATTCCCATGACCATGCAGGATTGGGAAACGCGATTGAACCGGTTCATTGCGGCTACAGACCGCGAAATACTTCAAGACGCGGGTAAGGTGACTGCAGAAATTGCCAAGGCGCATGCCGAGAGC
>PXBF01000109.1 GCA_003567005.1 PVC group bacterium
GACATCTGAAAACATTCATCAGCTTATCCGGTTGGTATGGATTACAAAAGGCCGCAACAAGACAACTGGTGATGTCAATTATGATTCTGAGGCGGAGGGGGTCACATCTCGACATTCTATATTTTAACTGCGGCAACCATTGAAAGCTTATCATCAACCGACAAAATCAACATTCCCACATGACACCATATTACAACATCCCTGAATCCGCCTGGATATTCCGTGGCCAACTCGCCCACCGCCGAACCGAAGACACCAAATGGACGCCTGCCGAAGAATCTATCCGGCAATGATGAGTGCAATCCGTCCTTTCGTCGTCGCAGCAAGACCAACAACTCACCTTGGAAGCCCCCCACCCGCCTGATAAATTGCACAACATCGTATTATGCATCACCGACATGCTGCATGAATCTATATTTTAATACAAAGAGGGAAATATGAAATATAAGAGTAAGACAGAGTATTTTTCAAAAAATCCATCGGATTGGCTGGGGCGCAGCCAAGATACAGCGCAGCTCGTGGTTATCTGTTATGAGTATATGCACAAGAAGAAGCGACTGACATCTGAAAACATTCATCAGCTTATCCGGTTGGTATGGATTACAAAAGGCCGCAACAAGACAACTGGTGATGTCAATTATGATTCTTGCCTAGAATCGATCAAACGCCCCGCTTTACAGCAAATATTCGACACGGCAGAAGAGGATTTTGATAAGATTGCCATGATAATCAGTAAAAAGATCGGCCGTAAAATTGACGGCCTCCATCATATTGTCGAAACTCCGACTGGTATCGTAAACTTACGCAATACTTATCGAGGAGCTGTTCTGGATTGGGTGAAGAAGCACCGCAGCAGTATTTTACGCATTCTAAAGGATACGCGCTCTAACAAGACCCCGGCGGGTGCTAAGCGGATCGCCGTGGCCGTCCATCGCCTACCTGGAGTCGAAACAAATGCCGGTCAACTCCACGCAATGACTTTGCTCTCTCCTCTTCTTGCGTGCTTGGAGCCGAACCATAAGTTCCCAATTATCAACTCGAATGACTCTGTCAAAGCTATGTTACATCAAATGAGAATGCCGGCAAAATCTGCAGCTGAAAGATTTAGCGAGTTCATCAACATCTTTAACTCTATTCCATGCAACGGATTAGAATTAGATCAAATTGGGGCTGACTATATCAACATTTTAACCTACAAGCCTGTCGCATCAGAGAAAAGGATTACGCGTACGGTCGACAAATTGGCTAGTACTACATCTCTTGAGCTCAAAGATCAATCAGACATTAACGAGGTTGCGACTTCAAATAATTCGACCATGACGCGAATTCATAACAGAATGACAAATGCGCTTTTGACTAGAGCACGTGGCCGTTACACCATACTCGAGGGCAGAACACGATCCGCCAAATTCGACGCACTAATCAAGGCCTATGATGTAAACCGTAAGCGCGACCTTCTCATTGAGGTCAAGTCTTCCTCTGAAATTGGTGTTGTTCGACTAGCTGTAGGCCAATTGTATGACTATCACCGTCATCTTCCGCAGCGGTACAAAGTTGACCTTGCGGTTCTCTTTCCTGAACGTCCATCCCAGCATTCTTTTGATCTACTGGAGAGCCTTGGCATCAAAGTGCTATGGTTTAAAGATTCGAAATTTAGTTCTTTAGTGTCCAATGACAAGTCACTTTCGCTATAGCAAATTAAGCATAAGGTTCCGCAATGCGTAATGACATGTCACCCTATGCCCGACGCATCTGGAATCGCCTAGTGCGTGCCTTCTGTTTGCGGATTGAAAGCGAAACACCCCAAATGCGCGTACTCGCCCGTGAAACGATCATTGAGGCCTCGGGTGGTTCCAAGCGGAGAAAAGACCTTATCGATCGATGGGTGCTGGTTTATCACCGCAAGGAAGGGTATCTGGATTTCCAGAATCAGACGATTAAAAGAACCTATGCCGTTGGCTCACCCACCAGAAAAGATACAATCCTTGAAATTGACGACCATTTCACCGTCAACAACGCAGGAACCATCCGGCGGATTTACAAACACAATGGCACGCGCGTCTATGCTGTCCGCACCGTATCTCTGCAAAACTTTTACATGCTACCAGACCGCGAAGCTGCTCGGCTTGTGATGATGACATCTCCATCACTCGATTGGATTAGAGATCTGCCTGTCAATTACCATCCTATATCCAACAGTCAACTTAGCGCGATGACGAGTATGGATGATTTTATCGCACATTTTGCTGGCAAGGAAACTGTGGTACCAAAACGTTTGCGCATGGTGTTTTCGCCCGGCGCGCTAATGATACTCGTGCAACTTGTACCCGGCGCATATTTAAATGCCCTATCCAATATCCTGAAGCAGGATTTTGCCCCGACGGATAAGCCGCCCACTGTGAAACAGCTGATCCTAGCCTACTACCGGAAGCGCATAGAAGATGCAGATAACTATCTATTTCATGTTGTGTATAGCTACGTGAACCCCTGCCGATACCTCGGTGAAAAGGTCAATATGCTTCTGCGCTCGAGTCAGCGCATCCAGAGCGAGCGCGAACGCGCATGGCGCGGACGGAATTTAAAGCGCATTCCCGAAATTCACACAAAACGTGAACTTGTGATTCGGTCAGGTAAATTTGGAGCTATTTCCATAAATCTAATTAATAGTCGCAAAGCATTATTCCAAGAATCAGAGATGATGAAGAACTGCGTTGACGATTATGCATCGGATATAAATGCTGGCGAATGTTCAATCTATCATGTCGAATATCAGCGTGCTGGATACACGCTCGAGCTACAGCGCGATAAGCGAGGGCGGCTGATCGTGGCCCAAATCAAAGGTTTCGCAAACAAGGAAGCACCGAATAGGCTCAAAATTGGCCTACAGAGGATTCTGGACGAACACAACAAACAAAGAGCCACTGCCCCCCTGCCCCATTAACGCACAAGCATTAGGAGCAAATTATGAGCAGATTACACATTGCAACACGATGTCCCTCCGACTGGCGTACGCGCCTAGGCGACCCCGAGAAGCACTGGCGGCGAAAGTATTCTGCCATGGAAACCGCTATAAGCTGGGAGCTCGCAGCATGTACAGATAGCGGTCTGCCTGAGCACATCTCAAAATTGTTTCATACTGGCAAAGTGACCAATCCAAAACTATTGCTCGCAATCGCCGAACACAAGGTGCCGCTGGATGGCAAAGGAGGGGATGCACAATGCGACGTGTGGGCTTTGGCTAGTTCCGATGCTGCTATCGTCTCTATCTCGGTCGAAGCAAAAGCAAACGAACCCTTCGGCTCTAAAAACGAATCGCTGGCAGATTGGCTCAAAGGCGGCAAATCCGATAATTCTGGAGAGAACCGGAAAAAACGATGGGACCACATTAAGGCCTGCCTGCCACCACGCCCAGACGGAGCCTACAACCATGTCCCCTATCAGATTCTTCAGCGTGCCGCTGCAGGAGTCATTGAAGCCCGGCGCTTCAAACTGAATCATGCAATTTTTCTCGTACAAGCGTTCAATTCCCCCCAAAAGAGCTTTGAGATGTATGGCCGATTTGCCCAAGCACTCGGACTACCTGCTTCCCGAGACGAACTTGCATTTACGAGTGTGGGTAATATCCAGTTCGGCATCGGCTGGGCCGACTGCCCCTTCGCATCAGACGCAGAACTCGCCGCAGCCTTCGCCAACGAGCCCCTTCCTCCTGAAAAAAAAATGATCAGTAATCCCCGATCCACCGACCCCACCAAAGACGAACCGCACTAGCCCCTTAGCCAACGTCACTTTACGACTGGGCCACTGTCACGACGCTGCAAGCTGTTTCTAATAAAAGCGGCAGCATTTTCGATTTCTTGCGCACTCAGGTTGTTCCATTGTGACATATATGACTCGTGTTGATACGCTGTGGGTATCTCGCGTTTGTATAGATGGAGAAACAGGAAATCAAAAGCGTAATGCTCATTGGAATATTTGGTGAGTCGCTCCCCGCCCCATTTCCCGAGCCCTCTTTGCAACGCAAAGAAAACAGCAAAATTCTTTAGATCATCCTGATAAAACGCCAGCGAGTCAATCAGCTCACGACTAAGCTCCGCCAGACTCCGTGCTCCACCACAATCGCCCCTACGAAGAGCGCCATTTTCATACTGATACCCGAGAAATCGCAAGGCACAGGTATCCTGAATAACGCGTATTTCATCGGGGAACCAAGTTAGTTGTGAATCACCCTGATCAGTAGCAAGCGATGTGATTGAATGATTATTCATCGCTGGAAACCTCGATCGCATCATCGGGATCTTCAACCACTTCATCACGCAAAGGCATCCGTTGATACATAAAGTCTAGCTGCTCATACATTGCCCTAACCACATGGTCTTTTTCTTCAGATGCAGGGAGATTGACGGCGATCACGTAATCACCATTATCGTCTATCGCAGTAAAAACATTAGCCTTTAGGAGTGACTCATCAATTGCCTGTCGCACGATCGGACCACGGCCCCAGTCAGTAGAGGTAATTACAATCCATATGGGCGATACACCGTATTTCCTCCAGAAGCGAAAATGTATCCCAATCCATGCGCCGCATCGTCTATCGGCCCCGAATGAAATGTATTTACCAATACGCTCTCGAGATGCCTGCGGACGCAATTGCCCAACAAATACGACTCCTTTGCCTATAGCCATATCAACAGCATCCCACACCACATTCCCAAGCTGCATAACCAAGGACGGTATCCGTTGATCACTTATTGTTTCTGCGCTTATCGGTAAAAACGCTTCATCATCAGCCGCATCACACAAAGCGCGTAGCTGCGCAACATCACCGCGTGCAGAAGGGTCATCCACTGCCTGTAATTCCAAAGCCGTCAGGACATTGGACCACGAAATCAAGGCTAAGACAGGCCCCGCCGAGGTTGTGGCTAAATAGGAGACACCGGCGCTCGATGTATTTTCATCCGCAACAATTTCAGCAGCTTCCAACCTAGCCCGCAGTTCACGCCAAAGTGTATGTTGCCGCTTTTCCGGAGCAATAACGAGCAGCACAGCAGGATGCCCATATTTAGCAAGTTCCTTAAGATACGCAACAGGCTGATTATCGGTTAAACCGGCCCAGAATTTATTCTCAATATACACGTGCGGCATGCTACCGCTATATCCCCACATATCTGGTCGTATTGTACCTTCCTGCTGCTGCGTCTTGAATGTCAACGCAGGCATATCGGACGCACAGCTTGCGAGCAGGTTTTGCATCCCGCGTCGAGCGGCAGCACTTGACTCCAGAATATACGCCAAAGCATCAGTGGCCACATCCTCATTAACCGCGGAAAACCTCTTCTGGATAATATGACTAAACACCGTACTCATGCATAAACCCCTACTTTTGTATTTTATACATTATGCCCCAGACATCATGTAGCGCGTGCTCGTAGTCTGCACCGACCTGCCCCTGAAAGCGGCCCACTTCGCCCTTGAAATTATCATAATCAATATCATTCCCGAGCCAACTCAACAGGGTAGTCCACACTTCTTTTGGTAGAAACAAGCGATACGCATAGTCCGTTCCCGGAAAGGTCTTAATTTCGGCATCCGTCAGCAAATCCGGATACGCATCGATTAACGCGTCCAAGTGCTCACGAACCCGCGCCCGAACCATGATCCGATCAAGATCAACCGGCTGTCCATGCGCACCATTTCCCTGCCTCGCACACACCGCACTATAAAATCCATATTTCGTAAACACCCACATAATCACCTTACCTTCCTACCGCAAGAATGTACCCCCACCACCCCCAGCAGGCAACCTCACGATTTCAAAGTTTTTGAACCATATTGCAAAGTAATCCGCGCTCTATGCACCCAAGTCGTCAATAATCCGGCGTCACTTTGCGTCACTTTGTCGCACTTTGCGGCTAAGCCGCTATAATCTATTCTCGTTCAATGCCTTAGCCATCTAAAATGGCCCTCTGGAGCCCTTAAAACCTGATTTTCTGTACAAAAACAGCAGTTTAAGGGCACCCATTCGAGGCGGATGTCAGCAGGGCGAAACCCAACAGGCAAAAACCATTCGTAACGAGCAAAGCGAGTGGAAACGACAAATACTTCCTCCGTTCCCTCAATGGGAATCTTTCAACTCTTGGCATCCATACGGCGCCAACACCGCAATGTTACCCGCTGAAGAA
>PXBF01000139.1 GCA_003567005.1 PVC group bacterium
GCCTATCTTTTTTCTTTCGCACCCGCTTCGCTTACATCCGGCATAACGGAAATGAAGTTGAAAAGGATCCTTGTAAACGCTATCAACGAAAAAAAACAAGGATCTATAGTAATATGCAACGTAACACATGGGAAACAGCCTTCGAGACACGCCGCGAGACAATACTACAGGATTGGGAAACCTTTTTACGTTTTTCCTCAATTGGTACGGATCCTGCGCATAAGGCAGATTGCAATGCCTGCGCCCAATGGCTCTGTAACCGCCTGCAAAAAAGTGGCTTCACCGCCCAAACGGTCGAAACCCCCGGAAACCCCTTCGTTTACGCGAAACGTCCAGGCAACCCCGACAAACCCACCATCCTCATCTACGGCCACTACGATGTGCAACCTGTCGATCCTCTCGAAGACTGGACTACCCCCCCCTTCGACCCCCAGTGGCGCAAAGACCGCCTCTATGCACGCGGCGCACAAGATAACAAAGGACAGATTTTTTATACCATTTGTGCTATCGAAAGCCTGATCGAATCAAACCAACTCGATCACACCGTCATCTTTCTCATTGAGGGAGAAGAAGAGTTCGGGAGCAAAAGCCTCGATCAGGCGCTCGATGCCTGGCGCGAAGAAATCCAGGCAGATGCACTCCTCGTGCATGATACAGGCACCGTCGCCTCTGGTGCTCCTACCTTAATTATGGGACTACGCGGCATCCTCCAATTCGAGTTCACCCTGCAAGGCGCTACGCACGATCTGCATTCCGGCCTCCATGGCGGACTGGCACCCAATGCCGCACAAGCAGCCGCTACCATCTGCGCCAGCCTGTACGATACCACGGGACGCATTGCCGTCCCTGGCTTCTACGACGGCATCCAGCCGCCATCCGATCAGGAACGCGAGCTCGCCGCAGCCGACGACACCACCCCCGAATCCTACCGCCAGCAAACCGGCACGACGCCCGATGGTGGCATACGCGATCTGCCACCCTACGAACGCGTTGGCTTCCTGCCCACACTCGAAATCAATGGCATCCATGCCGGCTACGGTGGCCCCGGAAGCAAGACCATTATCCCCGCCCAAGCCGTCGTAAAACTCACCTCAAGGATCGTGCACGGGCAAAACCCTGCCGCTCTCATCGAATCGGTTTGCCAATATATACAGGAACAAACACCCCCCGGACTTAAACTCGAAATCACCCAGGCCCAAATCGGCGGTTCCGGACTTCGCTTCGACCCAAACGCCCCGCTTCTACCGCATGCCGAAAAAGCCTTGGCTGCCGTCAAACCCGACCAACCACCCGTTCATAGATGGGAAGGGGCCTCCATCCCCATCGTCGCACGCCTCGCCGAAGTCTCCGGTGCCACACCGCTCCTCACCGGCTTCGGACACGAAGAAGATCGCATCCACGCCCCCAACGAATCCTTCTCCCTAGACCAATTCCGCAACGGCTTCCTCTACACCTGCCTCCTCCTCTCCCAACTGTAAAAATCAGACAGAAAAATGATGACAGAAAAAACGGATAAGCTTCGTGAATTTTATATTATTGTTATTGTTTTCGAATGTTTCCGTCTCCCTTCCCATAAAACCTACCATTCTCATAAAAACAGAGCCTACCCGTTCTTTCTGTCCGAATCTTTCTGTCCAAATAACGCTTGCCCCCGATATGACTATAGTGATATAACCATGACCATGCAGGAGGGTCAACTATGGTTATTGCCGCCGGAGAATTCAAATCGCACTGCCTGAAGCTAATGGATGAAGTCAAGGAAAAGCATACCAGTTTCGTGATCACAAAGCGCGGCAAACCCATTGCCAAACTCGTGCCCATTGACGACACCCCTGCCCCATTATTTGGTCACCTAAAAGGGCGGATATCGATTGAGGATGATATCATTGCGCCTACCGGGGAGACGTGGAATGCCGATTCTTGAGGACCAATCGAGACTCTTGCTCGACACACACATCTGGATCTGGCTCATGGAGGGCACAACGGACCTTAAGCCTGCATTGCGCTGCCAGATCGACGCCTGCGCGAAGCAAGGCGAACTGCTTGTTTCGGCAATCTCCATATGGGAAATCGGTATGCTCGAGACCAAAGGACGCATAACGCTGGAGCAGGACTGTATAGACTGGGTGCGCGATGCCCTTGCCGCCCCTAGCATCAAGCTCGCCCCGCTGGAACCGGCCATCGCCATCGCCAGCTCCCGGCTTCCCGGTGATTTTCATGGTGACCCAGCCGACCGCATCATCATTGCTACCGCACGAGCCTATGTCTGCCCCCTCATCACAGCAGACCAGGCCATCATCCAATACGCCAAATCCGGCCACATCAAAGCCATCCCCGCATAAACATACCAAAACACAAGTGGACAGAAAAATAATGACAGAAAAAACGAATGGGCTTCGTGGATTTTATATTATTGTTATTGTTTTCGAATGTTTCCGTCTCCCTTCCCATAAAACCTACCAGTCTCATAAAAACAGAGCCTACCCGTTCTTTCTGTCATAAATCTTTCTGTCCAAAAGGAATCCACCTTGCAACAACGCCGCTATAAACCAAAGCCCAAACCCAAGCCACGCCCCAACGTGCAGCAGGGCGACACCGGCGAACTCACCGGCGTCATCGAAAGCATCGTCTTCCGCAACGAAGACAACGGCTACAGCGTATGCAGCGTAAAACCCGACGGACAACGCGACACCGTCACCGTCGTCGGCACCTGCGGCGCCATGTGGGTAGGCGAATGTATGCGCGCCACCGGAACCTGGACCCGCCACCCACGCCACGGCTTCCAATTCCAAGCCGAAGAAATCACTTGCATGGCGCCTACCTCTGCCCGCGGTATCGAGCGCTACCTCGCCAGCGGCATGATCCGTGGCATCGGCAAAGTCATGGCCAAACGCCTCGTGAAACATTTCGGCGACCAAACGCTCCATATCATCGAGAAAGAATCCCAACGCATCGAAGAAATCGAAGGCATCGGTTCCGTCCTGCGTAAACGGATCAAGGAATCCTGGAACGAACAACGCGCCACCCGCGATATCATGATCTTTCTTCAGGGCCATGGAATTGGCACCGCGCAGGCCGCCCGCATCTACCGCCAATATGGCGCCGATGCCATCGCCCTTGTACGCACCAACCCCTATCGCCTCTGCGCCGACGTCTGGGGCATCGGCTTCAAAACCGCCGACAGCGTCGCCATGAGCCTTGGTATCCCCGAAAACTCCGTCATCCGCGCCCGCGCGGGCATCGTCTACGTCATGCGAACCCTCTCCGAAGAAGGCCATTGCCACTGCACGGAAGCCGAACTCCTGCTCTATGCCGAACAACTTCTCGGCATCAGTATCGAAATTCTCACCGAAGCACTCCAAGCCGAATTACAAGGAAAATGGCTTACCAAGGAAGACGACCGCATCTACCTCACCTCCCTCTATGAAAACGAATGCACCATCGCCGCAAAAATCCGACACCTCATCGACACGCCCCCCAACTTCAAACCCATTCAATCTGCCAAAGCCGTCGCCTGGGCCGAAGAACAAATGCATATCCAGTTCGCCCCCCAGCAGCGCCTCGCACTGGAAACAGCACTCGATAGCAAAATGGCCATCATCACCGGTGGCCCCGGTGTCGGCAAAACCACCATCATCCGCGCACTCGTCGATGTCTACAAACGCCGGCGCCTCCGCTTCTTCCTAGCCGCCCCCACCGGCCGCGCCGCACGCCGCATGACCGAAGCCACCGGACACGAGGCCGTCACCATCCACCGCTTACTCAAATTTTTACCCCAAACCGGAAAATTCGAATTCCATGGCGCAAACCCATTGCCTGGCGATTGCCTGATCCTCGACGAAGTCTCCATGGTCGACCTCCCCCTTATGGCTGCGGTCATGGATGCACTACCCACACACATGGTCGTAATACTTGTCGGTGACATCGACCAGCTCCCCAGTGTCGGCCCCGGCAATGTGTTGCGCGACCTCATCCAATCCGGCATCATACCCTGCCAGGCACTCAAAACCATCTTCCGCCAGGAAAGCGGCGGATACATCGTCCGCAATGCCCACAATATCAATGAAGGCCACCGCCTCGAACTACCCGAACCCAGCCGCCGCAACCTCTCCGACTTCTATATGCTCCCCTGCAACGAACCCGACGATGTCCTCAACCGCCTCCTCGATCTCGTCACCAAACGCATCCCCCAACGATTCGGCCTAAATCCCCTCACCGACATTCAGGTCCTGTCCCCTATGCGACGCGCCTCCCTCGGCACCGATAATCTCAATGCGATCCTCCAGGAAACCCTCAATCCGCAAGGCGACGAAATCGAACGCTACGGACGCAAATACCGCAAGCGCGACCGCGTCATGCAAATCCGCAACAACTACGATAAGGAAGTCTTTAATGGCGACGTCGGCTCCATTGTCGACGTCGACACCGTAGAAAAAACCATCACCGTGGAAATGGATGGACGCCGCGTAGGGTACGACCTGACCGACCTCGACGAACTCGTGCATGCCTATGCAGGCACCATCCACAAATCACAAGGCAGCGAATATCCCGCCGTCGTCATTCTCATGACCACCCAGCACTTCAAAATGCTCCAACGCAACCTGCTCTACACCGCCGTCACCCGCGGCAAACAGCTCGTCTGCATTATCGGCTCCCACAAAGCCATCGGCATGGCCATCGCCAACACCGAAATGCGCCAGCGCCGCACCTCACTCAAAGACCGACTCCGCTGACCATTTCATTCGCTATTAATCGCCTATTTCTACCGGTTGCTCTTGTACGATCGATGCCACACCTTCGGCGCCAAATGGATCGCGCACCAGAATGCTGTTAGGCCCCGAACGCCGCGCGGCTACATACACGACGCTGTCGCCACCGATCCGCTGAAGATACCCCATCGAAGGATCGCTAACTGACCATTCCAATGGATAATACAGTTCGCGATCTTCAGCCGCATTGTCCGGCAACGAGACCGTAAACGTGATCGATTCTTGCCATAAGAGACGCGCATTCGATGGCGAAACCGTCATGCTTCGATCCGTCTCCGTGCGGTCACATCCCAAGCCAACCATAAATAGACCAACCCAGATCATTCCCACCACACACAATTGCCAAACCCCATTCTTCTTCATCATCACATCCCCTCAATCAACCTAATAGGTAAACAAGCATTCGGTCACCAAAACCATATCTGATCCTTAATCCCCCGAAGTCACGGGAATCTCGCTCTCCGATGGAAAGAAACTAGAGATATTTTCAAATGTCACGGTGGTTTCTCCACTCGTAACGCGAAAGCCATCCCTGGCTAAAACCATCCCGGTAAAATAAGCCCCCTGAAAAACAACTTCCCCGAAGGGAGCAATCAACCCCCCCGTCATACCAGAACCGCCTAGCCCTGTAATGCTAATATCTCCCTTGCTCACGATAACCACGTTTTCCATCGGCGGGCGCCACCCGGACCAAGTATAATTGTCAGCAAACACTTTCAGGTCACTCGCTAACTGACCGCCCGAAACATAGCCGCGCTCCGCATACCAGGAATCCGGACGCAAAACCGGAACAAAATCGCCGGGAATTTCAACCGCAGGCACAGAATCAACCTGTACGGCACGGTCCAGAACCTCCTGCGAATACGACCCGGGTGCCGAAACGGAACCAGTATAATAAATGGAACTACCTGGCATAAGCGTCGGAGTTCCCCATTGAAACGTAACATCACCATTAACATAGATGTTGCCGTGTACGGTGGTGTTGGCAATGGTCAGATTTCCATTTACAAAAACATCACCATAAATATCGCGTTGCCCCCCACCCAACGTTAAATCCCCATTGATGTATATCGCGCCGGGTTCTGTTGCTGACCCCAAACTTGCACTGCCGCCAGTGAAACGCACATCCCCGTCAATGTACATTGTGGATACAGCGAGAGAGGAACCTCCGCCGATATCAGACGAGTCAAGATCACCACGCAAGATGAGAGATCCGCCTTCACCAGCAAGCGTGTTACCCCTGAAAAGCAGCTCGGAAGAAGAAACAAAGATTGTATCCAAGTCAATCGACCCGCTGCCTCCGCCATTGTCATCGCCATTGTCATCGCCGTTGTCTCCTGACGGAAGCGGCAACTGAAACGAGAGCGCATGTATTCTCTCGCGATGGGTTCCGGGGTGCCCCATTCCTGTCACGGTCACGTCCATAACGTTACCCGCAACGCTACCGATAGCCGTAAATCGATCTCCTGATGCAAGCGTGTAGGTGCCATCCGGAACATAGCTGGGATCCTCCCCGAATTGTGCCGTCACATAAGCGCGTCCGGATTCAGCCGCATACAAAGCCCGGCCGCCAGCATCAAAATGTACACGCTGCGTACGTGCCCCCGTCACACCGGTCAGCATGGCCCCCCCAAGAACCCCGGCAGCAACCATGGACAGCGTAACCAGAATCAGCACACCGCCAGCATCTTTTCTTGTATTGTACATTTGCATGACCGCACCTCGATCCATTCTTCGGTCACCACCGCAAACCCGTTTCACCTGTCCCGCGTTCGTAGTACCGCCTTTAGGCGCCCCCCAGCACAAGAATGCCATTCATCGCACATTGCGCATATACACCCTGTTTGTGTATAGTGTACCGCTTCCTATCTGGCTCTGTAAAACAATTTCAATCAGCCGGCTTGTCCCCGTCCAGTCGTCCTGTGGCGCACTATCCGCCGTTGTATAGTAACGTAAAGCAAATGCCCCCACATTATCGTACAGCGGAATATCATTCAATGTCACAACGGATCCACCCTCCCAATGCAGCGTCCGTCGCTGGCTTTGCCCCCCCTCGCCTCGGCGATCATAAACCAGCGTCTGTGCCGTACCGCTCACAACATTGGTCGCTGTCACCAGTTCCTGATACATGCGATTGAAAAAATGCTGCGCCTTCTGCGCCGAGTCGGTGTGCCCCCGCATTAACAGAAATCCCTGGGTCACCGGTACCACCACCAGGATAAACCCCGTCGCCAGCAAACCAGCCAATAGCAAAACGGCCGCTAATTCTATCAGGGAGTATCCGCTTCGGCCCCTCATGGTGACTCCGCAAAATGACGCGTGAGTTGCTCGCCTGTCCGGCTGCTTGCCAACGTCACCCGCAACAAGTTGTTTGTCGATGGCGGCCCGGCTTCCGTGTGACCCGTAAATGCAACAAAGCGATTATGCACAACCGCAAAACGCCCGCGGTACAGGCTTCCCTCGCTGCCCACTAGCGTTTGAATCTCTGCCAGCGTAGACGTCTCTTGTCGCGACGCCAGATTTTCCATAGCACTGTGCAAGTCCAACGCATCCTGCAACAACATCGGCGCATCATGGCTGCGCATGAAAGCTGGCCGCATGATGGGTACAATGGACGCCAGTGCAAGCGCCGCAAGAACAATCGTGACCATTACCTCGATCAACGTAAAACCACGGCTACCGCCTGTACCGCAACCACTCATGGTATCATTCCTGTAAACCCGAGTATCTTCACCGTTTCGTTCATGCCATTTCCACTAATCACAATATTGTGTGTTTCAGCAGGTGCACCCAGCGCATCAAACGTCAATAGTCCCGTTCCACCGCTAACCGTCACACCGGAAGCCAACATGCGGGTAGAACCCCGTTCACCCGGAAAAGAAAGCGCTGAAGGCTGCCCATTGCGCAGCAACTGGTAGGAATTCGCGTTGATCTGTACGCCCCAATCCGCCGTATTGTTCGCTAGCGCAAGCGACTGTGCATAACGCAAATGACTGCGCATGCGTGCGGCTTCCGCAGAAGGACCTGCGCCTATCCTGCTGGTGCCGGAGACAACAGCCACTGCCAATACGCCCAGAATAAACAATATTGCGATTACCTCAATGAAGCTGAAGCCCATGCGCCCACTTCCAGCCAATCGCATATCAACCTCTCTTGCCAGCACCTTTACAACCTGCCATGCCTACCATAGCAACCCGACCCCGGCGAATACGTTCACCGGAGCCGGGCCAAGCCGAACGCGCGCTATGGCAGCGTCCACTCTCCCTGTCTCTCATTCCCCTCGTCATTACTAACCGTAACGGTGATGACATCGCCATCAGCAGAAAAGGCAAAAGTAAAATCGCCTTCCGGCGGATTGGCTTCAGCAGCCGCAGCCAGAGTGTCGGCATCAGGTGCTTCACCCTCTTGCAGCGACAACTGCGCAAAGGTTAGCGACAACTGCGAATACCCGGCCGCAAGGGCACCATCCAGTGCACGTACACGAGCATCTTCTACCAACGTCAAATAACGCGGTACCGCTACCGCTGCCAGCACCGCCAGCACCAGCAACACAGCAATGATCTCGATTAAGGTGAAACCTTCATTCTTCTTTTTCCGTTGCATCTTTCTCTCCTCATGTTTCCCTGTTGTTATATTACGAAGCACCCTGCCTCGCAGAAAGCTGTCTTGTCTCGTATGATGAAAAACTGCCTCCTTTCGTTTCCCGTTTATCAATCCCACCATTACGCCGTACGCGTAGCAATTTGGGCAATATCCCACATCGGCATATACACCGCCAATGCAAAAAAACCCACCACCACAGCCAACACAACTATCAACATAGGACCAATCGCCCCTGTCAATCGTTTCGTGGCAAACTCTACCTCAGCATCATAGTGGTTGGCAATCTCTCTTAACATTTCATCCAGCTTGCCGGTTTCCTCCCCAACCGCAACCATGCTCACAAACATGGGCGTGAAAAAAGGATGTTCGCCGAGCGGACGGCTCAGCCCCTGACCATGCTCGAGCTTGTGCTGCACATCCTGGAAATGATGCACCATCACACTGTTGGAAAGCGTACCCGTAAGAATCTCGACGGACTCCAGCATGCCTACACCGGACGCCTGCAAGATCGAAAACACACTGGCAAAACGCGCCAACGCGGACTTGATGATAACCTTGCCAACATAAGGTATGCCCAAAATCACGCGATCTTGTACATACCGCCCTTTCACTGTCCGGCGAGACAAAACCATGCCCACCACTACGGCGACAATACCGAGCAAGACCAGCAAACCATGATCTTGCAGTAGATTGCTCAAAGCGATGCAAATCCGCGTAGGTAATGGCAAATCAATACCGGCACTTGCGTAAATATCCGTAAACCGGGGAACCACCGTCGTCAGCAATATGCCCATGGAGCCAAACAGTACCACCAAAACCATGATAGGATATTGCAGCACCGAACGGACTTCTGTTCGCACTTTGTTCTCATGCTGCAAAACATAGATCAATCGCGTCAGCACCTGCGGCAACGTACCGCTGCGCTCGCCCGCACGCAACATGTTCGCATACAAGGGCGGAAATATTTTCGGGTAACGTCGGATTGCTGCATGCAAACTGCCCCCGGACCGGACATCCGTGACGATTCGACCGCATACCGCTGCCATGACCTTGTTTTCCGATTCGTTTTCCAAAATCTCGAAAACACGCAAGATCGGAATCCCGGCCCGCAGCATCGTACTCAACTGCGTGGTCATGAGGATCAAATCCTCTGTCGAGATCCGCCCGGACACTTTCTGTTCTGCCGTGCCTTTTTCTCCCTTGACAGCATTGATCCGCAGCAACGTCAGACCCCGCGACGCCAAACGCTCGCCCGCGCGATCTTCATTTTCCGCCTGGATTTCATCGGCAACCGTCTTACCCTGACTATCGAGAGCCTTGTATCGAAACGTCGGCATCAACCCGCTCCTTTCCTACACACCCGCAACGGACATCGCTTCCTCAGCCGAGGTGACCCCCGCACACAATTTTTCGCAAGCCGCATCTTTCAAGGACCGCCAAGTGCCACCGCGCCGGGCTGCTCGGTTGATTTCCAACGTGTTCGCACGATTGGCAATCAACTCCTGGATGATTTCATCCACGATCAGCACTTCAAAAATACCCGCACGTCCCCGATAACCAGTATCCTGGCACAAATCGCACCCTTTGCCCGCACGGAAGCGCACGTTTTGATCAGCGGGAATGCCCCAGTAATCCCTTGCCTCAGAGGGCGGATCATACCATTGCCCGCAACCATCACATACACGACGTACCAATCGCTGCGCAAAGCTTACTAGCAACACGGAAGATACCAGAAAGGGTTCGACCCCCATGTCGATCAAACGCGTGACCGAGCCCGCCGCATCATTCGTGTGCACGGTGCTCAATACCCTGTGTCCGGTCAAGGCCGCTTGCGTCGCAATATGCGCCGTCTCGGCATCACGAATCTCCCCTACCATGATAATATCCGGGTCTTGACGGAGTATAGCGCGCAAACCGGACGCAAACGTCATACCGGCACGCACATTGAGCTGCACCTGCCGAATGCGCGGAATCCGATACTCGACCGGATCCTCAACCGTGATCACATTTAGATCGGGTTGATTTAATTCCTGTAGCATCGCATATAAGGACGTCGTCTTACCGCTGCCCGTCGGACCCGTACTCAAAATCATCCCATAAGGCTTCCGGATGGAATCGCGCATCTGCGCCAATTCGCCCGACTCCATACCAAGATCTTCCATCTTGTAGGTAGATGCACTCATGTCTAACAAACGCAAAACCACATTTTCACCATGCGTCGTCGGTATGGTTGATACACGCACATTGATCTCACGATTGTCCAGCAAAACAGTAAACCGGCCATCCTGCGGCACTCGCGATATGGAAATATCCAACTGCGAAAGAATCTTGATGCGCGAGACAATCGAAAGGTGCAAATTCTTGGGTGGGGCCGGTACCTCTCGCAGTTTGCCGTCAATCCGAAACCGCAATTGCACGAAATCATTCTCGGGGCTGATATGCACATCACTGGCCCCTTCGCGCACGGCCTGCGCCAGAATCCAGCTTACCATGCGGACAACAGGCGCACCCTCCGCCATGTTCATCAATTGTCCGACATCCATTTCCTCGACTTCGTTGGACGCAATCGAAGTGGCATCAGTATCCCCATCCGAAAGACCGTCTTTACCGTCCTGCAATGCACTGCCCAAGCCGGCAAAACTACCATACACGCTGTTGGTGAGTTGATTGAGCTCCCGGCTGGTGCAAAGCACGGGAATGACCTCCAACTGCGTCATTTGCTCTACCGAGTCCAACACTTGGATGTCGGTAGGGTCACAAACCCCCAGAAACAGGCGACGCGCATCCCGCTTCAGCGGAATAACCCGATTGCGCTGGGCAACCTCGATCGGAATCAGCGTGGATAGCTCCATGTTTATCGGATACTTGTCCGATGCAAAACGGTCTACCTGCAATTGATTGCTCAGCAGCTCAACAATCTGTTCTTCCCGCACGAGCCCTTTGCTGACCAGATATTCACCCAGACGCATACTCCGCGCCTCATCGCGATGCAACGCCTTTTCAAGCTGCGCGGATGACAGCAAGCCGCCATCCACCAATAATTGTCCTAGCTTGATTCTTCGCACCATGATGATCTCCAGAAAATCCTACAAAATAGTAGGCGTAATAAAAATAATGGTCTCATCAAACCGATCTAAGCGCGAACGACTGCGAAACAGGTTTCCTAGTAAGGGCAAATGCTTCAACCCCGGCACCCCCGACGTAGTGTCACTTTGACTTTCCATGGAAAAACCGCCAATCATCGTCGTCTCCCCATTTTGCAACAGTACGGTCGTGCGCGCACGTTTCGTGTTGACCGGGAATTCATTATTCGTCGTCGGCCTGGTTTCATCAAAGGAGTCCTTATTGGCCACAATCTGCACCCGCAAGAGATCTCCATCAATGACATGCGGCGTTACTTCCAGCAAAAGCGCCGCCGTCTTCCATTCCAGCCGCTGGTCGGTCTCCACGGTTCCCCGGCTCGAAACATAAGCGCGTTCTTCGCCGCTCTCAATCACGGCACTCTCATTGTCCAGCGTCGTGACCGTCGGACTGGCTTTGATTTGCAAACGCCCGGATTCCTGCAAGGCCGTCAGTTGCACATTCAGCAGTTCGGCACCACTCGGACGCATCGCACTGCCCGCCAACGCAAACCCGACAGGCCGCTGCTCAGCACCAGCCCCCGTACGGAACTGTGCCGGGAAATGGGCAACGGTTCCTCCATCCTGCCCCCCAACACTGACGATGCGGCCACCGCGCATCCGGCTGGTCTGGCCACCCCACTCCATCCCGAGCTGCCGAGCCGTATCCCTTGTGGTCTCCACAATGCGAGCCTCAATTTGCACGAGCGGGCGCGGTGTATCCAACTGCGCCACCAATTCCAGCGCTTTTTCCACGTCTTTCCGACGCGCATGCACAATCACGGCATTCGATTCCGTATCCATCGATACCGACACGCGACCATGCGCTTGCGTAACCCGCGTCTCACCAGTTCCGGTACCCGCCCGACCAGCTCCCCCGGTTTCCGAAACCCCTAGCACTCGCGACAACGTGGCACTCATCGTTTCCACCGATACGTATCGCAGCGGAATCACTTCCACTACCAACGGCTCTACCATTCGCATATCCTCACGCACACTCTCGCCATCCCGCAATACCCGCTTTAACTCCAGCTCCCGCCGCAAGTCATCAATGGTCAATACACGCAAGATGTTACCTTGCCAGCGATGCGCCAACCCAGCCGAATCCAGTACGCTCTCAAATGCTTCATTCCAGGCAATATTGCGGAAGTTTAACTCAACCTGCCCACTCACACCCGGACTCACCATCAGGTTGATGTCCGCAATCTGCGCCAACATCCGTAAGGCTGTCGACACCTCGACCGCTTCGGTTAAATGTAAATTTTCAATCTTCATTCGCGGCAAAAGACGCGGTGCCGTGACAGACTCATCCAACGACGCCGGCTTCGATACCGCCTCTACCGGCTTATCTGGATCTTCCTCCGGAAGGGCCACCATCGGGGGCTGCCGACGCAACACACGATCCGTCTCTCTCCCCCGCAGGGATGTCGTGAAGCACGCACATCCCGCAGCGACAATTACCAGCAACATCCAATCTGATCGTTTCATATTCACTTCCTTTCGCGCTCCAGACCTTCAAAAGGTATTATTGCCATGCTTTCGTCATGCGGGAACCGCAGTAACACATAAGCAGGTGTGATTTCAGCCAAAACCGCAACATCATTCTCAAGCGTGTCTTCCAGACGATACACGCGACCATTGATCACCGCAAAACGCACATCCCCCAAAACAGCATAACCCGTATACAGATGCTGCTGCCGCACAAATTTCTCTTCCCCCGGATCCGCTGGTAATTCCGCGCGCTGGAACATATCAGCCTCCCACGGCGCCCCGACCGCTTTCAACACATTGCGCTCCGATGCGGTCACCCGCACCACCTGAAGCTGTGACTCTGCAACGGTGCGAAAGGCTTGTGCCGATTCAACAATCTCCGGCCCCAACGTATCGCGACCAGACGCAACCCGATCCCAAAGAAAGGTAGCGGCGCCCCAGACCACTGCAACACCAGCAGCAACCACAATCACTTTTTCCCTACCTGTCATACTGCATCTCGCTCACTCAAGGCTCCAACAAAAGATCCATCCCGATGGTTACCGCTTGCCCGGCGGGTAACTCCTCGACACGCAAATACGTAATCTGCCCCACGTAGGGTTGCAACAGCAAATCCTTGAGCAAATCCCCCAAATCGGCATAACGCCCCTGCAACGGCAGCTCGACCTGCAACATCCGCGACCCATCCTGACGCCGGCGAACCCGGTAATCCGAGCGATCCATGATCCGGAACCCATGCGGACTCGTTACATCCGCGAGCATCGAAGGAACCTCCACGACTTGCGCCTGCTCCAAAGGTACGGCAGGCCCTGCATACAAGTCCTCCCATTCGCTCAAACGATCACGCGACAATAAAGACTGGTAAAATGGAAATAATACCTCCTGCTGCTGGCGACGAAACCGCGTATCATCCAGCTCCGCTTCCAATTGAAGCCGCGCACGCACGGGTGCAAA
Source organism: PVC group bacterium (assembly GCA_003567005.1). Lineage (GTDB taxonomy): Bacteria > Verrucomicrobiota > Kiritimatiellia > UBA8416 > UBA8416 > T3Sed10-140. The sequence goes on from PXBF01000139.1 coordinate 13,937, forward strand.
CAGCCCGGCCAATGCCACCAGAAAGGCAACCAGTGCCACTAAAAACAGCCCGAACGGGATGCCCGGCGACATAATCCACTTCGTAATTGCACCTTTTATCATGACCCCTCACGTTCTGACTCGGAACCACCTCCGCCTGCCAGAGGCGCAAGCTCCACTTCCACCTCGAATTGCAAAACCCGCCGATTGTTTTCCTCGGCCTCAATCACCTGACGCAAGGTCGTCTCCCGGAACAAGGCGTGCTGCTCCAAATCCAACACATAGGCGGCTAGCACAGGAAGCTGCTGCGCGGGTGCCCCGGCACTAAATCCATGCACGCGCAACGTCGGTCCTCTGCGAGCAGTCCGCTCCATGTTCAATTCCACTTGCTGCACCCGCACCGTCGAAGGCGTCAACCCATCCAGCGCCTGCAACACGGCATGCGAATGCCACCGATCCGCCATTTGCTTCAAGAGACGGTTCTCTTCCACCACCTGATCCACGAATGAACGCAAAATTTCCTCATTCACCTCCGGATCATAAGCGGAAAGCTGCGCCTTTTCCGCCGTTAACTGCTCCTTGACCCCCGCATTTCCATGCTTAATAATACCATGCAATACCAACAAAGCCAACGCCCCAACCCCCAGCAGCAAGGCAAGTAAAAGCCGCAACCGGGCCCAACGTCGCAACGCATCCCGTTCACGCACCGGATACAGGAAATTCGGTGTCTCCTCGTAATGCGAAAGAGCCGCCCCATAAGCTCCCGCCCAGAGCCCCTCTGTAGACGCATCGCCTACGCCCTGTTGCCCGACCGTTTCCACCCCCAGTTGCTGTTGCAACGTGTCTTGCACGCCTTTCAATTGCGCCAAAGGCCCCGTTACGATGATGCGTGTAAAGCGATTCTCCGGATACGCGGTTACATGCGCGGATATCGTCCGATCCACCTGTTCCACCAAACGCTCCACCACGCTCATAAACGCCGGATCCTCAATAGGACGCTCCGACTGCACGGCAGACCGTATTTGCGCAGTCGTAAGACCCGTCTTGAAAATACGGCTCCCCGTCACACGCCCCGACTCCCAGATCACCACCGAAGCCATTTCCTCAGACACATGCAACACGAGAACGGAACCCTCGGATTGCGGTTTCACCTTTTCGCAAAACGCACACAAGGCAAAAGACGGGGCCATGACCCCGCACAAGGAAATGCCCGCATCCGAAAACGGGGCCAACAGCGTCTCCAATTCCTCGGTTACGGCCGTGCAAACCGTCACGTTCACTTTCCCGTTATCCGCACTACCATGTATACCGTAATCAAAAACGGTCTTATCCGTTTCGAAAGGAATATCCTTGCGAAACGTCCAATACACCATATCGGAAAATTCCTGCCCCCGAACCTGCTGCAATTGCAAAAACCGCAATTGTTGTCCGGGCGTACAAGCACAAAGCCAGAGAGGCCAACTCCGCCAATTACTGCAAAAGCGCGACAATGCACTTCTTAAAAAGTTGCCAAGACGATCCGCATCCGCCCCTGCATCATCAGGCAGAGGATAGCTCTCGCGCCGCAAGATGCGCCCCTGCCGATTACACCGCACCAGACGCAGCGCATCGGCATCCAGAGTCATGCCGATTGCCCCGCCCCACGGTCTGCTAAATGCCTTCCCCTTCATGGCATAACCCCTTGTCCATTCCTACATCGAATCGAGAATCTGCTGTGCTTGCTGCTCATACTGCCGAACTTCCCAGGACCGATCTTGCAGACGGGCATGGCGCGTGAGCGCACGCAATACCGCCACCATCTGCAACGAATGCGCGCGTCCCGATCCTGCCAGCTTTTCGCGTGCATCCTCCAATAAACGCCGGGAATCATCCATACGCCCCTGCTGCATGAACATCACCCCTAGATTATGCATCGGCGCTACAACATCTATATCATCAGCCCGACCATACTTCGCAATCGCACGCCGGTAAAGCACCTCCGCATCCGCAATCTCACCAGCCTCGGCCAAAGCCACAGCCCAACTATTCAACAATGCACCTAAACGCGCATACCCTTCTTCCCCAAGCCCTGCAAATATCTTCTCCGCCTCCGCAAAACGCGCAAAGGCATTCGCATCACGTTGCAACCAGAGCGCCTCTGCCATATTCTGCAACACCGCACCCCTGGCAGGATGTCGACCCGAATACACATCCGATAAAATCGCCAGCGCGGCGTCGAACAGCGACACAGCCGCATCAATCTGCCCATCCTGCGTCAGGAACAACCCCGCATCATTGTAAGACCAGGCCAGCAATGCATCCGGTTCAACCGGCAATTGCTCCCGCATCGCACGCCCGGAAACCAACGCTTGCTGCTCCTCGTAGCGTTCTAAAAGAACCGCCTTCTCGCGCTCTAACTCGACAACTCGCGAAATCACATGCGCAAGATTCTGGCGTACGGTTTCTTCCTCAACCGTCGTTTGAGCTTGCAACACGGAAAATCCCAGCAACAAGACAAGAAACACACTCTTACCCATATCTTTCATACGCTTTCCCTCAACGATACACTCGTCAACATTTTACGCAATTCATCCGGTCTCATGGAATACGCTACCGCAACATTTTGGTCGATCAATCCCGCCTGCGTGTGACGCAGTAACATCTCATTCATGGTGCACATGCCCGATTCCCGGCCCGTTTGCAACACCGAGTAGATCTGATGTTGCTGACCTTCCCGAATCAAATTGCGAACCGCGTCGGTTACAACCAACAACTCAAAACACATGATGCGCCCTTGCTTATCGGCCCGCGGTAACAATTGCTGGGCAACTACACCACTCAATACGGAAGAAAGTTGTACATAAACTTGCTGCTGCGATTCAATGGGAAACGAATGCACAATCCGAGATACGGTTTGAACCGCATCATGCGTATGCAACGTTCCAAATACGAGATGCCCGGTTTCTGCCAGTTTGAGTGTCTGGGCCATCGTCTCCCAATCACGCATTTCTCCCACCATCACGACATCCGGTGCTTCACGAAACACATCGCGCAATGCCTCGGAAAACGATGGCGTGTCGGTCCCGATCTCACGCTGCTCAATCGTGCTGTATTTGTGATTGTGCAGAAACTCTATCGGATCTTCCAGACATATAACGTGAGTCGATCTTGTTTGATTAATATACTGAATGACAGATGCCATACTCGTAGACTTACCACTACCCGTAGGACCGGTAAAGAGCACCAGACCACTAGGCTGCTTGGCAAATCGTTTCAAAACCTCCACGGGCAACCCCAGTGAATCCAACCCCGGTATATCGTGGGGAATCACTCTGGCAACCAAAGCAGGCGTCCCACGTTGACGGAATACATGAAAGCGGAAACGGCTTAATCCTGCATACCCGCTGGAAAAATCGACACGCTGTGCGCGCGCCAGCTCGGCTTGCTGACTATCGTTCAACAGCTCCTCTACTATGCCAGCCAATTCGTCTGCTCGCAACTTGCTTTCGTACAGCGAAACCAATGCTCCATGCAATTTAATTTGCGGGGGCTGACCCACCGTCAAAATCAAATCGGACGCGCCACGCGAATAGGCACCCGCCAGCATTTCTTCAAAATCGATAATAACAGCCTCCTTGCCAATCCGCATCCGAAATCTTTCATGCCAGCAAACAAAAACCTGAATACCCCGAAAGCTTCATGCGCTATGTCTCATCGCTATCTTTTATCAGAGAAACAGTTCGGTAAAGCATAATCTTGACAACAAAGTCGGAACATTGCCGAAAGAAGCAGAATTTGATACAATGCAAGCAATCAGCAGTACAAGCGAAGCATCGGGGGGTAATATGCCAGTAGCAAAATACACAAGCATAGCCATCATCACCACAATCTGTGCAACCACCGCAATCGGAGAAAACATGACGCTCAAAGAAGCCTATGACGGCCACTTTTATATCGGCGCAGCCATCAGTCGGCATCTGTTCCATCCGGACCGCGCCGAAACGCTTGCAATAGCGGCAAGACAATTCAACAGCATCACCGCCGAGAATGCAATGAAATGGCAATCCCTCAATCGCAATCCCGGGGAATACCAATTCGAACATGCCGACAACTTCATCCGCTTCGGCGTCGAAAACGACATGTATATCGTCGGCCACGTCCTCTTCTGGCACAACCAAACGCCCGCCTGGCTCTTTGAAGACGACGAAGGCAAGCCCGTCAGCCGCGAAGTCCTGCTCGAGCGCATGCGCGCACATGTGCGCAAGCTAGCCGAACGCTATGGCGACCATGTACACGCCTGGGATGTCATCAACGAAACCTTCAACGATGATGGTTCCCTGCGCGATAGCCCGTGGACACGCATCCTAGGCGACGATTTTGTCGCGCTAGCCTTCCGGATTGCCGCGGAAGAACTGCCCGAGAATGTGGAACTGCTCTATAACGATTACTCCATGACAAGACCCGGCAGACGCGATGCCGTTGTACGCATGGTACAAGACCTGCAATCGAAAGGGATTCGTATCGATGGTATCGGCATGCAAGGACACTGGGCACGCACGAATCCGGACATCCAACAAATAGAAGTCAGCATTCTCGCCTTCGCCGCAACCGGTTTACAAGTGCATATCACGGAACTCGATATTGACATGCTACCACGCCACCCCCACATGTGGTCAGGCAATGCCGATGTCATGCTACGACTCCAAGAAGATGCCGAACTCGACCCCTATACAGAGGGACTCACGCCAGAAAGCCAGAAAGCATTGACAAAACGCTACGAAAGCATCTTTCAACTCTTTCTGAAACATAGCGACAACATTCGCCGCGTCACCTTCTGGGGCGTCACCGACGCCGACTCCTGGCTCAACAACTGGCCCATCCGCGGACGCACCAGCCACCCCCTCCTCTTCGACCGCCACAATAACCCCAAACCCGCCTTCCATGCCATCCTCAGACTGAAGACCAAAGACCAATAACTACAAGGCGCGGAAAAAGTCAATTTGGTCAACCCTATGATCCTACCAGTTCTTTCTGTCCCTGCCTTTCTGTCTAAAAACCCACAGAGTTGATCCGCCTTTGCGGCTTCCTCCTTCGTTAAATCTACGGCAGACGTGACGACGGAAATGCCAGCAATATCAGCTTTTCAGCATGTCAGCTTGTTTGCCTAATCCACCGTCAAAACCGCCGAAACCGCCCCGCTCGCGGGATCATCCGGCTGACCACCCCCAACCCAAATTTCAAAGTCGCCGGGCTCCAACAACGGTGTCCCATCATCGGCATAACACATCAATTGCTCCGGCTTGAGCGTAAACGACACGGTCTTCGTTTCGCCCGCCTTTAGGTGCACCCGCGCAAACCCTTCCAAATGATGCCGCGGCACCGGAACCGAAGACTCTACATCACGCACATAAAGCTGCACCACCTCATCCCCATCCCTGTCCCCCACATTGCTCACATCCACCCGCACCGCAACACAAGCATCCCCACAAAGCCTATCAGTTTTTTCTGTCCCAATCTTTCTGTCTGAATCCCCGACACCCGACACACGACACTGTATGTCTCCATACGCAAACCGCGTATAACTCAACCCGAATCCAAACCGGTACTGCGGTTCCTCCGTCATAAACCGATACGTCCGCCCCGTCATATTGTAATCCTCGAACGCCGGCAATTGATCCATCGACTTCACCAACGTCACCGGCAACCGCCCCGCCGGATTATAATTCCCAAAGATTACATCCGCGATAGCATTGCCGCCCTGCTCGCCCGGATACCAGCCATACAAGATCGCGTTGCAATACGGCTCCGCCTCCGTCAAATCAATCGGGCTACCACTTAACACCACTAAGATGATCGGCTTACCGCTGGCATGCAGTTTTTGCAGCAACTCCAACTGACGCCCCGGCAACCCAATACCAATCCGATCCCCACCACCATCCGAGAGCGCTACACCGCCCTCTTCGCCCTCAAGCTCGGTCGTGTTACCTAAAACCGCAATAATCGCATCCATTTTTTCACGAATATGAAAAGTGTGTGCGCCTTCCAAAACCGGATCATCCCGCCATAAATGACATCCACTCTTGGTTATGACTTCCGACCCAACCGAAATCCGGTCCAGAACACCATCTGCCACCGTAACGACATTGGGCGAAAATCCGCAGTAGTTGGCATACATCGCAACCTTGTTGTCCGCATTGGGCCCTACCACCCCGATCAGATTCACCCCGTTGCTTAACGGAAGCGTACCATCGTTCTTCAACATCACGATGGATTCGCGCGCCATCTGCAACGCCAGATCAAGATGCTTTTGGCTCCCCACCACTTCTGGTGATATCGATGCATACGGAACCTTTTCATCCGGATCAAACATCCCCAGCCGTATACGCGCCGCAAAGAGCCGCTTTACACAGAGATCGATCTCCGCTTCCGTAACCAACCCTTCCTTCACCGCATCCAACAAGGCGGGATACGTATCACCACAATTCAGATCGCAACCATTCTTGACCGCCAGCGCAGCCGACTCTGCCGGACTCCCCGTAACCTTATGGTGTTTATGAAAATCCTTGATGGCCCAACAGTCCGAAACCACATATCCATCAAACCCCCACTCTTCACGCAAAATCTGCTGCAAAAACCGCTGACTGCCACAACAGGGCTCTCCCAATGTTCGGTTATAAGCTCCCATTACAGACCACGCCTGCCCTTCCTGCACACAGGCCTTGAAGTGCGGTAGATACGTTTCCCGCAAATCGCGCTCGTTGCAAATGGCATCAAATTCATGGCGCAGGGGTTCCGGACCGCTATGTACTGCATAATGCTTGGGGGTCGCAACAAGCTTGAGATACTTCGGATCATCCCCCTGCATAGCCTGGCAAACCGCCACCCCAAGACGCGCGGTCAAATAGGGATCTTCACCATACGTCTCCTGACCACGCCCCCAGCGCGGATCCCGAAAAATATTGATGTTGGGTGTCCAGTACGTTAGCCCAAAATAGATCTTGCGGTTTCCCTGCCGCACCGCCTGATGATACTTTGCTCGCGCCTCGTCGGAAATGGCCGCGAATACCTCAAACATCAGTGGCACATTAAAAGCGGCCGCCATCCCAATCGCCTGCGGAAAGACCGTCGCCCGCCCTGCACGCGCCACACCATGCAAACACTCATTCCACCAATTGTACGCCGGTACCCCCAGTCGCGGAATCGCGGGAGCCTGATGCAACATCTGCGCAATCTTCTCCCGCAACGTCATCGCACCCACCAACGCATCCACACGCGCCACCGCATCCAGATCCATGTCAAACCAAGGATGATCCATATTCATTTCCGGCATAGCCATTTCCTTTTAATGTATCCAAGATCGAGTCGCCGCAACACGCGGATGAAACAATACGCCATGTTGCGAAAGTAAGCTTCTCTTCCTACACTATATCCCCGGATTTCACAATGGCCATTCCCAACCATCCACAACAATCTTCGCTACACCCGTCAATCCAGTCAGCTATGTCAATAAGGTCACCCCATTCCCGCCATGTCAATTCCTGACGACTCCATGATCCATACTGACATTTTCACTTGCTTTCCCCATAAGCAAAGCCAACTATTAAACCATGAGCAAAGACACATCCTCATTATCCCCAAAGACCAATCGCCCCAGCGTTATTTTTCTACCCTGTTATCGCGACCAAAATACGCTTGATGGAATTTGCCGTTTTGCATATGAGGCCAAATGGATTCTCGATACGCAATACTTTCACACCAACGAAATCCCGCGCCGCTGGAATGGCGATGGAGCCCTGGTCATGTTATCCTCGCCCGATGATCATAGGGAAATTCGCGGATTCGTACAGCAACACCCTCACATTCCAACCGTAGATCTGGGCAATACAGCTCGGGACATCCCATTACCGCGCGTGCTGCAGGATAATGTACAAATCGGTCGCATGGGAGCCGAACACCTCATATCGCGTGGCTGCCAAAACCTCGGCTTTTTATGGAGATACCACAACTCTTTTCATGATGAGCGCTACATCGGCTTCAAGAAAGCCGCCGAGGAGCATGGACGCAGTGTCGAACATATTCACGCGCGCGGTGCCTATGCCGGCTCGCATGGGAGCCCGGGATGGCTCACCAAGCATCTGCCCTCCAACGAACGACCCTTCGGGATCATGGCAGCAGCAGATTATCTGGCACCTTGGGCCATCGAAGCCTGTAATCGCGCTAACATTGTGATTCCGGATGATATTGCCATCATCGGCGTAGACAATTGCCGCGAAATCTGCGAACTCTCCCCCATCGGCATCAGTAGCATCGACAACAATACCGCCCTGCAAGCCTACGAGGCCGCAAAACTCCTGCACAAGATCATGCAGGGAATGCCGCCCCCCGAAACACCGATCCGCATTCCACCAGGCGCATTGCATACCAGGGACTCCAGCGATATCATGGCCACGCGCCATCCACATGTTGCAACGGCTTTGCATTACATCAACGATCACTATCACGAAGCGGGATTAACCCCAAAAAGCATTGCCGCCCAAGTCCCCATGTCAGAACGCCGACTCCACGACGCTTTCATGAAATATGTCGGCCGCTCCCTGTATCAGGAGATCACACACCGCCGGATGCAACGCGCCTTGCAAATGGTGCAATCTACCCAAACCAAGCTTTGGGATATTGCCGAAGCGTGCGGCTTCAAATCCCCGGAAGTCATGTCGCGCCTCTTCAGCCGGCACTTCGGCCGATCTCCCTCTTACTTCCGCAGCTCCGCACCCCACCAAAAAACGCAATAATACCACGTTCTATAACTTCTGCCATAAGTGTTGCGACAGCAGATCCCTGCGTTCAACATGGGGACACCCTACAAACAAAACCGCTATACAGTAGGCTGTCTTTCGATGAAAGCAGCCTCGCCCGTAAATCGCGCATGCAAAAGCCCAAAAAAGTCCTTCGGACCCACCATGGATACAACATGCACACATACCCAATCACCCTACCCCAAAAATCATCCTGACCATTCGCGATTTAAATCCCGCAAAGCCTACCCGTTTTTTCCGTCAAAATCTTTCTGTCTACAAATAGCAAGACCAGAAAAAGGGACAGACAATCTAAGAAAGATTTGTCTAGAAAGATTTTTCTGGAAATGTCTCGGGCTCGTTTCTTCAGGTATATGTTGGGACCAATGGGGTCGCTGATAAAACAGGAGGTATCGACATGCGTGTCGCCCGTATTCTTGGAGAAGGAGAGTCCTTTTACCATATATTGAGTCGGATCGTGGACCGGCGACTTATTCTCGATGAAAGGGAAAAAGAGCGTTTCCGCCGTCTCATGCGTGCGGTTGAAGCTTTTTCGGGATGCCAGGTGTTGACATGGGCCTGCCTCTCGAACCACTGGCACATTTGCCTGCGCGTTCCAGAACCTGAACCCGTAACAGACAAGGAACTTATCCGTCGTCTGCACTATCTGTACGACCATACCGCTGTGGAAAAAGTTACATCCGAACTGGCCAATCTGCGGGCCAGTGGCAAGGACGAAGAGGCCGACACGCTGAAAAGCCGCTATACAAGACGGATGTATAATCTCTCGGAATTCGTCAAGACGCTTAAACAACGCTTTACGATGTCCTACAACCAACGCCATGATCGACAGGGAACGCTCTGGGAATCGCGTTTCAAAAGCGTGCTCTTTGAAGGTTCACGCAGAGGACTATGGACGCTGGCCTCCTATATCGACCTGAATGCCGTACGCGCAGGCATTGTTTCTGATCCGCAGGATTACCGCTTCTGTGGCTATGCCGAGGCAGTCGCCGGTGTGAAGATTTCCCGCGAGGGACTTGTCCGGGTAATGCAATCGCCGAATGGCAAAAGCGCAAACTGGGAACGTTTGGGAAAGCATTACCGGCACTTGCTCTACCAGCGGGGAGCAAAAGCACCAGACCGCAATCGGGGTGGCATTGATGCCGAACGGATCCAAGAGGTTCTGGCAAATGGCGGGAACCTCACGATGCGCGAGGCGCTACATTGCCGCGTGCGTTACTTCTCCGACGGGATGATTCTGGGGTCGCGCGTATTTGTGGACGAAACCTTTCACCGCTACCGCAGCAACTTCGGCGTCAAGCGCCAGACCGGAGCCAGAAGCATGCGATCCCTCAGACCAAATCGGCTCTTCACGGCAAGACGCTTGCAGCACGAACCCGTTTCACTGCCGATTCTGTGCTGACCAACCGCACGGCTCTACCCATTGAAACGCGGAATATTCGCACCGGTGGTCACAGCGCTCTGCCCGTAAACACCTGTTCAGCTCAATCTCTGCACCCGAACAGCTTTATGCGCCTTCCGGGCTATCCGTAAAACGCATTCACAGCAAGAACCTACCCCCTTTTGCGCAATATAACAAAAACGCATCTGCGATATGCGCAACAGCATCGAACGAATCACACAAATTGTCTGTCCCTCATTTTGCCCTACCCATTGAAACGCCGGATATTCGCACCGGTGGTCACAGCGCTCTGCCCGTAAACACCTGTTCAGCCCAATCTCTGCACCCGAACAGCTTTATGCGCCGTCCGGGCTATCCGTAAAACGCATTCACAGCAAGAACCAGCCCCTTTTGCGCAATATAACAAAAACGCATCTGCGATATGCGCAACAGCATCGAACGAATCACACAAATTGTCTGTCCCTCATTTTGCCTTGCCCAGATCGCCGCACCCCGGAATAATCGAGGGCACGGCGACTGTTCAAATCGTGCTCTAATTATCTCAAGATGAGCAATGTTCCGGAAGCCGGATAAGGAGTATCCACATAGAGTACGCCAGAACCCGAGAAAAAGTTGGCAACCGTACTTTCATCCTCAAGTGTGAGTTCTTCACCGTTAAACTGGGCATTACTGTCTGTCGATCCATAAGTGCCGGCGGGCAAGGATACGCCGTCTGCCTGCAACTCTGCCACTGCAGCCCGACCCTCGATATGAATGGTTCCACCCGTTCGATTAAGTGTGCCCTCGTGCGGGAGACTGTAATCACCGTCCAGACCAAGCGTTCCGGCTGCCACCGTCGTATCGCCAGAATACGTATTTTCTCCCGACAGAATCCACCGGCCATTGTCTTCTTTTCGCACACTGATCACCGTACCGGGATCGCCAGCGCCATCTGCAATATTGCCTGCAAACGTGTTCGCACCGGTATTTGCACCGCCCAACCGAATTTCCTTGCTGCCTCCCGAACTACTAACCAACAAATCCGTGTTAATCGCAAAGGTGTTGGCATGACTCGAAGCGGTGCTCATGTTTCTGATAGATGCAAAGCCTTGTGTAGTGCCCGAAGCAGCGATCTCGAACTGACGGTGATTGAACGTCATCGGAGATTGCGCACTGGAATCCAAGTCAAACCGAGACTCGTCCTGACCGCGCATGATGATATTGCCAGCCCCCTCCGCATCGCCGAGACTTGCAGTATAGAGAGCAGCACGACGCCCGTCGTCATTCAAGTCGATTGTACCCGTAAAGGTGTTATTCGGGTTTGGCAGAACGATCCTTCTTTGAGCCAAATTGCCCGAATCACCCACAATCAGAGTCGTTGTATTGCCGCCGGTTACGACACCGGTAATTGTCAATAATCTGTTGTTCTGGCCAGTAGATGCTCTGAGCGTGACATTGTCTTCGAGGTGCAGATTATTATCCAATGTGTAGGATCGGTTACGCCATTCTAACTGACTATTGCCCGTGACACTTATTGTCGATCCAGCGCCGCCAAGCGAGTCAATACCACTACCATATAACCTTAGCCTACCTGCATTCAACGTCAGGCTACCGGTGAATTCGGGCGGGGTTGCGTCAAACCTCAGGATACCAGCACCGGTTTTCACAAGGCTCAGCGGCTCACTGCCTGCACCATCTCGAATGGTTTCCGGAATGATTTCACCGGAGGAGTTGTTGATTGTCAGCGTCATCGGGGTCGTGGCATTTGCATTTTCCAGAATATATCCGGAACCCGTAATCCCACTCACCGTTGTGTCGTTGCCGTTGAACTGGATCGTGCCTGGCCCGTGAATGACCACCGGGTCGTAGGCACTGTTCAGTATCAAGGTTCCGCCACCACCGCCAAGGCGGTAGGTGCCGGCGTGGGGCGTTAGCGTGCCCGTGTAATGTACCGTACCGATCGCACCAAGCGATGCCGCCGTCAAACCTGCAGCATCAAAGTCGAAGTCTTCATCTTCATGGTTATCAGCCGCAATCATGCCATCCGACGATGCTGCAACACGATCTTCCATGGCCGTTTGGAAGTTTGCAGCCCCAAACGATGGCCCAAACGCCATGACACCCGGACTATTGATGGTAATGTTACGAGCCGTTCCATTGATGGCAGCAGCATTTTCAAATTGTGTGACACCGAAGTTGAGGGCCATGCCGCCGAGGGCGTCGGAGTTGTCGCCGGAAAGCACCAGCGTGCCCAGACCGATTTTGGTAAATAATTCATCGTTGCCGTCATCTTCCAGTGCGGAAGCGATGGTCGCGGTGAGACCCTGGCCTACAAAAAAGCCGGAGTCGGAGGTCATGCGGAGCGTGCCACCTGTGAGGGTGGGCGTGCCGTCCGCAAAGGAGATGCCACCGATTTCCTGGGTGCCATCGACGGTGACGGTGTATTCACCTGTTGCGTCCGAGCCTGCGGAGAACACGGCAATCTCACCGGGCGTCCAGCCGCCGGTGGCTTCATCGCCATCCTCTGAATTGCTCCAGAAATCATCAACGCCCCAGGTGCCGTCGGGCTCCGGGCCGCCGGAACCGGGAGTGTTCCCGTCGGTATCCCAGTATTGGCCGGTGAACGCGGGGGAGGCGGTGATGACGATGTCGTCAACGAAAAACGGTCCGGCTGCACCGCCTGAATCGCTGAATGTAAATCTAAAGAGCGCCTCATCCGTAAAGTCATGTCCCGAAGGGTCGATCGTATAGCTTTGCGAGCCAGAAGCCCCTGATACAAAACCAAGGCTATCAAACGTTTCACCATCGGATGAGTAGCGTGCGTGCAACCGCCGCGTACCGCTGGCATTGCGACACGTGTAATTAAATCTGATCGTAACGCTTGTGTATCCTCTAGATCCTAGCGGTAGCGGGGCCGCAAGCTCAACATAGCCGCCGCCTCTTCCCACATAGAGACTGAAATCCCCATTCGGCGCCCAGTTAATTTCGGAATCGCTAGACGACATGTTTACAACCACATCGCCATTTTCATAAAGCCCTGCATCACCAGAGCTCCCGGCAGCAATCCATGGCCCCATGGTCCCATCCTCAAAGTCGTTGTCGTGCAGCACATCCTGCGCCTGCACACCCACGGCAAACATGCTCATCGCCGCAATCATCACCAACATTCCAACTAGCTTCTTGCTCATGGCTTTCTACTCCCTTTTTACGGTTTCACTAGCGTAAAGAACGATGACCGTTTTACTGCACCAATGAATCGCTTGAACAACTTTCCGATGCAGGCAAACACTTCCTACCTCGGATGATATGAAATCAGTCTCAGAAAAGTCTATAGGCTATTTCAGACATATTTTATTGGCACTTTTGCAACTTCCGGTTTCTATAACTTTGTAGGTATAAACCGCCTGCCGACCTGGTGTAGAGAGACTTCACCACGGGGACACGGCGGTACGGAGGAGAGAGGTTCGATTCAGGAACAATAACATCTTGATGTTGTGATGTTGTAGCGTTATGTTATGTCTCATGAACCAAGGAGATATATCATGAGTAAATTGACTAAGCGTTCGACGATCTATCTTGATCCCGTCTTGCACAAAGCACTAAGAATGCAGTCTGTCGAAACATCACGTTCGGTTTCAGAACTCATCAACGATGCTATTCGCGATGAATTAGCAGAGGATGCCCATGACTTGGCTATGTTTGACGAACGCGCAAACGAACCCACCATTAGCTTCGAAGACTTTGTTAAAGGACTTAAGCGTAATGGCACAATATAACATTGTCATACGAAAGGCCGTTCACAAAGACGTGCAGAACATCCCCAAGAAAGATGCTCAACGCATTATAACTGCAATAGAATCACTGGCAGAGAATCCTCGGCCGCAAGGATCGAAAAAACTATCTGCACAGGAACGCTACCGCCTGCGCCAAGGAAATTATCGGATTCTGTACGAGATCGAAGACATGAAATTGATCGTTTGTGTTGTGACTGTTAGACATCGCAAAGATGTTTACCGGTAAGAACATGACATCCAATGGGGATGATAAATCATACGCTGGCATCCAGCCGCAATCGCGCTCGATTCCTGCATTCCGCATTGGGAAACCCTATATAGACAAAACCGATTTATCACCACGGGAACACGGTGGTGATAAGCCGGTTTTATCCAGAGGATTTCCCAATCATGCACGGCAACCCCCGTGCGTCCATGATGAGATATCTCTGCAGTTGATCGTACTCTCTGGTTAGTTTGGGCACTTGGGCGGCTAAGATGATGCGGGAATGAAACTTTGGAAGTAAAAAGGTAGCCCGCTTTCGCCGAAAGCGAGGCTGGGCGTGGGTAGAGCATGTGGTGTCACGTTGGAATGTCGAAGGGGCTTTTCACGGGCTTTCTATGCACGATCCAAGCGCGAGGCTGCTTTCGGCGAAAACAGCCTACAAGCGGTGAAGTTACTGGCTAGTAAGGGCACTTGGGCTGCCAAGATGATGCGGGATTGAAACTTTTGGCAGGTAGGGCGAGGCGTCCTCGCCGAGCCGTTGTCCGGTAGTCACGGCTCACCGGGGATCCTACTTCGTCCCGCTTGGCGGGACTTCGCAGGACAAGGCTGGTTCGTCCTACCCGGATTGGCAAAAAACAAACATGAAGTTACAACCTAGCTAGAATGTAATGGCTACTTACATGCTGAAGCAAAGGCTTCGCGATACGCGCAGGGCGATACGCCATAAACCTTTTTAAAACGCCGATTGAGGTTTGTCAGTGTGCAAAAACCGCAATCGACGGCAAGTTCACCAATCGGATTGTTTGTACTGCATAGCAAATCACAAAACACCTCGAGGCGTTTGCGGATGACCTCCTCATTGACACTACGATCGAGATGCTTTCGGAATAGCCGCTCCAGCTTGTAGCGGGGCACACCCACCGAATCAGCCACTTCATCAACCGAAAGATCCAGATCGAAGTGCTCCCAAATGTACCGCAGCGCGGCAGCGCCGCCTGATCCTGCACAGCGAGAATCTCCGTGCTTGTTCGTACAACAACCCCCTTGGGAGGAATCCTCGTAGTCGGCTGCATCGGATGCGTACCGCGCATCATGCGCGCCAAAAGATCAATGGACGTCTCCACCATACGGGCATCATCCAAGTCAATCGAAGACAAATTAGGCACACAGGCATTTACAATTTCCGGATCATTACCAATCCCCAAAATGGCAACTTGCTCGGGTAGCGCATAACCTGCTTCCGAACATATATAAACCAGCTCTGCGGCCCATCTATCACTGAACGCCAATATACCAATCGGCAGCGGTAGCGTTTCCAGCCATGCCAGAATCTGCGACTTTATATAATCATAATTATCATGGAACTTTTTCTGTTTGGCGCTTAACAAATGACACGCGAGACCAGCATGATACGCGTGTTCCTGGAATGAACAAAACAGTTGCTGAAAGTGCTGCCACGGTTCGCGGCCAATGAAGCCTACGTTTTTGAAATCACGCTCGGCAAAGTGTTGCGCCGCCAACCGGCCCACGGCATCCCAGTCAGGCATCACCGCCGGAACAAATGTATCCATAACGTTCGGGAAATATCCTAAGCGGACGATCGACTTTCCAGCGCGTAGCATTTTGATAACATTGCGATCGCGTGGATTACCCGCAATAAATGCCCCTTGATACAGATGTGATTCAGGCACACGTCGACGCCGAAACGCGAGATCCAAGGAATGCCACTTTTTGCGTGCAACCGCAGCAATGATCTGTCGGTTGATCGGCAAATTCTGTGGGAGCAACAGAAGCACAACTGGCAGCTTGCGCCGTCGCGGTGATTGCGCCGCCACCATATGCCCATCCGCATGTATGCGAATCTTCTGATTACTTGATTGCCCCATCGACATTCCGATCCCGATCCTCTTATCGCCTTGCCACTGGCCCCAAGTTTAATGTCCTGCTACGTTAAATGCAATCACGCGCTATACCTGTACATGTATATCAATAGCACCAACCTACAGATGATCCCTACGGCCGAGACAACGCAACATCGCTTCCCGACCATACGGTGCTTACTATTTATCCTTGTGTCCGTATCCCGACGGCAACCGAATTATTTAATAATCACTACAGTACCCTGCGGAAGAATCGGGGAGCCTGTAAGGCTTACGTTATCAAAGCGCGTGTCATCAAGGTTCTACTACTATCGGAAGTGCAGGATTGTACCAATCGGCCTTACCGCATCCGTAACGATGATCTGCACCTCATCATAAGCCTGGGTCACACCATCACCGGCCGTTAAGCGCAGCGTATAGCTACCCACTTCCGCAAACGTGACTGTCGTATGGGGCGCCGACGCGTCCGCAAAGCTTACTGACGCCGGTCCCGCTTCCAGCGTCCAAGTCGTAGTCACCGGATCGTGCTCAGGATGACTGACTGTACCAGCCAAAGTTGCCGTTGCAGACGCAACCCCCGGTGCAGTCGCCTTGTACGGATGTCCATCCTCCAGATTCAGTCCCCACTTGTGCGCCAGATACCCCTCGATCATTTGTTGCGTTTCCAACGCCTCCGTACCATCCGTAACGATCATTTCCCCAATGGCCCCATCGCCCCAGGTTGACCACCAACCATCCATTTGCCCCAAAATCGTCCATGGTACATGGCCAAAGTCCCGTGTGGCCTCAGCCCGCCAGAGCGTTGGTCCCATAGGTAAAGCAGTCGTTGTTGTATCCGACGCACCGTCACGATACATCCTGAAACCGGCAAGATTCCAAGTCGTATTATTCTGGGAACCCCGAATGCGATTCACGGTTGATTGGTTATCACTGATAAGTACACGCCAATTATCAAACTGCGCAGCATCGTAATACGTCACCACATAGACATTCGAGAATGTCAAAGCTGGTATTTCGAGATATCTCCAGACATCAGTGGCAACCGAGTCATACCCAATACTCGGCAGGTCATGCATCCGTGTATCCGAAGAACGGTACCCAGGTTGTCTATTGCTGGCAGTCTGGACAGCATGCCGGTCATTTCCACTCTTATCATCCCACTGCGCAACCCTGCCACCGGATAACGTGATGCTGTCGCTATCGCTCGCATCATACCACGCTGCCAACGCCACCCCTTCCGGCGTCCAAGGTTCGTCTCCGCCATCTGTCAGATATACCGTCTGATCGGGCCCGGCATCCACCTCCAGCGGCAGTACCCATCTCGCATATAGCGTCACATCAGCATCATGCGTGTAGGTTGCGCCTTCGGCATATGTGTCACCACTCCCATCCGCCTCCGTATTCCAACCCCCGAAGACAAATCCCTCGCGCACCAGATCACCGCTATTACTCGCAAGCGTCAGCGGCAACCCGTGCCCCTTGGTTTGCGAAGGGGGCACACTGCCATCGGTATTCTCATTTCCATCGTAGCTAACAGTATAGGTTTCGAGCGTCAGCACAATTGTCGTAATCGACGACGACGGTAACACGATGGGATCTTCAAGATCCAACCCCGACATCGCTTGATAAAAATTGCCCGCAACCGACTGGTATCCCTCTATCGCTTCAACCCGCAACGCACCATATTCCAAAGAAATTTCCTCCTGCGATCCGGAACTGTTGATTGCCACCAACGTAATACTATCGCCCGTTGGAGATAAAAACCCCGAAACACGTACATCCGTACCACTGCCGCCTACCTCGATACGCTCATACCCTTTATGGATATGACGGGCGTAGTGCTTGATGGTGTAGTAAGGCGGATTGATCTGGAAGCTCGTGTTATCTACATGTTCAATCATCGCCTCTGGCGTGTCGCTACCCCAGAACATTTTCCAGTAGATATAGGCCGAAGCATTCGCCTCCACGAGCGTGTTGTGAATCACCCGTCCGGCATCAATCCAGTTAAACTCGCGCGAGAACTCCGTCTGCCAATTCGGGCGATCACCAAAATCATCACGGATACGATTCAATCGGCCTATCGTTGTCGAAGAATCGATTTGCCCCGGATTGCCGATGTCATAAACATGGTAGCCATGCACGGCGAAGTAGGGACGACTCAAGAGCTGCTGATTGAAATCGAAAAAGGACGGCATATTTTCAGCCTCGGATCCCACCATTTTCGGCACATCCGGCCGATCCTTGATGGCATTCCAGATCGCGTCCGCCGCTTCCGCATAACCAGAAAGCGACGAGGTTTGCGTGGGCGCAAACAGGCATGTTTCCCATGCGTCCTGATAGCCCGGCTCATTCTGGAAGCTCAAATAATCCGGCGTCCATCCCAGATTGTCCAGCACCTCAACCCAGTAATCAGCCAATGCCTCATACATAAAGTTTCCGCCGCCGTCCTTGGCAAGCGTTCCGCTATCAATCGTGGGGGGGTCCTCGCCATCCGAGCCCCTTCGACGCCCTGTACTCTTGAGAGCATCCGGCGGGCTCCACGAACTGTAAAGGATTTTGATGTCCGGATTCGCGCTTGTGGCGGCGTGATAAAGCTGGGCATTTATACTATGCGAATTCATGGCACTGGCGCTGTCAGCGTCATCCGGATAATACCAGTTTTTCAGACGCAGGATATCCAGACCCAAATCCTCAAACATCGCCTGATTGATGGCCGCATCGCGGGTTTCATTATTTCGGTACACACTACTCAAATACCAGGAAAGCGCAGCACCAAAGCCAGCCATTTCCTGATGCCGGATTTCCGGCAATAGCGCAATCGGGATCCCTTCTCCAGCTTCCGCTGCCGGAATCACAAAATCATCCAGCCAAAGTGTGCCCGTCTCCCTGTAATGGATGCGCAATCGAGGATTATCTTCTTGTGCCGTAAAACTCCACGTATATTGCGCCCAATCCGTGGTAAGGCTGAACGTGCGCTGCGTATACACGTCATCTTGCACAACGATGCGAACCTCTGTTCCGGCCACCTCCGCTCGTGCCGAAAACGTAAGCTCGTACTCCTCACCCTGCACCAAAGGCAAGATGGGGCCCAATGATTGCACCGACCAGTTGTTCGCGCCCATTGCAGTAACGTCAACTCTTAATGCAATAGCCCCCTCAGCTACATTTTCCGTCTCTGCCGAATAGGTTGCCGCACCGCCATCACCCGCGAGATGATTCCAGCCCGACGAGTACCCATCTTCAAAACCACCATTCGCCACGAGATTCTCTGCCCGCAGAGACGCACTCCAGACAAACAGCACACTAGCCACAATCAATATCGAAGCTTTGGTTTTCATAATAACACGCATCATACTCCCTTTACACATTGCTTATCTGCGACGGCTGCGATCAAAAACAATTCTACGCTAACAAAAAAGATGCGCATTCGGAATGATCATAACCGACAAACGCATGACGATTTATGACGCCCCTTAGGAAAAGGAAAAATACAACCTACCCCTGTCGCGGGGCCCGCATGTTGCGGCAGGAGAGCGGCTGTTTCGGAACGGGATACGGATGGCGACCAAGCGGGTGGAAATATAGGCGCATCGGCACGTGCGAGACCCAGCCCCGCAAACGCACATAACTACTGCTGACCAGTAGTCTAGCTATAAAATCAACGCCCCAGTCATGATAAAACCAAGGTCAATCTGATGAGCCCCAGAATATGAAGAGGGAAAGTGTTTTCACGCCATGCTGAACCTGTTACCTTTTCCCTAACGCTGTATCGAGATAAGAAAATGATCCATATTGAAAATCTAATATTCCAATATACGGTCAAAAACCGCACCACCCCAACGATTCAGATTCCGGCATTGCGCATCCGGAAGAGCCAAAAAACCATGCTTTCCGGAAAAAGCGGATGCGGGAAGACAACGCTACTTAATCTGATGACGGGCATCCTGCTGCCGCAAACAGGATGCATCCAAATCGATCATCGCAATATCCCCGAGATGCGTGATGCTGCCAGACGCCTGTACCGCCTGAATCATATTGGATATGTCCTGCAAGAATTTTCCCTCATTCCTCATCTGAAGCTACAGGACAACATAAAATTACCATTTTTTATTAATCCGGACTTCAAATGGAAGCGACAGCATCAAGAAAACATGCAGGACCTAACGGAACGCCTGCGACTGCAACCTTTATTACATAAGTACCCCCCGCAACTCTCTGTAGGGGAAAATCAACGCGCCTGTCTATGCCGGGCACTGATAACCCGCCCGGAGCTGATCCTTGCCGATGAACCCACGGCCAACCTTGACGAGGGAAACCGGGATGAAGTTCTTCGCATCCTGGATGAATATGTAAGGGCCGAACAGGCTACTCTGCTTATGGTATGTCACGATACGAGCATCCAAAACTGGTTTGACGATCACATTGCTTTCGAGGATATCAACCATGTTTAAAATGACGTTTTATTATTTGATCCGAAACAAGCGCACAACCATCTTGATGATCCTGGCACTTAGTATCACCTTCTATTTTCCGCTGCTCAGTAATGCGCTCTCTCGAGTTCTGTATACCCAAATGATGCAGCGCGCTGAAGAAACGCCTTTGATCGTTGCAGCCCAAGGTTCCCGTTTTATAGCAGTCCTCAATACAATCTATTTTCAATCGGAAACACTCGATCCGCTACCCATGCGCGTATATCACGAACTGCAAGAGCGCGATAATGTAGAGGCAATCCCGATATACAACATGTTCCGGGCAAGCGTGCCTATGCAGAACACCTTTACGTCTATCCCGATCATAGCAACCACCCACGATTACTTGCACTTTAGAGGGCTCTCCATAAAAGAGGGCAGTCTTTTCATCTATCCGGGTGAAATTGTGCTTGGGCATGCCTTGGCCCAAACGTCTGGACTGGAAGTTGGCGATACCATCCTTTCGGAAATATCGAGTCTGATTAACCTTAATACGATTTATCCGCTTTCACTCAAAATCACGGGGATCCTGCAAAAAAGCGGCACAGTAGACGACGACATGATATTCTCCGACCTTCGATCCGGCTGGATCATGTCCGGGCATTTCCATGGCCACGGAACACCACTGGAATTGGGCGACGACTACATCCTGTCCACCGAAAAAGACCGTGCTGTCATGCGCCAAAATGTCATCACCTACACGGAAGTAACCCAGGAAAACATCGCGAGCTTCCACTTCCATGGCGACCAGCAAGAACTCCCACTGACCGCTGTCATCGTGATTCCGAGAGATGAAAGAAGCCTGGTGATTACCGCCGGCAGGATTAATGCCCAAGGCCATTATCGCGCACACCGCCCCAATACAGTCATGCAAGAATTTTTCGGCATCGTGTTTGCCGTAAACAGAATCTTCAATAGCTATTTTGCATTGATCATGAGCGCCGTGGTTTGCTTTATTGCTATCATCGTGCTACTCTCAACCCGTTTAAGGAAAGAGGAATTCAAGACCATCAAGACATTGGGCGGCAGCCGGTTTATGGTGATCAAACTGTATGCATGTGAATACAGTATCCTGCTAGCCATATCCCTGCTGCTTGCCGCATTGCTAAGCTGGCGAACACTTGCCGTCGTCATAAACATGTACCTGTAATACGCGGAGAAAAAATATGATCAAAAAAATTACGATTACACTAACAGCCCTTGTACTGGCCGCAGGATGTACCCAACAAACCGAACCAACAGAAACAACCGCCGAAAGATCGCTGCAAATCTACACCACAATCGCTCCGATTTACTTTGTTGCACACCGACTGCTTGGTGATAACGATACGATTATTAACACCACCCCCCCTGGCGAAGATGGCGCCCACCATATCCCTGAGCGGGATGTTCTGATGGAGATGGCAAATGCCGACTTGATCATTCTCAACGGAGCAGGCTTCGAAGAATGGGTCGATGCTGTAAGTCTGCCGGATTCTATCCTCTTCGACAGTGCACAGACGTTCCGTGAAGAATGGATTCCCTATGAAACCCTCGTGCATTCGCACGGTGGGCATGATGACCATTCACACGAGGGCTATAACGGTCACACCTGGATTGCTCCCTCTTTTTTTCAAAAACAAGTAACGGCCATATATGAAAAACTGAAAACCATGTTAACCGAGGAAGAACAAGAGGCACGCAACCTCTCGGAAAACTATCTGGGACTGTATGCTGAACTCACGGCACTCGACGCAAAAGGAAGAGCCATGTTTGCACCATTACGCGGAACCACACTGGCAGCTACTCACCCCACCTACGACTATCTCGCCAGAGCGTATGGCTTTAAGATTTTCAATGTCGACATCGATCCCGATGCAGCGGAAATCACTACGCACATTGACGGGGAACTGCATAAGCTGGATCACTTGCTAGAACATACCCCTATCACCTTTCTCTTGTGGGAAGAGGAACCCAGCAAAGTGCTACAGGAAGCCGTTGCAGATCGCAACCTCACCAATATTGTATTTTCGCCTTTAGAAGATATGGATGACCCCGATTACATCACGGGAATGGAAAATACCTTCAGAGAGATCGCAGAAATCCTCACTGACGAGTAACGGGTATACAACGGCAAGGCTGACCCACGCAGTCTATACAGATCAACCTGATCGCATATAACAGCATGATGCTGCTGCATCATTGGAAACTCCGCAAGCAAGACGAAGGTACATGATGAAACCCATCATATTGTTTTGGTTTGTTCTGGTGGCACCCGTCTTGCTTGTGCACCGCGCAACCGCACAGGCGATACCACCAGACACCATCTCCCATGATTTACCGATTGCATTCGAAACGAACACGAACAACCAAATCCGCTGGACTACCTATTACGTCTCTACAAATAAATTTGCCCCGTATCTGCAAAAAGACTTCACTTTCGAAACCCATGTTTCGCTTGCTGATAATGTCCAGGACAAGATCCAGGATTTTTTCAAATCAACGTTTACCAATATATACAACGTACTCGGACTTACGTCCGAAGATGAAGATGCCATCTACGATATCATCGATCATGTCTACCACCGCCAACTGCTTTTCAACACCTACCAGGAATACATGGAAATGCTCACGGAACTCGAAAAGATGGGATCGCATATTCTGATTCGAGAGGTAGCATTCAGAAGAATTACGGTAAAACAATTCGAAAACAACCGTTTGCTGGTAGAAGCGGTCTGGACAGTAGATGCTCTTTTGCACCATGTTACACACAATCACGAACAGCAAAATGCCAATTGCGTGCAATTCATCATCGAAGTTTCCGATGATGACGAACTCAAAATCAAAGCGGAAAACATCGTCTCCATTGACCGCTTCAACATCTATCAATAGTCTACTGATTGGTTCGGAAATATGGATGTACGCTATGTAACCGCTTCGCAGTTATCGCATACCGGTCCTCTTGACTGGCAAGCTCTCTATGATACGCGCGTGTAATCTCCTCCCGAACGGCATCTGTCAGCGGTGTATGCGTTCGCGAAATGACGCGCACGAGATGCAACCCATCCTCGCTTTGGATCACACCAAGCTCCCCGGCTGGAATTTCGGATACCTGCTTCGCGAAATGATACCCATACAAGCTTTGATACCGATCCGATATATCAAAACCATATCGCTGATAACTATCAGAGTGCTCTTGTGCAAGCGCCTCCATGGATGCCCCTTCCGCAATCAAACCTTTTAGCGCTTTGAGCTCATTCCACGCCGCTTCCATATCCTCTTTGTAGGCCACATGGTCAAAACCGGCTACAGGCGGCAACTCCCGCGTGATCATATAATATACACGTCCATAATGGTTTGTCTCGGCGAGCCAGAAAAGATCGATACTATTCCAAGGCCCTTTCATGACGGGGCTGATCTCGTGCAAGGAAAGACTCTCCAATTTTTCCGTATAGGAACGCACCGCCCCCCACCTACTGTCGGGTTCACCATACAAGTCAATAAAATCCACCAGCCCGCTGCGCTGCTGCAGTTCGGGGTCCCTGTTCTCCGATAGCGCATAGATGGGAAATGTTTCCACCCCGTCAGCAATAATTTGATCGCGCAATACACGCAACTCATCACGGATACGTTCTTCCTCTGCGGCAACATAATCAGCATAACGCGAACGGTCTGCAGCATTGCCACGCCTTCTTACCCATTTAAAGATTTCCCGCACTTCGTGTCGATTTCCATTAAAGCCGTACTGATCATAATAGCGCTTCATGCGTGCATGCGGCTGCAGGGGAGTAACGCGACGGTGGGCTCTGGATTTGTAGAAGTCGTCACGAACTTCCTCCATGACATACTCCAGGTATACAGGCGAAATCGCCAATGGCGTGGCAGATGAAGGCAGGCGACTATTAAATTTGTTTACCAATTCCTCATATTCCTGTACGCGCAACGCGAATTCTTCCTGGACCAACATCTCCGATATTTCGAGATTGTGCTCTTCCGCATACCAACCGGAAAGAACCATGCCCAAGTAATTCTCAACCAGAAATTCCGTATTATGATTCTCATACAACCAAGAGGTATACGCGTCCCTGTGCTCTGGAAGGTTAAGATCCTGCCCAGCGAGAACCTGCCGCGCCATGTAGGGCTGGAGCCAGGCCTCCAAACGTCGCATTACGAAAAAACCATTCAATACACGCAACACATGCTGCAGTTCCGCATCATCCCCCGAAACCGTAAGGGTCTCATGTGCAACGCCCAATGGTTCCAATACATCAGCGTGTATCGTGTCCCAATTTTCAACCAGATACAGTACTTCAAGATAGGCATCCTTCACGCGTGGCAGAGCCGCATCCCGATACGTTTCGTGTTCACTTACATCCTGCAAGCGCTCGGTTTGCTCATACCAATCCGCTGTGCTTTCGAATAACCGACCAAGAACTTCAAAACGAAAAAAGTGTTCTAGAATAAGCTCCCGTTCCTTTTCCAGATCAATGCCCTTTTCTTCCAAGACCTGTTGCAGCCGGAGTTGCATCAGAAAGGATTTCTTCATTTCCGGCTCAAATCCGATTTTTCGATAAAGCCATTCCTTATAATCAGCCTTGGGAATATATTCGCCATCTATCACGGCAATTGCGTCATCCGGCAAATCCGGAATTTCCAGACCCTTCTCGGCATACATTTCCTCCACCGGATAAAGCAAAACCGGGAGCGGTGGGCATGCCCGCAAACCGCCTACCCCTAAAATCTGGATGAGACCAACGGATGCCAACAACCTTACGATTCGCTGCATTCTCATAAATCGAATTCCTTATTATTTAAGGCCACTGCCCCTACATGGCATTCTCTTGCTCAATCGCATCATACTACCGCTGATCATTTTACCTGTCCAGTCTACCCCCCCCCTGACGGGCGCCCTCATCGGGCAGGTCTTCTCATATGACATTCTTTCAGCACAAAGACGATCCCGACTCTCATGAGGTCGTGAAGGTCGCCCCTCCAGTCCCATTATAATACATACATCGCCAAGTTTCATGCACCTGGCGGTCCAGCTCTGTCTGGACCATGTTGAAGAAGAGTCATATAAAAAAAGAACAGGTCTCAATATACTCCATTGCATGGATTTGCACAACTTTGGCTACGAAGCGACTTTCATTATGTTAGGATTCTGTTAGTCTGAACGCATAAATAGTATTAGTAAATCGCATGCAACAAACGTGAACGGAAGAAGATACCATGCAACGCAACCGATTTATATCAAGCACACCAAGCCGATATGGAGCCTTACGTAAACACAAGAGCCTTCTAATCGCACTAGCGCTCCTTACGCTAAACGGCTTCCTTTTCGCCGCCAATCGCGTAGTCGAGATCTCCAACCCCTATGAAACGGTCAACTGGGGTAGATACGAGCCCTACAGAGGGAACTTCCATACCCATACCACCCAAAGCGACGGGCGCCATTCGGTCCCGGAGGCAATTGATGCCTATCACAGTATCGGATATAGCGTGCTGGCAATCACGGATCATAATTATAATCGCCACGCGGGATCAGAGCGCATCACACACCCATGGCAGGATTTTGATCGCGATCCCGAAGAACTGGGCATGATCGACGTTCCCGGCAGTGAGCTTTCACTGGGCGACCATATCATCAGTCTTTTTTCCGAATACAACAGCCAGACACGTGATGTAGGAGCACGCCTAGCCGGTGTTGGCGAGGCGGGCGGCATTGCCTACTTTGCCCACCCTGCACGTTATAACCGAGAACCACAATTTTATGCCGACCATTATGCCGAGAACCCCCATGTGATCGGGCAAGCCATCTATAATCAGGGCGACAGACATTCCGGTCACCGTGAATTATGGGATGCCGTCCTCAGCATCACCATGCCCGAACGCCCGGTCTGGGGCATTTCCGAAGACGACACACACCGGCAATCGCATGTCGGCAGAAACCGCGTCTACATGCTCATGCCGGAACTCACGCACGACGCCGTGCGGGCATCACTCGAATCCGGCACATTCTACTCCACCTACTCTACCGATGCCGACCATACCCCTCCTGCCTTAACCGGGGTTCGCGTGGATGAAATCAGGGGAACCATCACATTGATCGCAGATAACTATACAGATGTGCGCTGGATGTCTATGGGAGAAGAAGTTGCAACGGGCGAAACCATAGACCTAGTGGATACACTCGGTATCGAACGTTACGTCCGCGCAGAATTTCAAGGTGAAGAAGGCCGCACCTACACCAATCCCTTCGGCTTAACCTACTTCATCAACCGCCCGCCATCCGTTTCTGCCGGTCCAGATCAGACAGCACAGATTGACACCATCATCACACTGGATGCTGAAATTGAAGATAATGGCATCGTAGCCCGCTCAGGTACGATGCGCATGCATTGGGAACAGGTTTCCGGACCAGCCATTGCAGCCGCATCGGGGGCAGACACCACGCAACTCAAAATCAGGTTTCCTGAAGAAGGTACATACACACTCTCCGTCACTGTATACGATGGGCAGTACCAAGCCCAAGACGAAGTCACCATCACGGTCACACCGTAAAAAGGACAGGGAGAAACGCCCGGAACGATTTAGCATGGTAGCGGTCACTTGAAGCGGAAAGATCACGACCGCTGGCCGAAATGCACTATCTCCGATATCCAAGACGCAACCAAATCCAGCACACAACGTGTAACAAACCTATCTCCCGTATTCGTCGACCTTCGGCCAGAAAATCATAAACGCCGCCGAACACGGGCGCATCTGCGATTTGTTGCACCGATCCGCCCGCCGATCCCGACCTCTTGCAGAGTCGGGATGTCGGTGGAGGATAACGTTGGAAAGGCGGTCTGCCACCATAACACCAAACTTCCTTCACCGACCGGCATAAAGCCGGTGGGATCAGCGATGACTGCAACAAATCGCAGATGCGCCCTCTGAACAGAACCATCGTAAATCGTCATTCCCTTTTGCCTCGTTTATGCTACTGTTCTCCAAAATATAACGTCGCCGTCAACCAGTTAGAGGGGTACACATGATCGTAATGCGCAACACCATACGCTTAAGCAAATGCTTTAATATGACCGTACTGGGGGCAGCCATCACAATCTCGACAGCCTGCTTGCAGGCCGCAACGGATATAACCTTCTCCGCAGAACAATTACGCTTGCCGGGCAAGCGCGGTGCCTGTCTAACGTTGCGTGACCCAGCCACCAGCAATCGCGGAACCTGGGACGAACACCTGCCTAAACTCGGACTGCTTCAACCTTATTGGAATTATTCCTGGGGTGCACACTGGGTGCCACAACAAACAAATCACATTAACAGTGAATTCATTCCCATGATCTGGGGCCACCGCAGGGATCTACAGGAAGTGCTGGACAAGGAAATCACCCCTTTAATCCAAGAGGGAACGGTCAAACGCGTGCTGGGTTTTAATGAGCCCGACAAGGAAAACCAGGCAAACATGACCTATATGGAAGCCATCGAACTCTGGCCAAAGCTCATGGAATTGGGTGTCCCGTTGGTAAGCCCCGCACCAGCAAACCCAGTGGGAAGTGCCGACCCAAGCGATCAGGGCGTTCGCGGCACCTGGATGCGCGATTTCATGCGCGAGGTCGAGGAACGCAACTACCGCGTCGATTACATCGGCGTGCATTGGTATGGCGGAACCCATGCCGAATCCTTCAAAAATAGAATGCGGCTCGTTTATGAAATGTATGGCGAGCGGCCACTCATGATTACCGAATTTGCCCCGGCCAACTGGCGCACCGGTGGTGATTTTACCAGAAATAGACATACGCCTGCACGGGTGCTAGCATTTGCCAAAGAGGTACTGCCATGGATCGAAGAACAAGACTGGATTCTCGGTTATGCCTGGTTTTCCTTCCGTATGCACCAACCGCAGGGATACACCAGTGCCCTTTTCTTTGAAGACGGTAGCCTCACCGCCCTCGGGCGCTATTACGCCAGCATCACAAACGAAAACCCGCAAGGGGACCAGGGTATTGAACCAGATGATACCGAGGCATTTCTCAAACGTGCATTGGCTGCACATAAGCATTGGGAAGAAAAGCATAAAGAATGAGGGCTATGTGGCAAATGTAACCTTGGAAAATGTGTTTAAGATTTATCCCGGGAATGTAACGGCCGTCCAGGATATCAGTCTGGAAATCGAACAGGGGGAATTTCTGGTGCTGGTTGGTCCCTCCGGCTGCGGCAAGTCTACAACGCTGCGCATGATAGCGGGTCTGGAGGAAATATCCAAGGGAGAGGTGCGTATTGGCGAGCGCGTCGTCAATGACGTACCGCCCAAGGACCGCGATATAGCCATGGTATTTCAGAATTATGCCCTTTATCCGCATATGACCGTCTATGAGAACATGGCCTTTGGTCTTAAACTGCGCAAATACAAAAAAGACGAGATTGCGCGTCGCGTAAAGATTGCATCCGAAACGCTGGGATTGGGGCCATACCTCTCGCGCCGCCCCAAGGCTTTATCCGGCGGGCAACGCCAGCGCGTTGCCATGGGGCGTGCCATCGTACGCGAACCGGCCGTCTTTCTGTTCGATGAACCACTCTCCAATCTCGATGCCAAAATGCGCGTGGAAATGCGCCGCGAAATCCTGCAGCTACATCGCCGGATTCGCACAACCATGATCTATGTTACCCACGATCAGGTGGAAGCCATGACATTAGGCGACCGCATCTGCGTAATGCGCGATGGCATAATCGAGCAGGTGGGTAGTCCTACCTACGTGTTTGATCACCCGGCATCCCTCTTTGTGGCACGTTTCATTGGCACCCCACCCATGAATATTTTCGATGGCCACCTGATTAAGCAGGACGACAGACTGCTTTTTAATGGAGGCGACTTTGTGGTACCCGTGGATCCATCCCAGTGCGAGAAAGTTGCCGCGCAAGTCGGTAAACCTATCCACATGGGCATCCGCCCGCGCGCGCTTACACGATCCACTGAACAAATTGATCCACAGACCGCTCCCATCAAAGGGAAAGTCGAAGTGGCCGAAATGCTGGGAGAAGAAGTGTTAGCCCATATTAGCAGCGGTGAACATCGCTTTACCATCAGCGTCGGCACACATAGCGGAATTGCTGCCGATCAAACGGTTGATGTTTACCCCCTGATGCAAAAAGCCCATTTTTTCGATGCAGATTCAGAAAAAAACCTCACCATGCAAGCAGTCTGACATAGCGAGAGAATCATCGCTTTTCACAAGGAACCAGTAGATGCGCTATTTTTGGATAGGTGTAGCAGCCGTGCTTGCGGCAATGAGTCTGGTGGCATACCGGATAACACCAAGGCTCGCAGACGATGGCCGTATCCCGCTGGTCTGGACGACCGATCCAAACCCGCAACGTGAACCGCAAGTAGCGATGTTCAACGAAATGTATCCGCACCTGCAACTCCGGATCGACCCCGACAATACCGATTCCACACGCGTAACCGTGCAAAGCAGCGCCGGCATGGGACCAGACCTTATCGGTCGCGTGTACGATGCCGTTATCCAGAGCTACCACGAAGCGGGTTTACTGATGGACTTGACAGACTACGCCGAGGATATGGGCTTTGGCTTGGACACTCTCCCCGAGGATATCCAGCAATTTGTTTCTCTGGATGTATTGATGGAGGACGGTACCATCCAGTCGCGCATGTTCGCCTACCCCGCCAATATGGCCCAGCACTTCATTTTCTATAACAAGAATTTGTTCGACAGGGCTGGCATACCGCATCCGCCCGACGACATGACATGGGATGAATACATCGACATTGCACAAAAACTCACCGTTATGGACGAAGTTCGTGGGGTGCCTCGCGTTTTCGGTGCTGGAGGGGCAATCGTGGACACCATCATCTATGCGCATGGCGCCGAATACCTAAATGAATCGGGTACGCGTTCGACGATGGATCGTCCCGCATTTATCGATGCAATGGTCTTTCTCCATAAGTTGTACTATGAATATGGTGTGGAACCCACACCGCTGCAGCAAGCAGGCATTGCCAGCCAGGGGGGCTGGGGTGCAGGCTATAACAACTGGTTCAGCGAAGGCAGACTGGGCATGATATGGGGCGAGCGCTGGAGAATGATTAGTTTCCGCCGTGCCATTACCGAACAGAAACGCGCACGTGAAATATGGTTTGCGCAAAATCCCGATGCGGATCCGGATGATGCACCAGAGATTTTGCGAATCGGCGCCACCCAGATCCCTAGAATGCCGGACCGCCCCCGTTATACGACAGCGCATGCCCGTTCGGTCGCCATCAATGACGCCAATCCCCACCGTAAGGAGGCGCTCTACTTCCTGCAATACCTCGCCAGCGAACCATATGCCAAGCTCATCAATCAGGGATCGGACAGTAAGCCGCCCAACAAGAAGTTTCATGAGCTGGACTTGTTTATCAATCCGGATTGGCCGGGCGAAGAAGCAGTGCATGCCGCATCACTGGAAGCTGTCCAATATGGTCGCACAAGGCGACGGAGCATGCTGGTGACCAATGCAACCATAAATCACATTTTTGAACAGGTGCGCAGTCGAATCATAGCATCTCCGGACATGACCCGGGAAATGATCGCTGCCGAACTCGAACGCGCGGCGGATCGCGTAAACCTGCATATTGCCCGCAACATCAAACGAAATCCAAGGGTACACACCATCTACGACGCCTTGCTGGCACAAGGTGCCGAGCCTATTGTATACAATCTGGAGGACATCAAATAATGGGTATGCTTTGGACAGGTATGCGAGAACGTAAGCATTTCAAGGCAGCGGTAGGGTTTCTGTGCCTCAATATTATCGGTTTCTTGTGCTTTACCCTAGGCCCAGTGCTTCTCAGCCTGTACATGAGCTTCACCAACTGGACCTTGCGCCGCTCCGTGGAATTGCAATGGGTTGGCTTGCGCAACTACCGCGAATTGCTCACCGATAGCAATTTCTGGTTTTTCCTATACAATACCTTATACTTCATGCTGGCGATTCCCTTTACGGTTTGTGCCAGCCTGCTGCTGGCGAACATGCTGGTGGACAGTATGCAACTGAAACGCCGGGCACTCCGGGTGCGCATCGCCAGCATCATTCTCGCCATTGGTGCACTCAACTGCACGTTCCTGTTCCTTGTAGGACGGCCGGACCCGGCACTGATTCTCGCGGTCATCTATGCCGGCGCGGCAGCCGGTGTGCTCTGGGGCAGTGTGAGCTATCGCACCATGCTATACGTGCCAAGCTTCGCCTCCGGTGTAGCCACGATTATACTCTGGCAGCAAATCTTTAACCCCTATCACGGCATGGCAAACAATATTCTGGGGCAGGTGGCTCAATGGCTCAATCTCGATGTTACCCTGCCCACCTGGCTCAATAGCACCAAGTCCCTGCTTGGATTCCTGCCACTTCCAGAAACATTCAGTAGCGGCGGATTCGGGCTCGGTGCACGCGAAGCAATCATGATCATGGGATTCTGGATGGGCATTGGTGGCAACAACATGATCCTCTACATTGCCGCAATCGCCAATATCCCCCAGGATCTTTACGAAGCCGCCGAAATCGATGGTGCCTCGGGGGTTGGCAAGTTCTGGCATATCACGGTGCCCTCCGTGGCACCCACGACATTCTTCATTGCCATCATGGCCACCATTGGCGGACTCCAAGGCGGCTTTGAATTTGCACGAATTATGACCCAAGGCGGTCCCGCCGGTACGACAACCACCCTCGCCTACTATATCTACACCAAGGGATTCGTGGAACAGGATCTGGGGTATGCGGCCTCGGTCTCTTGGGTGCTCTTTGCGATTGTCTTCAGCTTAACCCTCGTCAACTGGAAGTACGGGAACCGCAAAATGGAGGCGGCCACATGAAAAAACCTCCCTCTAAAGACCTTGTGAGGCGTGGAACCGGATTGTCCCTGAAGTTTCTGTTTGTGAGTGTGCTCTGCGGCATCATGTTTCTGCCATTCATCTGGATGATCTGCACCGCCTTTAAATCATCGGCCGAAGTCGAGGGCGCCCATTTCTGGCCCAAGTTATTCAGTCCTGACAACATTCGCATCGTGCTGCAAATGATACCAGATCCCTTTACACACGAGTACGTAAACCTCAGCCTGCTGCGATGGATCTTCAACAGTTTCTTTGTGGCAAGCTGGGTGACAGCACTCCAGGTCTTCACCAGTTGCATGGCCGCCTACGCCTTCAGTCGCATCCGCTGGCGCGGACGCGACCAAGTCTTCCTGCTCTATCTCGCCACCATGATGATTCCCGCCCTCGTGTTGACGATCCCGCGATTCCAGATCATGGTTTCGCTGCGCTTGGTGAACACCTATCAGGGACTCATTATCCCGAGCGCGTTCAGTGCATTCGGAACCTTCATGCTGCGCCAATTCATGCTAAGCATCCCGCAAAGTTATGACGAAGCCGCCGAAATCGATGGTGCCGGTCACCTGCAAATTTTTCTGGATGTCATCATGCCGCTCGCCAGACCCGGCATGATCACGCTCGCCATCTTCACATTCCTAGGCAACTATCGCAGCCTCATGTGGCCGCTCATCATGATCAAGGATGCCCACCTGCGAACCGTGCCGATCGGCTTGCTCGCCTTTCAAGGAGAATACGGCACACAGGTCGAACTTCTCATGTCGGCCACACTGATCTGCCTCATTCCGCTCATTATGCTATTCATCATCCTGCAAAAACAGCTCGTGCGCGGCATCAACCTATCCGGCGGTGTTAAAGGCTAACCCGCTTATCTCACAAACCAAGGAACTACGCATGAACACATCCGCAAGATATCCCAATATCATCATCCTGTATGCAGACGATCTTGGTTTCGGCGATCTGGGTTGTTACGGTGCCACCGATATACCCACCCCCAACATAGATCGCCTGGCATCAGAAGGACTCTTGTTCGAGCAAGGGTACGCTACTGCTGCCACCTGCACCCCCTCGCGCTACAGTCTGCTAACAGGTTCCTACCCTTGGCGCAATCCACAAGCCGCCATTCTGGCTGGCGATGCCCCCATGATCATCGATCCCGCCATACCAACACTACCGGCAATGCTCCAAGCAGTCGGATACAAAACCGGCATCGTCGGGAAATGGCACCTTGGCCTTGGAGCCGGCAACCTCGATTGGAACCGGGACATCAGTCTGACACCGAATGATGTAGGTTTTGATTCCTCTTTCATCATGGCCGCAACCAACGATCGCGTTCCCTGCGTCTATCTGCAAGACCGCAAGGTAGTGGGGCTCGACCCACAAGACCCGATCGAGGTAACCTACGATTGGGATAAGGCATTCCCCGGTCAACCCACCGGACGGCATAACCCGGAAAGGCTGCGGATGATGTATAGCCATGGGCATGATGCATCCATCATTAACGGCGTCAGCCGGATTGGCCACATGCGCGGAGGAAGGGCGGCCCTGTGGAACGACGAAACCATGTCGGATACCTTTTGCCGGAAAGCCGTCGATTTTGTGACCGCAAACCAGGATCGTCCCTTTTTCCTCTACTATGCCTTACACCAACCGCATGTCCCGCGTATTCCCGGACCACGTTACAAGGGGGCGACCTCGCTTGGACCGCGCGGTGATGTGATTGCTGAAATGGATGGCTGCGTTGGTACCCTGCTCGACACCCTCGAAAATCTCGGCATCAAGGAACAAACCCTTATCCTTTTCTCCAGCGACAATGGCCCCGTACTGGATGATGGTTATGCTGACCAAGCCCGCGAATGCAATGGTACACACAAGCCTGCAGGACCCCTACGCGGCGGAAAATACAGTATGTTCGATGGTGGCACACGCGTCCCCTTCATTGCCAGTTGGCTCGGAACCATTAAGGCCGATCAATCACAGGCCCTCATCAGCCACGTCGATTTCTATGCCTCTTTTGCCGCCCTGACCGGCCAAAGCCTCCAACCCGATGAAGCACCCGATAGTTTGAACATGCTCGAAATATTACTGGGTAAAACCGAAGACGGGCGCGAGGAACTCTTGGTCGAGGGCACGCAGGCCAAAACGGTCTTACGACACAAGGACTGGGTTTACATACCGCCCTATAAAGGGCACGCCATCGAGAAAAACACACAGACAGAACTCGGTAATGCGCCCGATCCCCAGCTATATAACCTCTCCATGGATATCGGCCAAATACGTAATCTCGCAAACGAACAACCGGCGATTGTGGAGGAGCTGGCCGCCCGCCGCGAGCAGATCCTCACCAGCAAGCACAGCCGGACAAGCTAGAAACACTCGTCTTTTCCAAACGGCAATCCACGCCCCTCCGGTGCATACCACGCATGGCACGTTGATGGAGGCGGGGCACATCTGCGTTCAGTTGCATCGATTCGCCCTCCGACCTTGCGTCGGTGGAGGAAAACGTTGAGAAGGCGGTCTGCCACTATAACACCAAGCTTTCTTCACCGACCGGCATAAAGCCGGTGGGATCGGCGATGACTGTGACGAATCGCAGATACGCTCAAGGAGGCGATTCCATTCGTTTTCCGATTGCAAAACAAATCACACGAACTATAATCCGGTACTGCAATCATAAGATGCTACAGAAAGCGGAAGATCACGTTCGCACGCATAGCAAGGAGTAACTGGTATGGAATTCATACGAACACGACCCAGCACACGCAACATGCTTTGGATAGCTTGTTGTTGCATACCAACACTCATGATCACGACCGGGACAGCAGAGGAAACCATCATAGCCGATACAGCAGATGCCGCGCCGGCATATGATACCCAAACCGATCAGTTTAGCAGGCAGCGCCTTGGTGATGCGACGATTAACCTTGGTCGCCAAGGGCCGGGCGGACGTTTTCACCAAGCCATGGTTATGCCCTTTCAGGTACCCGATTTGGGAAAGGTGGAAAATCCTTTCCTAAGTGCGTCGTTTACGTTTTATTTTTCCGGCACGGTTAACAGCGTAGCTGGCTTTAACTTGGATTTATATGGGTTGGCGCCACGCACTGATGCGGCCGTTTTACCCGCGTCTCCCAGCACCACAGACCGCGGCGATTTTTATATGGGTGGTTTTGATGGTTGGCCCGCAGTTGATGAAACCGAAGGTGTGGTGAAGCTGCAAGATAATATTTTGACCAGTGCCATTGACGAGGGCTCACATGTCACGACCAGCACTGCTGGCAGTGCAGAGCTGCTGGACTATCTCAATGCGGCTTATGATGGTGGCGAAGGGATTGGGGAATGGGTCTTTTTGCGGCTCAATGCCGACGCGACACCGGGCGGTGTGGCTTACTACACGATTGCTTCTGCTGATCATTCCAATACGAATTATCATCCGCGCATCGTTTACACGGCAGATCCACCCTTGCCACCACCCGGCACGGTCTTCAGTTTTCAATGAAGTCACAATGCCTACTCCCCCGCCAATAGGCTTGCCGGAAAACGAAGCCTCATAATATCACGATTCCGTTCTTCTGCCGGAAATGCCTGAATCTTCTCAAGGTATACAGAATCACCATACGCGCGATAAGCTTGCCGCAACTGCGGCAGTACCCTGCGTCGCTCGGTATCGGTCACTGCTCGCCCATGCGGCCATTCTTCAGACGGATCCAGATAAGGGATGATGTAATCAAATGCCGTGCGGATCCCGCCGGTCTTGTCAGAACGGTAGTTCCACAAATCAAGATCGACATGCTCGGCAAGCCGCACGAGCATGAACATCGCATCCAGATTAAAGCGACTATAGTGAAAGGATATGGGACGCTCCAGCTCATGCGGCTGACGGCCATCCGGCTTGATATGGCTAGTGATACGCTTTTCCTTGGCTGTTTCCAACACGTTTCTGGCGTTATCCGGATCCCCCACAAATAGCGCAAAACACGCAACCTGTGCATCGTAGAACGTTCCGTGATTATTACGCGCTTGGCGTTCATCCCGGCCATGATCGCTCGTCTGCATCCACTCGAGGTACTCCCGGAACCATCCCTGCAAGGCGCTATGTTCTTCCTCGCTCCAGAATGCCGAACCTTTCAGAATGCCAGCAGCATCAACCACCTGCGTCAAGCGCGACGTATCCAGAATCCCGATGCCTCTGCCCTCTACCCGACCCGGTATGGCCTGGGCAAACTGCAAATGCGGATGCATGCGCAAATCCGGATCCAGAAACCACGTACGTATCAAAAGGGCAGCATGTTCGGCATACGCTTCCACGCCGGTATAGTAATACGCCAGCGCAAGCGTCAACGTGGAACGGGCCATAACGCCCAGTCGCGGAGAATCCGATCCATCCGTCCTGGCATCCGGATTGACCTCTCCATCGCGCCGAACATAAGGCAACCCATCCTCCGTATCCGGATTTGGCCACCAATACGGACCAAAACTCATATAATCTTGCTTGTCGCCGCTCGGAGGCATGATCTTCTTATGCGTAACGCTAAATGGTCCCTTCTCCAGCGCAGCATCCGCCCGATCCACCAAATGCTCCAACGCGTCAAGGACTGCAAGATCCCCTTCCAAAATCGCCTCCTTCGCACGCGCCAAATCCGCACCATCCAGAATAAAAACAGCAGGCTCTGCCCTTGTCACCAGAGAAAACAACCCGAAGCAGATAACACCAACCGCAAACACCTTCAAAAATCCATCCATCATAACCCCCTCTTTATGAAAAACAGCCAGAAACAACTGCAAACCTTGCTGTCAATCTGGTCAATAAGGTCAATCTGGTCATCCAACATATCACCCTTTACTCTCTCGCAAGGAATACGCAATACTCAGAGCAGGCTCTGCATATCCGCAAGAAAAACCCGACGCGTCCCGCCCACAAAACCATTGAATGTGACATACCGCCAAGTACGATCCCAGGCAGGATGCGGATCAACCCGTAACACTTTATCCTCATGTGGCTGATTGACACTGATTCGCACGATGCATTCTTCTTCGCCACTCTTTAAATCAATCCATCGCAGAGGCACAGTGGCATCCGGAAACGCTGTCTTCTCATGCTTGTAACAGTCTGTCAGGATGTAGCGCTCATTGGGATGCACCGTTGGATGTCCAGATCCCAACGCGTCTGGCAGGATCTTACCAAAATCACTACCATCGGCATTCACCTGCACCAACCGCATACCTTGCTCTTCGATATTCAAGTTCATGGAAATACGCGCACCATCCGGATACCACGTTGCATGATGCCCCCCCTTTACCCATTCCTCCGGACCTACCACGCAATGCTTTTCGCTGCCATCCAATTTCATCGTGATCCACGCAAAACGGATGGCCGTACGATCGAGCTGGAACATATTCCAACGCGGCTCGTCCAATGCCGGAAACCAGCGCAGACTCACCATCAAGCGATCTCCCTGCGGATTGAATTTACTGTGAAATCCATATACCTCGTAATGCGCCCAATCTGCAAATTGGATGGTCGGGTCCGCCTCTGCAACCAAGTCGGCAATGGATGCCACCATTCGCGCCTTACCTGTCTGTGTGTCGGTCAGGTAAAACCCATCATCTTCCGCCAGTCCGATGTTGCGCCGTAATCCCTCCAGTGGTATGCAAACCCCATACCCCGGCTGCGTCCGGCGCATCGTCGTCATATTCGCCGAAATCAACCAGTGTCCATCCGGCGACGCATGATATACCGTACCTTCCATACGCTGCCGCTCACCCGTCAAAGGATCCAGCTTCCACGCAAACGGCTGCCAGCTTGCTGTATCCACATCATTAAAATACAATTCGTGATCGGATCCACCCCAATTGATATTGGCTCCTAATTGAGGCTCCCAACCGCAGGTTTGCGCCACAACCTTGTTATCCCCCGTTTCCAGATCCACCACCACCACATTCCCTGCCTCGCCTGGATCGGGCTGCCGGTCCTCAAACGGCATCTCAAACACAGCCAGATATCGCCCAGAGGGACTGATCGGCGAAGTATCGAAAAACCGATGCAGACAACCTGTACGATCCGGCGTCACACACCAAACCGGTACCTTCGGCTCAAACTCCGTATAGCGTGGAAAACATGCATCTACCTTCATCTCGCCCCCTCTCGTGATTTATACTATGGATGATTCGCACCATACGACAAGCAAGCCGTTTACTCGACTTATACTGCAACATCATTTTCAGACCAAACCCTCACTGCACAAGAATGAAGGTAGGCCGACGGTGCGGACGCGTGGAAGTGAAGTTGATCCGTGGACGTGTGTCAGGTGGTCCTACACTGCCCCCCTCGGAAAAGCCGATCGTTGCAAAATGTACCCCGTCTTTCGGCACCGTCGTATTCAAACGCAAAAAAACATATTTGCCTGCATTTGTGCCATTATCATACACATCATTGAGATAGTCCACCAATGCCCAGCCCGCCTCTGAGGAGGTAGAGACCACCCCGAATGAAGTGCTATTGTCCAGAATATTGGATTGCAGCAGGATGGATCCCGGTGTCGGATCCGGATCCGTCGTCTGCCCGAAGTAATCCGTCGCCAAGACTGTAGGTGCAGAACGGGGGGCTAACCCATATAAATCAACGGGACGTGGACTATTTGTCTTGTCGCGGTAATCAAAGGAAAAACGCGCCTCAACAAACGGATCTTCCGTCTCCCCAAAGTCGGGCATGCGAAATACGAAAACGGCACAGCGATCTACAAAGGGTGCATTACCACGCATCCCCACCACACCCGTATTCCTCGTTGGATCCTCTACAGCAGGCGCATCCGTTATGGTGGTGTCTGCCGCCAAACCGGGAAGCACACTGGCAAAACGCGCACCAGAGTCAATGGTAACGTTAAAGGAACTCCCACCAAAAGCCGCGCCGTTGTCGGCCGTGATCGTCACAGTCGCCGCACCAAAGACATTTGGCGCAGGAGTTAACACAAGCGTGCGCTCGACACCACTACCTGAAACAACGAGACTCCCTGCGGGAAACATCTGCGGGTTGTCGGAAACAGCAGCAACAATCAACTCTTCCGCCGGAACGGTTTCATCGGAAACCGTAAACGAAACCGATATCGATTCCATGCCCCGCGTAATTTCCTGATCTGCCACCGGACTGACAGTCGGTGCAGGCGGCTCACTAAACGTAACCGCTGTGTTGGCAGCAACATCCGGTTCTTCTCCCGGAACAAATCGTACCTCTGCCTGCGAGCTAATGCCCCCATCCGTTTCCAGCAAGCGGCCTTGGTAGGAAATGGAGGTTCCTTCTCCGAGATAAAGACTGATAAAACCATTCCCCAGATCAGCCACAATCCCGAATCGCCCCTCAAATGATAGCCCAACAGACGGGTCTTCATAGAACTGGCCATCTTCTGGATTAGCGATCACATAATGCACGGCAGGCACGCCGGCAATAAAACTCTCCACTTTTACTCCCACAACCACACCATTGCGTTCCAATTCAGTCACGGACTGCACCGTATGACCATCCGATCCCAGATACGGTTCATATACAGCGGTAAAGGGACGATCCCATGCCTCTCCAATTTGACGAATCACAAGTGTCGGTGACTTGCTGTTTCCATAAGGCGATGGAGCATCCACAATGGGCGGGCTCTCTACCATCGCAAACTCACGTGTTTCGACAGCAGGCATATGCACACGCATGTTGCGATGATCATTTCCAATAGCAGCCACAAAGGTTGCCTGCATGGATGCATTTGTCGGATACGTTACCTGCGTGTTTTCAAAATAACGCCAGCCGGGTTGTTCGTAACCATCTCCTATATCATTCTGAAAACGGTCCGCTTGTGGATACAATGACGCTGGCGATCCATCCAGAAGCACTTCGGGATGCAACGCCCCCACATTGCGATAAATATAGTCGTGATATTGATCCGTTATCGACCCTTCTAGCGTAGTAGCCGTGCGCGAAGTCACTGCAGATTCACTCCGGAAAATATCAACATAAAACCCGCTGACGGGTGACGTGCGCACCACCGCCAATGTGCGTTGCTGTGTGGCTTCAGCATCGCTGCCTCTATTGTCCTCGAATGAACTCACGGAAAACGAATGACGTGGTGAAACCGCCGCATCAGAAACGTTTGGCTCCATCGCCACATTCTGAACCGTATTGATATCGATCTGTTGCCAGCCTCCTTGGCCACGAGAGGCACCATTCACAATAATCGTGTTGTGCGCGGCAAATAAACGATAATAGTTTTCATGGATATCGGTCCCGTAGCTTCCTCTCCCACCTTTGGCTCCCAGCACATGCCCTGCACCATACAGTTCTATATTCATGCCACTGGCACTGCTATGCACAAAGCCCGCACCTCCCACAAACCCCATCAAACCATAATCTGGGTCATCTAATGGCGATGGATTCCTTTGCAACGTAATGCCTGCAAACGGCAAACGATCCGTTCGCGGCAATGCAGGCGAAACAGGTTCTTCCAAAATTTCAGGCGCCCCCCACAACAAAAACAATGGCTCGTTGTGTTGCCCAAGTCCAGAATATCCCGGCAAGACAGACCGATCATGTTGACCAGCGGCAATCCCCGCATTCAAACGCGCCCCGAACATCTCAGCCAAATCATCATACCCCCGCGCCACGGCTTGCTGATAGACCATCTCATAAGTCCGAAATGGCTCCGTTCCACCGATGCGCGGACCATCCCCAAAACGAATCAATTGCCCATTCGGATACACCAGCTCACTGACACGCGGTAACGTCAAGGGAAGGTTCGGATACGTTTCAAATACGTTCCGATCCGGATCATACCGATCGATCATAACCAGATGACTCGTACGAATCGTCGCCACCGCATTAACGTACTGTAACGACTCCGGCCATATATTCCCTGTCTGCGCATAAAACTGATAATCCTCTGCCAGTGACTTTTGGCGTTGCGTGCCATTGACCAGATAAACGTCCAACTTGGCTTCGCGCGCCGACTCATCATTCAGAGCCAGCAAATTATTCAGCATCGTCGTCGCCATAAGCGCATGCCAATTCGTGTGACTCATAAACCCACGATCCCGTGCCAAACGGTAAAACTGCAAGAAGACCGCTTGAGCCGTTGAATCCGCAAAATCGACCATTGCTTCTGCTTGCACATCGTAAACCTGATTCGTCATTAGGTAATCGTGCAAAAAGTCATACACAACAGCCAACTGCGTGCCCGTTGCACGGGCTCCCTTTAGAAAATCATTTTGAAAGATCCAGCCCCCATTGTTTGCATTAGAGGAAGGCTCCACCTCAATGAGCGTTGTGACAGCATTATGCAAAATATCCGCCGCAAGCGCAGCATAGTCCGTATCACCGGTCAGATAATAGAGAATGGCACTATCGAGTGCAGCATTGAAACGATTTTGGGCGGGGCTACGCACACCACCTTCGCCCCACTCCGGAAATGCCGGTATCGTCTTGAACCGCGCGGGGGATACATCCCACTCGACCGGCAACCCGCGGATATACGCATCGCGATCCGCCCGATGACTTGAAACAGCACTCTCTGCACGAGAGACAAGTTGATCGAACAAGCTCCCAGCCCAATCATGTTGATCGATCTTATCCAGAATGGCAGGCTTATCATCATCGGTCACCCAAATAAATGGGCGCGGACGCCCCGCTGGCGGCGGAAGTGGATCTCCAACCAGCGTATAAGTAATGCGCGGATGACGATTCGCATCAGAATGATTGGCGGATGAAACCGAGTAATACGCCACACCGCCCGGTGTCGCATCGGCAGTGAGCCGCAAAAAAATCCACTTCCCAACCCCTTCACCACCATCATACGCCGCATTGAGATAATCTACCAGTGCCGTACTTCCTGCTATGCTGGTTACGACCTCTGAACCTGTGCTCGCCGCACTCGTCAAGATATTATCTTGCAGCTTCACCACACCGGCGGTTTCATCAACAGTGGGCCAACCATCAAAACCGCCCATGTAAAAATCACCGCGGTCTGTCGTGCTTGGCGAC
This sequence comes from PVC group bacterium, assembly GCA_003567005.1. Lineage (GTDB taxonomy): Bacteria > Verrucomicrobiota > Kiritimatiellia > UBA8416 > UBA8416 > T3Sed10-140. The sequence goes on from PXBF01000139.1 coordinate 56,307, forward strand.
GATGGCAAAACCGTAGCGCTCCCGCGCGGGGCCAATCCATATAAATCCAGGTTAAAGCCAGCTACGCTATTGACCGTTCCAGAAAAATAAAATGCAAACGAAGCACTTTGAAAGGGATTCTCTGCTTCTCCCAAGTCGGGTAACTGGAAGGGTATAACCATCGCCTGATGAAAGCGCCCGCCTGGTCCTTGGCGTCCAAGGTTAATCGTCGCATCACCTAGACGCTGCCTGCTAAACTGATCCGTATCGGTGTCATATGCAGCCGCGGCATCTGCCGGATCCGCAACGATCGTGTGCTGCCCCAACGCCAGCGAAACCCAAAAAAGCTGCAAGACACAAAATAAACGAAAAAGACGATAAAAGCTCCTACGCACCGACAGACTGCATATCATCATAAACCTCGCTCTATATCACAACGAAACGAAATGGTATTTTACTCCTGATGCAAAGGAGTAACCAGTAAAAATCACCAATTGAAATTTCGCAGGCACTGTCAATTATTGTGTGTAAAAGTTTGTATGAGCGGCGAAAGGTGTTTTCTTCCTGGAATACCGATCCATTTTTTTTGAGAAGCGATAGCGAAAAAATAGAGTTCAACGGATTCGGGTGTTTCAAATCGTCCGATCTGTTTATCCGTTCTCTCTACTGCTTATTTTACGCCAAAACAAAGCCTTCACCAGCGCCCGGAGAGCTTGCTGGCAACGTAAAGTTGTCTACCCAGGCCTCCCCTTTTGCTGACTCCTTGACAATCCGAACGCGTGCAGTTGTCGCGACCGAACCCGTCGTAAACACGAGTGTACGGCGGCACCATTCTACAGAGTCAAAGTATACAAAAGCGCGATCCGCACCATGCTCGCTTACTTCTAACACAACCTTCACGTCGTCACGCGATGTCTGCACCCAAGCTGACAACTGATAGGTTGTTGCTGGAGACAATCCCGCTACCTTCTGTGTAATGCCCACGCGCCCACCGGACAAATGCAAGGTATAGCGAGAAGTACCCGTCGGACACGCCAGTTCCTTTGCCCCATGATTGCCCCAGCCATTACCGGGTACCAGCTCCGCTTGGCCCTTTCCAAATCTCCGCCAGCCCTCTAACGTGCCCAACTCAAAGCAGGAATTGTGAATCAAATTCATCCACGCAATCCGCGGTGACGCATAAACAGGCAGCGGTTCCGGAGGCCCCGCAGGATCATAACCAGCCCGCCACAGCTCCTCCGCAAACGCACCAACACCTTGACCGGCAAGCGTCTCAATCCGGAAATCGTATGAAGCACGATCTTTGAAACGCGGACGAGGCATAATCCGGTTATTCTCCTGCACAACATGATCAGGCAACACAACCGGTTTATTGAAAATGTTGTTACAGAATCGACAGCCAAACAGATCGTTACGCCCGGAGTGATCAAAGGTTTCAAGAGATCCGGTCTTCCAACATGTGTTGTTGAATACCTGGCAACCATAACTCGGGTTGTTAACGCGTATGGGGTCATCGCTCACATTCCAAATCATGTTGTGATGCACGATCGCATTGTGACTCAGGTGATCAAAGTATATACCCAACGCATAACCTGCATGGTTATCATGCACGTAATTATGGCGAAACACCGTATTGGCGAAATCTGTGTTGTGTCCATAGATCATCCCCAGATCCGCCGTCAACCAGCCGGCATCCGAAAGATCATTGTACTGCACGATGCTTTCTGATAACCCATGCACCGCCACAAGGTCCCGCCCGGCATGTCGAACCGTATTATGACTAAATACAATGCGACGCCCACACAACCGCACAGCCCCATTCCATAACCCCGCATACCCGCCATGATGCAAGTTGCAATTGATGACCCGGTTATCCGCGCCACCAACCGTAAGAATGGAACCGGAGCTATAACCGAAATCACAATTTATCACCAACATATGATGCCCCAAGAGCATAATCCCATCAGTCTGACTAACGTCCTGTGCATAATTGTGGGCTACATAGCGCGCGCGCACACCGTCTATAATAATATGTTCCGTTGCCGCATTGGTACGGATCCCCCCGCCGAAGCAGTGGATATCGCGAAGGCGAACGTGCGAGCGTCCCGACAAGTCAATGGTATCCCTGCGTCGCTTGGCCTGCCATACTCCGTCTGACGGTTTCTCTCCGTCCGGCGATAGCACCAGAAGCTTTGCCTTGGTAGCCTCGTAATACCAATGCCCCGGAACACGCAAAGCTGCACGATGTCCTCGTAACGAAAACAGACTGCCTTTGCGGGGCTTATAGTATCTTTTCTGCTCCTCAGCAAACGTAATGGTGTGCGATGCGGGATCATGCTCCAGTACGGTAGCTGTCCAGCAAATCCATGCACTGCCCCCCGCGCACCACAACTTTGCCCCTCGCCAATTATCGTCCACTACCGGAATCTTTTCACAACAAAGTGTGTTTGCATTGCCATCAGAAACGCGCGCGCGCTTCGGCCGAAAGAAAGGATCATCTCCCGGATCGGGCCAGCACGCTTCCGGCTGCATCTGCTCGCCGCAAAATACTTGATTCGCATCACCTAAAGACCAAGGCATAGATGCAGTATATAAACCACCACCGGTATTCTCCCAGCCACAGATCGGATCAGCAGCATGAATAACCGCTCGCTCGCCCGGATAGGCTGCAATCGTGATCTCCGCGCCAGCTTTGCCCGATTTTCCAGGACGCAATACCTCCCGGTATACGCCTTCCCGTAACCAGCAAGTATCTCCAGCGTCCAATACCTGCCCCACCTTGCCAAGCGTGGCAAAAGGTTTAGACTTTGTCCCCGGATTCGAATCCGCTCCATCAGGGCTCACATAATATTGCATAAAAAGGCAACTCCTGCATCGTGGTCGTTATGATAGTTTCATGTCGTCCTGTCACAATATGGGTATTGACACCAAAATCAATCGTGTACCTCCGATACACGCGCAACATCCGCACGCGACGCACATAACCGCGGACTATCCTCGACGATGTCTTCGACATTGCGCAAACACAACCCATGCATCGGAACGCGTGCTCCCTTCGGCCAGCGATATTCCACATCCCGCAAGGTAAGCCTTCGTACATTATCGCCAACAACTGCGGCTCGGGCCGCACGCGTTGCAGGATTGAAATTGGATAACTGCAGGCTGGTGGAACGCGGCACCGTGACTGCCGGATCTTCAATCTCCGGAACCTGCACGACCACATGATCCAGTGTCACTCCGTCAATCACTGTACCATCCTGCGCTGTCAGCAAAATGCGCCCACGACTCTCGCAGACAATATCGCGGAAAACAAGATCCTGCACCGATCCCAGCTCACCCCCCGGACGTTTCTGCTCTTGTATGTCCACATAAATCGGACGCTCATTTTCAATCTCTTCATCCGGATAGGTACGCCCCGTGATCCCTTTGAAAATCGCCCGTTGCACTTGCCCCGGAAACCACATTTCCACCTGAATCATGCGCAACGCTTTTTTTACGACGCAATTGCTGAAAATCACATCGCTGATGCTGCCATACACATCTGCACCCAGCCCAAGACCAGCACAATTCGATGCCACAATACAATTCGTGACCGTCACATTCCGGCATGCCATCCCCGGATCCGTAGATTTGATAATGATTGCATCATCCCCCGTATCCACATCGCAATGCATGATGCGAACATCCCGACTCCCGTTGATACCAATACCATCTGTATGCGGACCGAAACGATGACCGCGAATCGTTAGACCGGCAATGGAAACATGGTCACAATCATATACATGTACCGCCCACCCCGGGGCCGCCTGCACCCGCACACGATCCAACCGCACATTCCGACAGCGTACAAGCTGCACCAACGGACTCGGGCGACTCTGCAAGGAGCCACGCACCTTGTAGCGGAATATCCCGTATGGCCGATCCTCCTTCGATTCGCAAGGATCCCAGAAGGCTAGATCCTGCCCATCGATTACGCCATCGCCCGTTATCGAAATGTCCGTGCAGTCGATTGCAGCAATCAAGTTCGCTCGTGGTTGGTATTGGAAAATAGGAGGCAGCGTAGCATCGGGATAGTCGTCAATATGATGCCATGCCTGAATGACCGCGCCTCGCTGGAGATGCAATTCAACCCCAGTGCGCATGAAAAGCGTTGTCACGGGATACACGCCTGGGCCTACATGTAAAATCCCGCCACCGGCGGCATGCACTTTATCTAGCGCATCCTGCAAATACGCCGCCAAGGGCGGACCCTCTGAAAGTCCTGCTTTTTTTTCAACTTCAATCTGCATATGAGAAAGCTCCGTTCTTGCCAGCTACTAGAAAATATCTCTCGCAAACCAAAAAACTTTCACAGCTACGCAGACAGTCAAAACAAATCTCCAGAAAAAACGGATTGGGTATTTCGTTTAAGCATTTTATCGGAAAAGTTACTAGTGTGCTGTCCCATAAATAATATGGCACAATATTGGCTGTCATGATAGTCTCTGTTCATGAAAACTACACTACAACACCAAAGCCGCTCCATTCGTATGGACCGCAACCGCCGAATCA